>NZ_JBEZFA010000063.1:0-27789 GCF_040649215.1 Micromonospora sp. NPDC049044 | reverse complement strand
CCCGTGTCCGCGCTCGCGCCCGTGTCCGCGCTCGCGCCCGTGTCCGCGCTCGCGCCCGTGTCCGCGCTCGCACCCGCGTCCGCGCCGCGCCGCGCCGCGCATGATCGTGCTCGATCCAGGATGTAGTGGCCTCCTCGTGTAGGGAGGCCACTACATCCACCTTCGAGCGCGATCAGCGCGATCAGCGCGATCAGCGCGATCAGCGTGATCAGCGTGATCAGCGTGATCAGCGGGACCGGGCGCGTGCTCGTAGGGCGGCCCGGACCTCGGCGAGGAAGCCGTCGAAGTCGTCCCGGAGGCGCTTGGCAGTCACGTGCAGCACGATCCACTCGTCGCCGAGCAGTCGGTTGAGCCGGCGGCGGTCCCGATGGAACTGCTCGGGATCGTCGTGCCAGAGCCCGTCGTACTCCACCGCCACCTTCAACTCCGGCCAGGCCAGGTCGAGCCGGGCCACGAACCGCCCCTGGTCGGCGACGACCCACTGGGTCTGTGGGCGGGGCAGGCCAGCAAGGACCAGCCCGATCCGGGTGCGTGACTCCTGGGGTGACTCCGCCCCGGCATCGGCCAGGTCAACCGCGCGCAGCAGGCTCCGCCAGCCGCGTCGACCGGCCCGATCCAGTGCGTACGCGCGCAGGGCTGGCACGTCGGTGAGCCGCCTCGCCAGCATGGCGTCGAGGACGACCACCGCCTCGACCACGTCGAGCCACAGGGCGAGATCCCAGCAGGTACGCGCGGGACTGGTCACCCGGACCCCGGCCCGCTCGACCGTGTCGCCGGGCTCGACCTCCCCGCGGTGGATCCGGAGACCCGTGGTCGGCCCGATCCGGGCTGCTCGGGGAACCAACACGTCCACCGGATCGGTCGCCGGGGGTGCCGGGCAGCCGTACACCGCTGCCGCGGAGCGGCCGGCGACTGCCGCTTCTGGTGGGATCAGCAACCGCCCGACGGCGGTGCACCTGACCCGGTGCGTGACCTCAAGTGTGGCGTCGGCGTAGATGTCCCGGAACAGTGGCCGCCAGGCGGAGCTGCGCAGGTCGTTCCGGCTCAGCAGACCCTGCGAGACGGCGGTCGAGCCGCGGAAGACCCGGCCGCGCAACTGCGGCGGGCGTCGAGGAGCTTTCGGCATGCGCTCCAGGCTGACCGATCAGCTCCGCGTCACGCTGTCCCTGTGGATAACCATCGATCCTGCCCCGGTGACCGGGCGCAGCGCTATCCCCATGATCGCGCTCGAACAGGGATGGAGTGGCCTCCGGCGAAACGGAGGCCACTCCATCCTGGATCGAGCGTGATCTTGCAAAATGCGCGGCCGGACAGCTGGGACGGGTGGGAGGGGTGGGACGGGTGAGGGTGAGGTTAGGCGGCGGTGGACCAGATGGCGCGGAAGGCGGCAGCTTCGCCGGCCAGCCACCGTTCGATCTGCTCGGGCTTGGCGTCGGTGGGCATGCGGTGGGCCTGGCCACGGCGGACATCCACCAGCACCGGCTCGGCGTGCGGGAGCACCGCGTCCATGTGTCGGGCCATCAGGTGCAGGGTGGCCAGCACCGATTCCTCGCTCGGTGGGGTCTCGTCGAAGTGCAGACGGATCGCTTCGGCGCGGCCGTCGGCGTGGCGTACCCCGAAATGGGGGTTGATCTTGACGGGCAGGTCGCCCAGCATGGCCAGGGCGTCGCGGGTCTGGGCGAGGTCGATGGCGGCGGGCTCACCGAGGGAGTGCAGCCAGGCCGTGGCGCCGGGAACGAGCGCCTGGTAGAGCGGGCGCCAGCGGGGCTTGACCACGTCGACCACCCCGGTCAGGTGGGTGCCGCCGGTGTGGAAGGCGATGTCGGCCTTGAGCGCCTTGACGAACTGGCCGTGCGGGTTGAAGCCGGAGCGGCTGGCTCGTTGCTTGCGCAGCCCACCCACGAAGGTCGCCTTGGTGGGCCCGGTGCGGTCGACGTAGCGGGTGAAGCCGAGCAGGGTGGCGTAGGGGGTGAGGGGCATGGAGGCGGGCGCGGTCACGGGCGTCCTCCCAGGTCAGGAACTCGATTAGTACATACATTCTAATCGACACCTGTGACATCTCCCAGTGAATCTGGGCGCCGAAACGGCGCCGGCCGGGCCGGCGTGCTGCCCGGTGTTCGGCGCGACGCCGTCCGGGCCTGCGGGCGCCACCGGCCGCCGTTCACCGGCCGCCGGTTCGGCCGAGCCGACCGGGGGTGGCGGCCGTCAGGGCGGCGGTCAGCCGGGCGATGCCGAACTCGAAGGTCTCGTCGAGGTCGCCGCCGAGGTTGAAGGCGCCGGCGAGTTCCATGCTGACGAAGCCGTTGACCCAGGCGGTGATCATGCGGGCGCCGGGCAGGGCGTGCTCGGGACCGGCGAGGTCGGCGGCGACGCGCAGGGCGGGGGCGCTGGCCAGGGTGAGGGTGTCGAGGCTGGGCCGGGCCTCCTCGGGGCCGCTGGCGAAGATCAGGTGGTAGCCGACCGGATGGGCGTGGGCGAACGCGCGGAAGGCGTGGGCCAGCTCGCGCAGGTCGCGGCCCGGGTCGCCGCTGCCGGCCACGGCGTCGAGTTGTTCGCCCATCTCGCGGACCGTGGCTTCGGCGACGAGCCGGATCAGGGCGTCGCGGTTGCGGACCCGCTTGTACAGCGAGGGTGCGCGTACGCCGACCCGCTCGGCGACCGCCTGCATGGTCAGCCCGGGGAGTCCCTGCGACTCCAGGATGTGGCGGGCGGCCGTGACGATGTCGGCGAGCGAGGTGCGGTCGGGGGTCGGCATGCGGTGCTCCTTCGCGGGTGGTGAGGACCGACACCATGATAGCTATGGACCTTAGGCATGATGGCTATGTATCGTAGCTATCAGATCGCCGCGTCATCTTCGGGAGGCACCATGAAGCTCGGGCCACATCTGCACCGCATCGGCAACGACATCGTCGCCGCCTACCTGGTCGAGACCGAGGAGGGCGTGACAGTCGTGGACGCCGGCCTCGCCGGTCACCTGTCCGAGCTGGTCGCCGAGCTGTCCCGGATGGGTCGTTCGCTCGCCGACGTCCGGGGTCTGATTCTCACCCACGGCGACACCGACCACATCGGCTTCGCCGAACGGCTGCGGCGTGAGCACGGCGTGCCGGTCTACGTGCACGAAGCGGACGCCGCCCGCGCCCGCGGCGAGGTCAAGTCGAAGGCGCCCTTCGGCCCGTTCAAGGTGGGCGCCACTGCAGGTTTCCTCTGGTACGCGAGCCGCAAGGGCGGGCTGCGCACCACGTACCTCAGCGAGGTGCGCACCGTGCGCGACGGTGAGGTGCTCGACCTGCCGGGGGAGCCGCGCGTGATCGGCATGCCCGGCCACTCGCCGGGCAGCATCGCCGTGCACGTGCCGATCGCCGACGCCGTGTTCGTCGGCGACGCGCTGACCACCCGACACGTGCTGACCGGCCGGCAGGGTCCGCAGCCCGCGCCGTTCACCGACGACCCGGCGCAGGCGCTCGCCTCGCTCGCCCGCATCGAGGACCTGGGGGCGACGTGGATCCTGCCCGGTCACGGCACGCCGTGGAACGGTGGCGCGGCCGAGGCGGTACGCCGGATCAAGGCAGCCGCCCAGGACCGTTAGTCCATGTGACGGTGTGGGAAGTCAGCGCCACCAGCCGACGGGTCCAGCCGGGGGCAGGCGTCAGAGCTGTCCCACCTCGGTGACCCGGACGACAGCCGCGCCGACCTCGTCCGAGGCGGCCAGGTCGATCTCGGCGCTGATGCCCCAGTCGTGGTCGCCGTCCGGGTCGTCGAAGATCTGCCGCACGGTCCACCGCTCCCGGCCCTGCTCGATCATGAGCAGCGCGGGCCCCCGGGCGTCCGGACCGACCCCGATCGAGTCGTACGCCTCGAAGTACGGCCCCAGGGCGTCGGACCACGCGTCGTAGTCCCAGCCGTCGCCGGCGTCCAGTTCGGCGAGCAGATCCCAGCGGCGCAGCGCGGCCAGCTCGACGCGGCGGAACAGCGCGTTGCGCACCAGCACCCGGAACGCCCGCGCGTTTCGGGTCACCGCCGGTGGCCGGTCGGTGAGGGCGGCGTGCGCCTGGGCCACCTCGGCCACGTCGGACGGGTTGCGCAGCCGCTCCCACTCGTCGATCAGACTGGAGTCGACCTGGCGGACCAGCTCGCCCAGCCACTCGATGAGGTCGATCAGCTCCTCGGTCTTGGCGTCCTCGGGCACTGTCTGGCGCAGCGTCTTGTACGCGTCGGCCAGGTAGCGCAGGACCAGCCCCTCCGAGCGGGTCAGCCCGTAGAACTGCACGTACTCGGTGAAGGTCATCGCCCGCTCGAACATGTCCCGGACGACGGCCTTGGGGGAGAGCTGGTGGTCGGCGACCCAGGGGTGGCCCTGCCGGTACATCTCGTACGCGGCCTCCAGCAGCTCGGCGAGGGGCTTCGGGTGGGTCACCTCATCGAGCAGTTCGAGGCGGGCCTCGTACTCGATGCCCTCGGCCTTCATCGCCGCGACGGCCTCGCCGCGCGCCTTGAACTGTTGCGCGGAGAGGATCTGCCGGGGGTCGTCGAGGATCGACTCGATCACGCTCAGCACGTCGAGCGCGTACGACGGGGACTCGGCGTCGAGCAGCTCGATGGTGGCCAGCGCGAGCGGGGAGAGCGGCTGGTTGAGCGCGAAGTCGAGTTGGAGGTCGACGGTGAGCCGGATCCGCCGGCCTGTCTCGTCCGGCTCGGGCAACTCCTCGACCACCCCGCCGGCCCGCAGCGCCCGGTAGATGGCGATGGCCCGGCGGATGTGCCGGCGCTGGGCGGCGGGCTCCTCGTGGTTGTCGGTGAGCAGGTGCCGCATCGCCGTGAACGCGTCCCCGGGCCGGCCGATGACGTTGAGCAGCATCGAGTGGCTTACCTGGAAGCTGGAGGTCAGCGGCTCCGGCTCGGCGTCGACGAGGCGGTCGAAGGTGGGCTGGCCCCAACCGATCGAGCCCTCCGGCGGCTTCTTGCGGACCACCTTGCGTCGCTTCTTCGGGTCGTCGCCGGCCTTCGCGAGCGCCTTCTCGTTGTCGATGACGTGCTCGGGAGCCTGCACCACGACCCGGCCGATCGTGTCGTAACCGGCCCGGCCGGCCCGCCCGGCGATCTGGTGGAACTCCCGGTTCTTGAGCAGCCGGGTCCGGACCCCGTCGTACTTGGACAGGCCGGTGAACAGCACAGTGCGGATCGGCACGTTGATGCCGACGCCGAGGGTGTCGGTGCCGCAGATGACCTTGAGCAGGCCGGCCTGGGCGAGGGTCTCCACGAGCCGGCGGTACTTGGGCAGCATGCCGGCGTGGTGCACGCCGATGCCGTGCCGGACCAGCCGGGACAGCGTCTTGCCGAAGCCGGAGGTGAACCGGAAGGCACCGATCGCCTCGGCGATCATGTCCTTCTCGGCCCGGGAGCAGACGTTGACGCTCATCAGCGCCTGGGCGCGTTCCAGCGCGGCGGCCTGGGTGAAGTGCACCACGTACACCGGGGCCTGCTTGGTCTCCAGCAGCTCCTCAAGTGTCTCGTGCAGCGGCGTCATCGCGTACGAGAAGATCAGCGGGACCGGCCGCTCGGCCGAGCGGACGACGGCGGTCGGCCGCCCGGTACGCCGGGTCAGGTCGTCGACGAACCGGGTGGTGTCCCCCAGGGTGGCCGACATCAGGACGAACTGTGCCTGCGGCAGCTCGATGATCGGCACCTGCCACGCCCAACCCCGGTCGGGCTCGGCGTAGAAGTGGAACTCGTCCATGATCACCTGGCCGACATCGGCCTTCGCGCCCTCGCGCAGCGCCAGGTTGGCAAGGATCTCCGCGGTGCAGCAGATGATCGGGGCGTCGGCGTTGACGCTGGCGTCACCGGTGAGCATGCCGACGTTCTCGGCGCCGAAGACCTCGCACAGCGCGAAGAACTTCTCCGACACCAGCGCCTTGATCGGCGCGGTGTAGAAGGTCGTCCGGCTGTCGGCGAGGGCGGCGAAGTGCGCGGCGATCGCCACCAGGCTCTTACCCGAGCCGGTGGGCGTGTTCATGATCAAATTGGCGCCGGAGACGATCTCGATGACCGCCTCCTCCTGATGGGGATAGAGGTCGAGGCCGCGATCCTTCGCCCAGCCGGCGAACGCGTCGAAGAGGGTGTCGGGGTCGGCGCTGGTCGGCAGCGCGGCGGTGAGCGTCATATCCCGTCCATGGTGCCTGGATCATGCCCCGCTCCGCCAACCCGGTGTCCACCGGACCCCCGTCCGGGCCGGTGGGTCCGGGCCGGCGGGACGGCCCGGCGCGTCACCGTCGGCGGTAGAGCAGGTCGGCGACGGGCCGGCCGGCCGTGATCGCCCGCCGCTCGAACTTCGTCACCGGCCGGTGCGCCGGACGCGGCGCGAAGCCGCCGTAGGCGTCCACCAACTCCGGATCCGCCGCCAGCGTGTCCCGCATCGACTCGGCGTACTCGGCCCAGTCGGTCGCGCAGTGCAGCGTGCCGCCGGGGCGCAGCCGAGACCGCAGCAGCGCCACGTGCGCCGGCTGGATGATCCGCCGCTTGTGGTGGCGGGCCTTCGGCCACGGGTCCGGAAAGAAGACGTGTACGGCGTCCAGCACATCCACCGGCAGGCCGCTGACCAGGGACAACGCGTCGCCCTTTGCCACCCGCACGTTCGTCAGCCCGTGCCGGTCCACCAGGTCGAGCAGGTTGGCGATTCCCGGCGTGTGCACCTCGACCGCCAGATAATCTCGATCCGGGTCAGCGGCGGCCATCGCAGCGGTGCTGTCGCCCATGCCCGAGCCGATCTCCAGCACCACCGGGGCCCGGCGACCGAACAGGTCAGCCAGGTCGACGGGCACGACCGGTCCGTCCGGCACTGTCAGGCCGTACGCGGGCCAGAGCCGGGTCAGCGCGTCGGTCTGCCGGTCGCTCATCCGACCCCGGCGGGGATGGAACGTGCGGATCGTCCGGCTCACGGGCGGGACGGCGGGGTCATTGTCGGTGGCGGTCACAGCGACCCGAGCGTACGCGACGCCGCCAGCGAATCGGATGTGATGTGCGACCGGAAATGAGAGGATCCAACTGGTACGGCAGGTCGGGTGCACCGCTGCCCGACTCGGCCGCGCGGCGTCGAGAGGGGGCATCGTGACAGTGACCCGCTGCGGCGTGACCCTGTCGGTGCTGACCGCCCTCACCGGCCCCCTGCTCACCGCACTCCTGCTCACCGCGCCCGCCCATGCCGCACCCCGGTCCGGCACGCCGGAGGTTGCCGCGCCCGCGGCCCGGGGGACCGCGTTCGTCGCCGCCGCGCCGCAACCGGAAGGCCCACCGGGTGGCGCACCGCAGCCGACACCGGCGGTGGACATCTTCGTCGAGGTGAGCCCCAGCACGGTGCAGCCCGGCTACCTGGTCGGGATCCGGGCCAGTTGTCGGGACAACTCGGTCGGCGCCACTGTCGTCTCCGACGCCTTCGGCGCGATCGGCGTACAGCCGCAGCACGGCCTGCTCACCGCGGCGCCGATGGTGCGCGAGCGCACGCGCCCCGGCAACTACCGGGTCAAGCTGGAGTGCCGTGACGGTGAGACCGCCTCGACCATGCTCCAGGTGGTCAAGAAGGTTCCGGTCCAGCCCAGTCGCGGTCCGGCCACCGGTTTCGGTGGGAGTGCCAACGGGACGACCGGCAAGCTGCTGCTGCCCGGCGGCGCGGCGCTGACCGTCACCGGGATGGTCCTCGCCGTCGTGGCGTTGCGCCGGCCGCGTCCGGCCCGCGGCACTGCGCGGGGCTGAGGCCGCCATGGAGATCTTCCGACCCGCGTCGCCGCCGCCCGGCCCTCGCCCGGCCCCCGGCTCGCGCCCGGCACGGGCCGACCGCGTGCCGGTGGACGACCGCTTCGAGGCCCATCGCCTGCCGCTCGACGACAGTCCGCTGGTCCCGGACCGCCCGAGTATGGCCGCTCGTCCGCCGACCGCGGTGGCCCCGCGGCGCAGCCGACCTCCTGGTCGTAGCCCCTGGTCGGTGCCGCTGGCCGTGGTGCTGGTGCTGGTCGGGGTCTTCGCCACCGGGGCAGGGCTGGGCCGCTCGGTCGGCCCGCTCGACTTCGCCCCGGCGGGCGGGGACCGCCCGGCCCGCAGCGAGTCGGTCGGGTTGTCGGCCAGCCGCCCGGTGCGCCTCACCGTGCCCGCCATCAAGGTGGCCGCGCCGGTGGCGCCCGTCGGGCAGGCCCGGGACGGCTCGATCGCCGTACCGCCGCTGGAGCGGCACAACGAGACCGGCTGGTACGACCGTGGTCCCACGCCCGGCGAACCCGGCCCGGCGGTGATCGTCGGGCACGTGGACACCAAGAGCGGGCCATCGGTCTTTTACGACCTGGGCAAGCTGAAGCCGGGCGACCTGATCGAGGTGGCCCGCGCGGACCGGTCGACGGTGGTCTTCAAGGTCGACAGCGTGGAGCACTTCCCGAAGGACCAGTTGCCGGCCGACCGCATCTACGGCCACGACGGCCCCGCCGGGCTGCGGCTGATCACCTGTGGTGGCCAGTTCATCGGCGGGCGCACCGGCTACGCCGACAACGTGATCGCCTTCGCCACCCTCCAGTCCTCCCGCAAGCCCTGACCGCGCGGGCGTCAGCTCAGGAAGTCGAGGAGTTGGCGGGTGGTCTGCTCGGGTGCCTCCTCCGGGATGAAGTGCCCGACCGGCACGGGCTCGCCGCGCACGTCATGGGCCCACTCCCGCCAGATCGCGAGCGGGTCGGCGTAGAGCTTGGCGACCTGGCCGCGTTGACTCCAGAGGAACAGCACCGGGCAGGTGATCTTCCGGTGGCCGCGGTCCGCCTCGTCCTGTTGGTAGTCCAGGGTCGCGGCGGCACGAAACTCCTCGCAGATCGCGTGCGCTGTGGCCGGGTCGCTGAACTGCTTGACGTACGCCGCCCGCACCTCGGGCGGGAAGGCGTCCTTCACCTCGGGCCAGGTGTCGAGCATGTAGTCGACGAGCACGGCGGGTGCCGCGCCGATGAACTGCTCGGGCACCGGCGCCGGTGCGGCCAGGAACGACCAGACCCAGTAGGAGAGACTGAACGCCTTGTCGGCACGGTTGTAGGCATCCCCGATGGGGACGACGTCCATGACGGCCAGCCGGGTGACGACGTCCGGTTCGTCAAGCGCGAGACGGTACGCGCAGCGCGCCCCACGGTCATGGCCGACGAGTCGGAACCGCTCATGGCCCAGGCTCCGCATCACCTCGACCTGGTCGCGGGCGATGGCTCGCATGCTGTACGGCTCATGGTCGTCGGTGCTCGGCGGGGTGCCGCTGTCGCCCCAGCCTCGCAGGTCGGTGGCGACGACAGTGAAGTGCTCGGCGAGACGGGGCGCGACCTGGTGCCACATGAGATGCGTCTCGGGGATGCCGTGGAGGAGCAGGACAGGCGGTCCGTTTCCGCCCCGGCGGCCGTGGATCGTCGCGCCGGAGGTGGCGATGTCGAACTCTTCGAACCCGTCGAACACGGCCAGGACCCCCCGCAGCTTGGGATGCACAGTGAGCGAACGGCGTGCGACGGCAGGCAGGGCGACTGGCGGCCGGCTACCGCACGGACCGAATCGAGGCTATCAACGGAGGCAGTCGGCCCGACGTGATTCGGCTGCGGTGCGGCATGCGCGGCACACCGGCGGCCGGGTCTGCTCGGTGGCGGCCGGGCTGTCGCTCGACGTACCCCAATGCCTTGCCAAGGCCGTGTCTGACAAGTGGCCTGCGAGTCACCTAGTGGGCGAGTTGCTGAAGCCAGTCCTGCAGGAGTGCGGTCTCGACGGGGCGGAGCGGGACGCTAGTTGGATCCGTCCCGCCGAGGGCGGCATCGAGCGCGAGGGCGCGAGCGGCGAGGGTGGAGTCCGGGGCCGGGCCCGTGTCGGTGGTCAGGGCGTCGATGAGTGCTTCCCGCATGCGCGGTGAGACCTCCGGGTCGCGTTCGCTCTCGGGGATGCCGATCAGGGAGAGCGTGGTGCCGGTTACCGCTGCCAGCGTGAGGTGGGCGGCAAGGACGGGCGGCACCCGTAGGCGGCCGTCGGAGGCGGCGCGGCCGAGGAACGTCATGAGGAGTTCCTGAGCCTCCCGCGCGGCAGGTGGGCGCCGGCCGGGGCGGTCGGTGCCGTACATCAGCAGGTAGAAGGCGGGGTGTTTCAGGCCGAAGTCGACATGCATGTCCCATCCGCGGCGAATGTCGTCGACCGGGTTGCCGCTCGACGACAAGGTGTGCTTCTGCGCCAGGTAAAGGTCGAAGCCGTGGATGGCCAGCGACGAGAGGAGCCCGTCCTTGTCGCCGAAGAGCTGGTACAGGGAGGCGGCACGGATGCCTGCCGCCGCTGCGACGGCGCGGGTGGAGAGCGCCTGGGCGCCCTCCCGTTCCAACAGCTCGGCTGCGACTTCCAGGATCTGCCGGCGACTGCGGGTCTTCGCATCATCCACGGTTGCAATGCTACGGCATAAGGCGTATCACTGGTTCGGTCAGCGATACGGGAAATACCGTCGCAGTGATACGGCAGGAGAGGCCGATGAATCGTGTGGGATACGGCGCCATGCAGCTTGCGGGCCCTCAGGTCTGGGGATTCCCGGACGACCCGGAGGCGGCGCGGCGGGTGTTGCGCCTGGCTGTCGAGCTGGGCGTGACCTTCTTCGACACCGCGAACGCCTACGGGCCACGAACGGTGAACCAGCTGATCGGGCAGGCGCTGGGACCGATCCCCGAGGGCGTGATCGTGGGCAACAAGGTCGGCGCAGAGCGCGGCCCGGACAAGTCCTGGATCGTCGACGGTCGCCCGGAGACGGTCCGGCGGCAGGTTCACGAGGCCCTTACCGACATGGGAATGGACGCGAGCGAGCTGACCTACCTCCGGCTCGTCGGCGACACCCCCGGTGCGCACCAGGACGTACCGCTGGAGGAGTCGCTCGGCGCACTCGTCCAGCTGCGAGACCAGGGGCTGATCCGCCGCATCGGCCTGTCCGGCGCGTCCCCGCAGGTGCTGGCCCGCGCCCAGCGAATGACCCCCATCGCGGCGGTGCAGAACCGCTTCAACCTGCTTGACCGCAGCGGCGTCCAGGTCCTCGCCGACTGCGAGACCCAGGGCATCCTCTTCATCCCCTACTTCCCGCTGGCCGCCGGACGGCTCAGCGGCCACCAGGAGCTGACCGGCCCAGCAGAGCGCCTAGGCGCCACACCGGCCCAGATCGCACTGGCCTGGCTGCTGCGCCGTTCGCCTTCCATTGTCGTCATCCCCGGCACGAGCAGTACCGACCACCTGCGGTCCAACATCGCAGCTTCCGAAGTTGCCGAACAATTGACCGACACCGAGGTCGCGCGCCTGACCGGACTCGTCGACGAGTCGCAAGCGGTCCTCGGGCAGCCCACGCCACCCGCCCAAGGCCACCGCTGAAGAGGCCCCGGGGATGCCGCTATCGACCTCGGCCGCTCCGCCAACCAGCAAAGTGATCATTGTCAGACGCGGCCTAGGGGTGGGGGACGTGCAGCGCCACCTCGAACTCCAGCAGGCTGGCCCCGGTGGCGACCGGTGGGCGGGGCTGCTCGCCGGGCGCGCCAGCGTGGGCGGCCCGCGACGGGCCGGCGGCCCACGCCTGGTACGCCTCTTCGCTCTCCCACTTCGTGTACACGAAGTATCGGGTCTCACCGGCCACCGGTCGGAGCAGCTCGAAGCCGAGGAAGCCGGGGGAGTTTTCCACAGCGCCGGCGCGGGCGGCGAACCGCTTCTCCAACTCCGCGCCGGCGCCAGGCGGGACCTCGATTGCGTTGATCTTCACGACTGCCATCTGCCCACCCTAGCTACTCAGAACCCGTCGACCGCAGGCACCAGCTCCGCGTCGACCACGATCGGGGCGTGGTCGGAGGGTCCCTTGCCCTTGCGGGCCTCCCGGTCCACGTAGGCCGAACCGACAGCGCGGGCGAACGGCGCGGACGCGTACACCAGGTCGATTCGCATGCCCTTGTTCTGGTGGAACATCCCGGCCCGGTAGTCCCAGTAGGTGAAGGGGTGTGGCCCCTTCATCGGGGTCGGCACCACGTCGACGAGGCCCAGGTCGCGAAGTGCCGCGAGGGCCGCCCGCTCCGCCGGGGTGACGTGGGTGGAGTGGGTGAAGACCGCCGGGTCCCAGACGTCGGCGTCGGTCGGGGCGACGTTGAAGTCGCCGCAGACGACAAGCGGTAGCCCACCGGACAACTCGGCAGCCACCGCGTCGCGCAGCGCCGCGAACCAGGCCAGCTTGTACGCGTAGTGCGGGTCCTCGGGTGTCCGGCCGTTCGGCACGTACACCGACCAGACCCGCACCCCGTCGCAGGTGGCGGAGATGGCGCGGGCCTCGGGCTCGGGAAAGCCGGGCTCACCGGCGAACCCGACCCGGACGTCGTCCAGCCCGACCCGGGACAGGATGGCGACTCCGTTCCACCGGCCGTCGCTGTGGCTGGCCACCGTGTAACCCAACGCGCCCACCTCGGTCACCGGGAAGGCGCCGTCCGGGCACTTTGTCTCCTGCAGGCAGACGACGTCCGGCCCGGTGTCGGCCAGCCACTCCAGCAGCCGGGGGAGGCGGGCCTTCACCGAGTTGACGTTCCAGGTCGCCAGGCGCATGCCCCCAGCCTGCCGCATCCGCCCCCGGTACGCCGGGTCAGCTGCCCGGGGTGTCGCCGGGACGGGTTTGTTCGGCCAGGAACCGCTCCAGTTCCGCGCCCAGCTCGTCGGCAGTGGGCAGCGGCCCGGCGTCCGCGGCGAGCAGGTTCTTCTCACCTCGACCGCGGGCGAACGCGTCGTACTGCTCCTCCAGAGCCTGGACCAGGGCGGCGGCGTCCTCGGTCTGCGCGACCTGGCGGTCGATCTCCACCCGGACCACCTCGGCGGCCGAGCGGAGCCCGTCGCCGGGCAGCAGCAGCCCGGTGCTGCGCGACACCGAGCTGAGCAGCACCTCGGCGGCGGCCGGGTATTCGGTCTGCGCCACGTAGTGCGGCACGTGGGCGGCGAAGCCCAACGCGTCGCGACCCTGCTTGCCGAGGCGGAACTCCAGCAGGTGCCCGACGCTGCCGGGCACCTGGACGCGTTGCAGCCAGGGCTCGTATCCGGCGATCAGCTCGGGGCGGGTGGCGTGCGCCGTCACTCCGGTCGGTCGGGTGTGCGGCACCGCCATCGGGATCGAGTTCAGCCCCACGGTGAGCCGGACGTCCAGGCGGGCGGCCAGCCCGGCCACCGCGGCCACGAACCGCTCCCACTGCAGGTCCGGCTCGGGGCCGGTGAGCAGCAGGAAGGGGGTTTCGTCGTCGTCCCGCAGCAGGTGCAGCTCAAGCGTGGGCGCGTCCACGCTCTCCCAGTGGTCCTCGACGAAGGTCATCACCGGTCGGCGCGACCGGTAGTCGAAGAGCTGGTCGACGTCGAAGGTGGCGATCGGTCGACCCTCAAGCGAGGTGAGCAGCTGCTCGCGCGCCAGCCGGCTGGCATTACCGGCGTCCACGAACCCGGTGAGGGCCTGGATCAGAACCGGCTGCCCGAGGTCGGGCAGATCGTCGGTGAGCTGGTAGAGCTCGTGTGGGTCGAGCACCGGTGCGGACCTCCCTGAAATGTGCCTGCGGGGCGCCGACGCGATGGAGGGCACCCGTTCGGGCAACGTACCCGCCATCCTGGTGCATTCCTGCGCCGGGCGATTCGTCGCCCGAGGGATGAGCGGGACCAGACTATTCGCCCGATTACGCCGCCAGACTGTTTGCCCTCGGCCGATCGGCCGAGGGGTGGTTCGACCCAACGGCCCAGTTTGTCGATCATGTCTCGACCGGGGGTCCGATGTACCCGACAGTCACCGGCCGTGTCGGCCTGCGCGCACCGCCGCATTCATCCGGTACGCGAGGAATGTTCCTCGGGCGGGTCGCCCCGGCCACGTCGTCCACCAGGGTGGCCCCGATCTGTGGGAATCACCACGTGATCACCGTGCGTGATCGGGGTTTCCCCCTGCCTAGCCTCGGTTGATGCGTGACGACGGCACCCTCGACGACCCGTACGCCCCGAGCAGCGCCACTGCCGATACGGAGGATGGCGCCTCAGCCGAACGGACAACCGCCGCGAGTCGACTCCGGGCGTACGTCCGGGACCTGAACGGTCGACGCCGGGCCCAGCTGGCGCTGGCCACCGGTGTGGTCTGCTGCCTCGGCCTGACCGCGGTCGCCCAGGTGGGCGACGAGAAGCCCGGCGGGGCGACCCGCTCCGGCCCGCCCGCCAGCTCGGAGCTGGCGCAACGCGCCGAGCAGCAGGACGCGGCCTCCCGTGGTCACGATCGCGCCGCCGCCCCGGCGCCGTCGGCCACGGCGACCCCCGGTGACCCGGACACCGCGGCACCCGCCCGCAAGGTCGCACCGGCCCGCCCGACCAAACCGGCGCCCGTCGTCGGGCTGGACGAGGCCCAGATGGAGAACGCCGCGGCGATCGTGCGCGCCGGCCGCAAGATGGGGGTGCCCCGCCGGGGCCTGGTGATCGCGGTCGCCACCGCCATGCAGGAGAGCAACCTCTACAACGTGGCGAGTGGTGTGCTGCCCGAGTCGCAGGACTACCCACACCAGGGCGTCGGCTGGGACCACGACTCGGTCGGGTTGTTCCAGCAGCGTTCCAGCAGCGGCTGGGGCCCGGTGGGCCGGCTGATGGATCCCGAGTTCGCGACCCGACAGTTTCTCAGCGCGCTGGAGCAGGTGCCCGGCTGGGAGCGGATGCGGCTCACCGACGCGGCCCAGGCGGTGCAGGTCTCCGCGTACCCCGAGCACTACCAGCAGCACGAGTGGCGGGCCACCCGGGTCGTCGACGCCATCATGCCGGCGGGACGATAGTCTTCCGCCCACTGTGGACGGTCAAGGTTGAGGCTGTCGCATCCCGGGTACATGTGTTGCGGTTACGGGGTACACATGACAACGGGATCATCGACAGGAGGACGCCATGTCACTGATGCAGCGGATCACCACGTTCCTGAGATCGCCGAAGGGGCAGCAACTGGTCGAGCGAGGTCGTCGGGAGATGGCCAAGCCCGCTAACCAGGAAAAGCTCAAGGGTCTGGCGGCCCGGTTGTCCAACCGCCGCCGCTGACCGCCCCATCGGCCGCCCTGTCCGCCATTCCCATTCCAGGGGAGACCCGGTGACCGACACTCCGCCCGTCGGCGGCCAGCCTGCCGCCCCTACTCCCCAGCCGTCCGTCGACCTGCCCGCCGGGCCGGCGGACACCGCCGAGGGTCCGCCGGCCCGTCTCTGGGACCGGATGCGCGACGACCCCCAGTACGCCCCGGAGCACCTCGCCCTGGAGGCGGTGCGCCGGCTCGGGCCGGAAGCCGAGCAGTGGGCCGACCGGGCCCGCGCCGAGCAGCCCGGGGTGTCGTCCGACGCCCTGGCCGACCAGGCGACGCGCAAGTTCGTCAACCTGGCCCGGCTCTCGGGCGCGGTCTCCGGCGCGGCCGGACTACCCGGCGCCGTGATCGACGTGGGCGTGCTGGCCTGGACCCAGGCCCGGATGGTGTTGCACATCGCTGCCGCTTACGACGTCGATCCGCTGCACAGCGACCGGGCCACCGACCTTCTTGTGCTGCAGCGCGTGCACAAGGTCGCCGAGAGTGCCCGACTGGCGCTCGGGGTGGCCGCCGGCCGGGAACGCGCCGACGCCCTGTTCGGTCTGGGTGGCCAGCGCCCACTCGGTCGGGTGATGCTGCAACTCGGCGTCCGGCTGGCCCAGATGGCCGGCGTCCGGGCCGCCAAGCGGGTCGTCGCCAAGATCATCCCCGGGGCGGCCATCGTGCTCGGCACCTGGGCCAACTCGTCGGCCACGAAGGAGCTCGCCCAGCGTTCCCGCGCCCTCTACCGGCCTCGGGGCGGCAGCGCCCTCCCGGGACCTCGGCTACCCTGACCGCCCGCCCGGAGCGGTCAGCTGGCCATCCCGGAGGGACGCCAGGTCACCTCGGCCAGTCGGCCCTGGCCGGCGGTGTTGGGATGGAACCAGTCGAGCGGGTTGAGCAGGTCCAGGGTGAACCGGACCCGGTGCGCCGCGCCGCCGTCGTGCCGACAGCGCGAGCCGTACGCCCGGCAGGCCGCGACCAGTTCGGCGTTGTACGCCTCGATCCGGTCCCGGACCGCCGCCCGGCGTGCCTGGTCAGCGGGTGCCGTCGAGGTGGCCTCGGCCAGCAGGGCCGGGCAGACGCCCCGCCGCCACGCGCGGACCGCCCGTGGATCGTCGTGCCCGACCTCCCAGAGCCGGTACAGGTCGGGGATGCTCACCACCAGCACCCGGGCCTTCGGCCGGCCGCTGCGCAGCACCTGTAGCCCCCGGTCCACGTCGGCCCGGAACCGCGCCACCGGGGTCATCGCGTCCACTCCACCCCGGCAGACGTCGTTGGCGCCGATGAGCACCGTGACGTAGTCGGGACGGTCGCGTACCGCCGCCCGGGCCTGCCCTTCGAGGGCGTCCGCGCGGGCGCCGGCCCGGGCGTGGTTGTACGTCCGGTCGCGGATCGCCGAATTCTGGTCGAGCAGCCGCCGGTAGTGGCTGCGCACCCGCAGGCCGTCGCCGGTGGACCAGGAGTTGCGCTCGCAGGAGGTGAGCACCAGGCAGGAGGCGAAGCCGGTGCTTATCGAGTCGCCGAGAGCGGCGATGCCACCCGGCCCGCTCGACGCCGGGCCGCTGCGGGTGGGGCGGGGCGTCGCGGACGTACCACCCTCGCAGGCCAACGCGACGAGTGCGACGAGACAGGCCAGCGCGGCGACCCACCGTCGAGGCATGACGTCCCCCGTTCCGCAGCGCAGAGCGACAGCCCGATAACTCTATGCATAGGACGTGGTGTGCCGGGAACCTGCTGTCGGCTATGCGGCAGAGTGCCGGCGGCCGGGCCGGCGAGGTGGTTTAATCCCGCCGCGCTGCCGGCTGGCCGTGCAGCCACCCGTGCAGGGCCCGGGTGATCCGCGGCAGCACCAGATAGGTCATCAGTGGGGTCAGGCAGAGCGTCATCAGCAGCACCCGCGCCGCCAACGGCACGGCGGCGAGGAAGTGACTGGTCAACAGGGTCGCGCTGAGGCTCAGCGGAAAGAACGCCAACCAGATGGTCACCGCCTGCTTCCACCTCGGCGGCGAGGTAGGCCCGACCGGCTCGACCGGGTCGACCGAGTGCTCAAGCGGCGGGTCGAACCAGCCCTCGATGCCGGTCCGCCGCTCGACCCGGGTGTGCTCGACGATGCCCTGGGCCGAGCTGAGCCACCAGTGCCGCTGCGGTGACTCCTCCCACCGGTGCAGCGTCTCGGCGTCGGCGAAGCGGTAGAGCATGTGCCACTCCGGCGAACCGGGGCCGCTCTGCACCCAGCCGGCGCCGAGGAAACCCGGGAACGCCTCGGCCAGCGCGGTGCCGGCCCGCATCCAGGCCACCATCTCGCTGGACCGCGTCGGGTCGACACGGCGGGCGATGGCGACGGTCACCGGCACGGCGAGGGTCATTGACATGCGCCCATCCTGCGGGCATCGGGGGCCACGGCGCGATCGGATGTGCCGGAGCACACCACCACACCGGCAGGTGCGAGCGCGCGGTACCGGTTAACCGGGCCGATCGGGGGTAGGTCGGGGGTTATGACGAGATCGCAGCCCCGGCGCGCCCGTGGCACGGTCGGCCACGCGAACAGCGCCCTCAATCTCCGGCTCACCCTCGCCAGCTTCGGGCTGGTGACCATGGTGGTGTTCGCGGTGCTGGCGTTCTGGGCCGGCATCGCCTGGCTCGGCGTACTCTGTGCGATCTTCGCCGTGGTCGCCGTGGTCGACCTGGTCGTGATCCAGCGCCGCCGCGCCGCCCGCCGCCGCGAGGAGCCGGGCGTACGACACTCGTTGTTCGAGTGACAGGAGGACGAGATGCCCCACATCGCCACCACCAACCCCGCCACCGGACAGGTGCTCAAGACCTACGAGGCGATGTCCACCGAGCAACTCGACGGTGCCATCGAGCGCACCGACCTCGCCTACCAGCAGCTCCGGACGACGAGCGTCGACGAGCGCGCCAGGTGGATGAGGGCCGCCGCCGACCTGCTGGACGCCGAGCGTGACGAGATCGCCCGGATCATGACCACCGAGATGGGCAAGACGTACGCCTCCGCGCAGGCCGAGGTGACCAAGTGCGCCACGGCGGCCCGCTTCTACGCCGACCACGCCCCCGCGTTCCTCGCCGACGAGCCGGCCGACGCCGACGCGGTGAAGGCGACCCGGGCGTTCATCCGCTACCAGCCGATCGGTGTGGTGCTCGCGGTGATGCCGTGGAACTTCCCGCTCTGGCAGGTGATGCGGTTCGCGGCCCCGGCGCTGATGGCCGGCAACACCGGCCTGCTCAAGCACGCCTCGAACGTGCCGCAGACCGCCCTGTTGCTGGAGGACGTGTTCCGCCGGGCCGGCTTCCCCGAGGGCGCCTTCACCACGGTGCTGGTCGGCTCGGAGGCCGTCGACCGGATCCTGAGCGACCCCCGGGTCCGTGCCGCCACGCTCACCGGCAGTGAGCCGGCCGGCCGGTCCATCGCCCAGATCGCCGGGCGGGAGCTGAAGAAGACGGTCCTCGAACTCGGCGGCAGCGACCCGTTCGTCGTGATGCCCTCGGCCGACGTGGACCGGGCCGCCGAGGTGGCCACCACCGCCCGCTGCCAGAACAACGGCCAGTCCTGCATCGCCGCGAAGCGGTTCATCGTGCACACCGACGTCTTCGACGCCTTCGCCGCGAAGTTCGCCGCGAACATGGCCGCGCTGCGCGTCGGCGACCCGATGGACCCGGACACCGACGTGGGGCCGCTGGCCAGCGAGCGGGGCCGTGACGAGGTGCACGCCCAGGTCCGCGACGCTGTCGACAACGGCGCCACAGTGCTCTGCGGCGGCGAGCCGCCATCCGGCGACGGGTGGTTCTACCCGCCGACGGTGGTCACCGACCTCACCCCGCAGATGCGGATGTGGTCCGAGGAGGTCTTCGGCCCGGTCGCCGGGCTGTTCCGGGTGTCCTCGTACGAGGAGGCGATCGAGGTCGCCAACGGCACCAGCTTCGGGCTCGGCTCGAACGCCTGGACCCGGGACCCGGCCGAGCAGGAGCGCTTCGCCACCGACCTGGACGCGGGCAACGTCTTCATCAACGGCATGACCACCTCGTACCCGGAGTTGCCGTTCGGCGGGGTGAAGAACTCCGGCTACGGGCGCGAGTTGTCGGCGCTGGGGATGCGGGAGTTCTGCAACACCAAGACGGTCTGGGTGGGCGAGGGCGCTGCCTCGGCCGGCGCGGGGGCACACGCGGAATAGCCCGCAGGCATCAGCCGACGCCGTCATGGGTAGGAGGTGCGCCCATGACGACGTTCGGTTTTCACGCCTCCCATGAGCAGATCGGCCCGCGCGCACTCCTCGAGGCGGTGAAACACGCCGAGCGGGCCGGCTTCGACGCCGCCATGTGCTCCGACCACTTCTCCCCGTGGAGCGCCCGGCAGGGCGAGTCCGGCTTTGCCTGGTCCTGGCTTGGTGCCGCCCTGCAGGCCACCGGCCTGCCGTTCGGTGTCGTGAACGCGCCCGGCCAGCGGTACCACCCGGCGATCATCGCGCAGGCCATCGGCACCCTCGGCGCGATGTACCCGGGCCGGTTCTGGGCGGCGCTGGGCACCGGCGAGGCCAGCAACGAGCACATCACCGGCGACCCGTGGCCGCGCAAGGACGTGCGCGCCGCCCGCCTGCGCGAGTGCGTGGACGTGATCCGCGCGCTGCTGGCCGGCGAGGAGGTCAGCCACGACGGCCTGGTCCGGGTGGACCGGGCCCGGCTGTGGACCCGCCCCGAGCAGCCGCCCGCACTTGTCGGCGCCGCCGTCAGCGTGGCCACCGCCCGCTGGTGCGCCGAGTGGGCCGACGGGCTGATCACCGTGAACGCCCCCGTGGCGCACCTGCGCGAGATGATCGACGCGTACCGGGACGCCGGTGGGCGCGGTCCGCTGCACCTGCAGGTGCACGTCTCCTGGGCGCCGGATCAGGCGCAGGCCGAGGCCATCGCGTACGACCAGTGGCGCAGCAACGTCTTCGCCCCGCCGGTCTGCTGGGACCTGGAGACCGCCGAGCACTTCGACGCGGTCTCCGCCGACGTGCCGGCGCAGCGGGTCGCCGAGGTGGTGAACGTCTCGGCCGACCTGGGCCGGCACGTCGGCTGGCTGGAGGAGTACCTGGAACTCGGCTTCGACCAGATCGCCCTGCACCACGTCGGGCAGGAACAGCGCGGCTTCATCGACACGTTCGGCGCCGAGGTGCTGCCGAAGCTGCGGCCGACCGGCTGATCGAGGCACGCATCGGCGGCACCCCTAGGCTCGTATCCCATGGAAAGCCTGTTTCCGGTAGTCGTCTTCCTGGCGATCGCCACCTTTGGTGCGGCGCTGGCCCGCCGGCTCGGCCTGCTGGCGCCGATCGTGCTGGTCGTGCTCGGCCTGGCGCTCTCCTTCGTGCCGGGCGTTCCGCACGTCGAACTCGACCCGGAGCTGGTCCTGGTCGGCATCCTGCCGCCGCTGCTGTACGTCGCCGCGCTGGAAACCTCGGTGCCGGCGTTCAAGAACAACATCCGGCCGATCCTGTTGCTCGCGGTCGGCCTGGTGCTGTTCACCGCCTTCGTGGTCGGGTTCGTGCTGCACCTGCTGGTGCCGCAGGCGCCGTTCGCGGTCTGCCTGGCGCTCGGCGCGGTGGTCGCCCCGCCGGACGCGGTGGCCGCCACCGCTGTCGCGCGCCGGGTCGGGCTGCCCCGCCGGGTGGTCACCATCCTGGAGGGGGAGAGCCTGGTCAACGACGCCACCGCGCTGGTGCTGCTGCGGGTCGCCACGATGGCCACCGCCGGCTCGGCGGTCGGCGCCACCGACGTGACGATCGAGGTGCTGCGGGCCACCGGCGGCGGCATCCTGATCGGCGCGCTCGGTGCGGTGGTCTTCGGTTTCCTGCACCGGCGGATCACCGATCCGCTGCTTGACAACGCACTGTCGCTGATCATCCCGTTCGCTGTGGTGTTCGCCGCCGAGGCGGTGCACTCCTCCGGCGTGGTCGCGGTGGTGGTCACCGGCCTGGCGCTCGGCCACAAGCTGTCCCAGCTGCTCTCGGCGGCCTCCCGGTTGCAGACCGGCGCGTTCTGGCGGCTGGTCCGGTTCCTGTTGGAAGGGCTGGTGTTCCTGCTCGTCGGCCTGCAACTGCGGGAGGTGTTGCGCGACCTCGACGAGCCCGCCGGGTCGCTCGCGCTGATCACCGTCGCGGTGCTCGCCACAGTCGTCCTGACCCGTTTCGTCTGGCTCTTCCCGGCCACCTACCTGGCCCGGCTGGTTCCCCGGATCCGCCGCCGGGACTCGGCCCCGTCACCCAGGATCCCGATCGTCATCGGCTGGGCCGGGATGCGCGGCGTGGTGACGCTGGCCGCCGCTCTGGCCCTGCCGCTGACCCTGGCCGACGACAAGCCGTACCCCCGGGCCCTGTTCATCTGGCTGGCCTTCGCGGTGATCGTGGTCACCCTGGTCGGCCAGGGCGCCACGCTGCCGCTGGTCGCCCGCCGGCTGAAACTGCCCCAGGACGACCCGGTGCAGGACGCGTTGTCGGCTGCCGGGGTGCAGCAACAGGCCAGCAGGGCTGCCCAGGAACGCCTCGACGAACTGGCCGACAGCGCCCCCGAGGCGGTGGTGGACCGGCTGCGCCGCGCCCTTGAGGATCGCAACAACATGGCCTGGGAGCGGCTCGGTGGCACCGAACGGGAAACGCCGTCGCAGGCGTACGGTCGACTCCGGCAGAGGATGATCGACGCCGAGCGGGATGTGTTCCGGGCCGCCCGGGACGCCGGTCGAATTCCTGAGGAGGTGTTGGTGCGGGCCTATCGTGACCTGGACCTGGAAGAATCATTGTTGCGGGAGGTCGAGAAGTGAGCTGTGAGCACCTGACCGAGGCGGGTGCCGCCGAGGCGCGTACCCCTGACGAGTGCGCGGACTGCGTCGCCATCGGCGAGACCTACTGGGTGCATCTGCGCACCTGCCTGAGCTGCGGGCAGGTCGGCTGCTGCGACTCGTCGCCGAACCAGCACGCGAGCAAGCACTACGCGTCCACCGGCCACCCGGTGATCCGCTCGGCCCAGCCCGGCGAGGCCTGGCGGTGGTGCTACGTCGACGAGGAGATCGGCTGATCGCTGGCCGGAAGCGGCTGGGCGCGGTTCGCCAGCGCCCGTCGGGTGAGCGGTGGCACGGCCAGGCCGGTGCCGGCGAGCAGCCCGGCCAGGGCCAGCCAGCCGATCGGGCCACCGCCGAGGATCAGCCAGGTCAGCAACGCTGGCCCCGCCGCGCGGGCCAGCCCGGCGAGCAGCGTGTCGACTCCCTGGTAGGCGCCGATGGCGTCCGGGGCGGCGAGGTCGTAGGCAAGCGCCGCCCCGGCCCCGGCGTGCCACAGGTCGCCGAGGGTGTAGACCACTGTCGCGCCCAGCAGCAGGCCGATCGCCAGCGCGCCGGAGACGACGCCGGTCGCGGCCCAGAGCAGCGTCCCGGCCGCGAGCACCAGACCGGCCCGACGCATCGTCGCCGCCGCCGGCAACGCGTCCCGCACGCTTCCGCTCAGGCGTACCGCGAGCGCCACGGTGAGCAGCGTGTTGACGAGCAGCACGGCGGACACCGTCACCAGCGGCGCGTCGGTGCGGGCCACCACCCACAGCGGCAGCACCACCGTCAGCGCCACCGAGTGCAGGGCGAGCACGGCCGAGGACCCGGCGACCGCGAGGAAGCGCCAGTCGCGCAACGCGCGGCCCGGTAGCGGCCGAACCGCCCGCCGGACCGGCGGATACGACGGCAGTCGCAGGATCAGCGCCGCCGAGACCAGGTAGGTCACGACGTTGCCGACCACGAGCAGCCGGTACGCCCACCCGGTGTCCGCCACCAGCGCGAACCCGGCCAGGCCCGCGCCGAGCGCCACACCCAGGTTGGCCACCGCGCGCAGGGTGGCGAAGGCGTGCACCCGGCCCTGCGGCCCGCCGACCGCGGCGACAAGCGCGGCGCGGACCGCCAGGTTGCCGGAGACCAGCAGCGCGTCCAGTGTGGCCACCAGCAGGAAGACCGGGAACGAACCGACAAACAGGTACGCGACGGCGACGGCGGCCTGCGCCAGTTGGAGGACCGCCCGGAGGGTACGCGGATCACGCTGGTCGGCCAGCCCGCCGAGCGGCACGCTGGCGGTGAGCCCCACCAGGCCGGCGAGCGTGAGCCCCAGCCCGACCCGTGTCGGGCTCAGCCCGACGACGCGAGTGAGGTAGAGCGCCGAACCGGCCACCCACAGCCCGGTCCCGACGGTGTTGGCGAGCGTGGCCAGCGACAGCGTACGCAGCCGACCGGGCGGCGGCAGCGGTGACAGCGACCGCCAACGGCCGCGAATCTCCGTCCGGGTGTCCGCAGTGTCCACGCACCCGACCCTAGGACTGACGCACGGGTAGCGACGCCCCGAGCGCTGCGGCTCCCGTCACAGCTACGCCACGCCGTCTGCTGGTGCGCGGACCGTGGCGTCATCGTCGAGTGGGTGCTGTCCGAAAACGGCTCTGCCGAGCCCACCGTCCGTGGGCAGCACAGTATGGTCATCCCAGCCAGGATGGCCGATGGCTTCCACCAGTTGTTGGCAGCTAGCCCCAACGCCGTTCAGTTTGGGCGGTGGTTGGTTGGTCAAGGTTCGTTGGTGATGATGTCGATGCTGGTGGTGGCCTTGTAGGTGCGGCGATCGATGTTCGGTCCACGGGCCTGGTAGTTGGAGTTCGAGCGTTTGATCATGCGGGTCTTGGTGCGGATGCGGCGTTCGGGTAGCAGGTTGGCCAAGACGCGTTCGCCGATGACGCCGACCAGGTGGATGGTGGTGTCGGCGATGACGCCGGCGGCGTGGACGACCTGGTCGCGGGCGGCGTTGAGGGCGGTGGTGAAACTGGCCCGGTCCGGGTCGAGGCCGGGCCGACTGTCGGTGGCGTCGACCATGGCGGTCCGCAGCACCTGGTAGACGATCAGCAGGGCATGGATCTCCTGATCGACGCCGTCGGGGTGCGGGCGCGCAGGACCCGGCCGCCGAGGATGGTGGATTTGAGTTCCAGGTAGGCGGTCTCGATTTCCCATCGCTGGTGGTAGAGGGCGGCGGGGTAGCGACGCGGGTCGAGCAGGGTTGTGATGAACCGGTAGCCGCCGGTGTGGTTGCCGGTGGTGGTGGTGATGATGCTGATCCGGGCCTCGATCACGCGGACGTGCTGGCCGCCGATGACCGACAGCCAGGAACCGTCGCGGTAGCGGCGGATCAGCGGGAGCCTGCGGCCGGTCTTGCAGCGGATTAAAGGTCCGTTCCGGTCGCGGTGAGTGTGGAGATCAGGTCGGCGGCGGCGTAGTTGCGGTCGGCTTGGAGCAGCATCCCGGCGCGTAGGCTGCGGGCGAGCCGCGCGGCTTGGACTGTTTCGCCGGTGGTGCTCGGATCGAACACGGCGTCGATGACCGAGCGAGTGCCGCAGGCCAACAGGGCGCTCAGCCGCAGTGTCGGGTAGCCGGAGCCGCCGTGGTTGCACCGGTGTTTGACGTAGCGGCGCAGGTTGGCTGTCGAGTCCGCGACGGTGAGCATGGTGCCGTCGATGACGACCGGCAGCAGGCCCCGCCACCACACGGTGGCGACGGCGCCGGTGGCCGCTGGGCCTCGTAGCAGGTCGAACAAGGCCCGCAGTGGTGCCGGGCCGAGTCGTTGCCGGGCTTGGCGCAACGCGCTGCCGCTGGGGTCTGGTACCGGCAGCCCGCGCAGGCCGGCGACGAGTTTCGCCCATACCTGCCGGTAGCCGAGGTCGGCGAACAGACAGCCGGCCAGCAGCAGATACACCACCACCCGGGCCGGCAACAGACGGACCCGTCGCTGCGTACGCCGGGTCGCGGCGAGGACGTCATCGACCATCTCGAACGGCACGAGGCGGGTCAACTCACCGAGATGACCCGCCGCGAGCGGTTCGGCGGCTACCGTGACCGTCCGTGTTATGGCAATCTGATCGACCAAGCGGGGTTCCTGGTTCGGGTTGTCTTGGAGTGACACACCTTGATAGCGGAACCCCGCCTCTCACATCGTGATCAACACACCTATCGACCAGCCCCGCCCACGCCTAACTGAACGGCGTTGGGGCTAGCTGCGGCGGGACGAGTTCGGCATCGCCTTGTTTAAGGTGCTGCGGGAGATCCCGAGCAGCTTCGCGATCGACGACATCGACCGGTCCGGCTCGGCGAGCTGGTGCATCGCGTAGGCGACCTTCTCCGGCGTCATCGCCGCTCCCGGTGCGGTCGCGATCAGGGCCGCCAGTCGCCGCGCGCATCCCCCTTGACGATCGGCCGGCCGTATTGCTGCACGGCGGCGCATAGCACCTCCCCGAACTGGTCCCGGACCTGCTCGCCCGGTCGTCCCTGGATGCGAAAACGCTTGCCGTCCACTGCGGTCAGGTGGTAGGCCCCGGCCCTCCGGGAAATCAGCAACCGGTCCACCTGGTTCCACGCCACCAGATGGGTACGGCCGCGACGGCGCAGCAGCATCCCACCGGTGTACAGGTAGGCGTGTACCGGGGTCCGGGTCAACGCGGCCAGGGCCACGAACACCAGCGTCACCGCCAGCAGCAACGGCGCCAGTGCCAGCATGGCCACCCCCCGCGCCTGCAGGCTGATGGCCAGCCAGGCCAGGAGGAAGAAGGCGGCGACGGACGCGGCGGCCCCACCGAGCGCCAACACGAAGTTCGCCACCTGGTTGGCATCCTTCCGGGTGGCGATCAGATCACCGAAGCCGGCCTGCTCCGCCCGGGCCGCAGCCGCCGGCGGCGGCGGTGCGGCCGGCGCCGAGAAGCCGTCCGGAATCGCCGTCTCGGCCCACTGCTTGCCGTTCTTCTTGATCGCCACGTTGCTGAGGGCGACCATCGCCACCCCGGCAGCGATCACGAACACCTTGCCGAGGACGTCGCCACGCCAGAAAAGACTGATCAGCCCCACCGCGACAATCAGGAATCCGCCGAGCAGCACGAGGAGGGCCAGACAGCCGACAGCCGGCATGTGTGTCTCCGGTGCGGACTTGATCCCTTCCCGCGCCACGGAACCTCCTCCAGGCAGCCCATCCGCCGGCGGCCCGATCTCCGCTGGATCCTCACCGGCACCCTCTAACCGATTTACGTCCGCCATGCCATTCCTCCCCGCGCGGATCGAAGCCCTACCATTTTATGAAGACATTGACGGTCGGCGCTCACCCACTTCAGAGTGGAGAGCAACGATCTCCGGCTAGATCCGCGCTGGCGCGCCGGTCAGCGGCACCGCAAGCGTGACCAGCGATCCGTCCCCCTCCATCGGTAACTGAGTGGTCCCGGCCCGCACCGTGTTTGCCCATCTGGCCCCTCGCGCAGCTCAGGATGGCCGGGCCCAGTCGGTCCGAGCCCGAAGCAGGGCCCGGCGGCGGGCCCCGGACAGGTCCGCGACGCCCTCGCGCCGGTCGTCACCGCCCTGACCATCCGGGCCGGCGGCGAGGTCGCCCACCACCGGCTGCTTCCCGACCACGCCGACGCCCTGCACAACGCGATCACCCGCGCGCACGTCGACGTCGTCGTGATAACCGGGTCGTCCTCGGCCGGTGCCGCCGATCACCTCCGCGGCGTGCTCGCCACCCTGAACGCCCGATGGCACATCGACGGTGTGGCGTGCCGGCCCGGGCGACCGCAGGCCCTCGCCAGCACCGCCGACGGCAGGTGGATCGTCGGCCTTCCCGGTAATCCGTTCGCCGGCCTAGCCCCACGCCGTTCAGTTAGGCGTGGGCGGGGCTGGTCGATAGGTGTGTTGATCACGATGTGAGAGGCGGGGTTCCGGTATCAAGGTGTGTCACTCCAAGACAACCCGAACCAGGAACCACCTCGATGGATCGATCGCCGCACCTACAAGGCCACCACCAGCATCGACATCATCACCAACGAACCTTGACCAACCAACCACCGCCCTAACTGAACGGCGTTGCCAGCTAGCCCTACCCTGGCCAGATGCTTGCTGCTGAGGCTCCGAAAGTCACCGACTGGATGCAAGCGTGGGGGAGCATAGCCGGTCTGGTGATGTCGACATTCGCCGTGATCTTCACCGGTCTGCTGTTCCGCCACGAGATCCGCGTCCGTCGTGATGAGAAGGCGGATTCGGAGGCAGCCCAAGCTCGCCTAATTGTCGGTCGTCCAGTAGCTCTGGGTCACGGCAACGCTGGCCTACCAGGATTCACAAGGGCGGACTGCCTGATCAGCAACTACAGTGGGGCCCCGATCTTCAACGTCAGGCTCCGTCTACTGCACAATGGATCAGTCCTCAGTGTCAAGGACGGGATATTCTCCGTGCTGACCGAAGAAACAGATTGGCACGCTGACCTGAGGAAACTCATTCCCGTGTCGACAAGTGAGCCAATGGCTGACTGGGTTGTCGAGATCCGATTCACGGACTCATCGGGTCACTTGTGGTGCCGAGTAGGTATGGATCTCCCCGTCAGAATTCTTCCGGCCCAACCTTCCGAGAGTCCGTTCCGGTGGATTCTCCTCTTACTTGCCGGGGCGGCATCGGCCGTAGCAGGGATCGGCATCATCGAGTACATCCTGTAGTCAGCCCAAGCCGTGTCGTCGGATCCGGATCGGCGCGGAAAGATCACGTTCGCCGGTGGTAGTGGTTGCGGCGGGGGAGTTGTTCGGGGTCGAGCCAGGCCGGTGGGATGAATTCGGGCTGACCGTCGCCGCTGAGTTGCACGGCCCAGTCGCTGTGGTGGAGGTGTCGGTGGTGGTGGGCGCAGAG
>NZ_JBEZFA010000062.1:0-30087 GCF_040649215.1 Micromonospora sp. NPDC049044 | reverse complement strand
ACGGATATTACGAGCCGGGTTGGTTCGGCGGGGCAGCTCTATGACACGTACCACTCGGAGCAGACGAGCCAGTTGCAGTCGACGATGGGGTCGGCCAACTGGGACAGTGCGAAGTTCCGGGGCTGACGGGGAGGGTGCGGGGATCATGGGTGATGTCTTCAGTTACGACGAGTCGACGGCGGGGTCGGCGCAGGGCGATATTGCGTCGGTCGCGAACGGGGTGCAGGCGAGTCTCGATGATCTGACCAACTTCGTCACCCGGGTGAAGGCCAACTGGGAGGGCGACGAGATGGAGATCTACAACGGTATTCAGATGCAGTGGAACACTGCGGCGGACACCGTGAAGCAGATCCTCGACTCGGTCAAGGGTGCTCTGGGTCAGACCACGACGTCGGTGCAGGAGATGCGCGGTCAGGTCCGGGGGACGTTGCAGGGCTGATCGATTGGTACGACCGCGTCCGGGCATCGTTGAAGGTCCGGGCGCGTCGTCGTGGTCCGTGGTGCTGGGCGTGTGGCTGTCCCGTGTCTGGCACTGCGAAGGGCTTGTTGGCGTGGGCACGGGGGAGGTCCGGGCGATGGCTGAGTTTCCGGCGCATTTGTTCAGGATGGATGGTGATCCGTCGGCGATTCGGTCGTCGGCGGGGCGGTGGTCTGGTTTTGGTTCGGCGGCGACGCAGGCGGCGGCGCAGATCACGGGTTTGGATACGAGTCAGTTCGTGGGTCCGGAGGCGGATCTGTTCCGGGAGGGCCTGAATGCCCAGATGCCGGGGCATTTGCGGGTGACCGGTGATGCGTTCGGCAAGGTGTCGGCGGGGTTGGTGGCGTTCGCGGGTTCGTTGTCGTCGTTGCAGGATCGGATGCGTCCGTTGGCGCAGCGTGCGCCGGGCCTGTGGGCGGCCCTACAGGCCGCGCGGGGGCGTTCGGATCGGGCGGCGCAGGCGGATGAGCGGCATGAGCGGGAGGTCGCGGATCGGCCGCCGGAGCAGGCTGCGGCGGAGCCGGATACGTATCGGTCGGATGCGGGGGCGGCGGGTGCGGCGTTGTCGCAGGCGCAGCGGGACTGGGACGAGTGCGTGGCCCAGGCGGGTGCGTTGCGGGGTGAGTTGGCCACGGCGGTGCGTGATTGCGTGCGGGTGGTGACTGATGCGAAGGGGTTGCGGTTCAAGGAGAATCCGAAGTGGTGGGATCTGAAGGGGCAGTTCACCAACTTCGTGCGGGACAATCAGGAGTTGTTGGCGCAACTGTCCAGCGCCTTGAAGATCGTCTCCCTGGTCGCGGGTCTGTTGTCGTTCATCCCGGTCCTCGCGCCGATCATGGCACCGATCGCGATCGGCACCGCTCTGCTCGCCTCCGCGATCGACCTCTCGATCTACGCCGCCACCGGTAAGGGCAGCCTGAAGACGATCCTGATCGACATCGGGCTCAATCTGTTACCCGGGGTGGGTAAGTTGGCGCGGCTCGGGGCGGGTGCGTTGAAGGGCGGGCGGATCGCGCACGCGTTCTCGTCGGTCGCCGCCCGGGGCCGCAACATGGGTTCGGTGGCTCGGGCGGGGTTGGCGAACCCGCGGGCCAACGGGATCGAGGCGATCAAGCGGCTGGCGCGGCTGGATCCGATCGACGTCGCCTGCGGCGACATGGTCCTCACCCAGACCGACGTCCAGTTGCCGGGGGCGTTGCCGCTGCTGCTGTCGCGCACGCACCTGTCGTCGTACCGGTTGGGGAGCTGGTTCGGCCGGTCCTGGGCGTCCACGCTCGATCAGCGCATCGAGGTCGACGACGCCGGGGTCTACCTGGCTACCGCCGACGGGATGGCGTTGATCTACCCGGTCGGCGTGGACGGTCGCCCTGATCGGCTGCCGACCGAGGGGCCGCGGTGGTCGTTGGCGCGGGATCCGGCCGACGATGTCTACCGGGTCACCGATCCCGCTCGGGGTTGGACGTGGCACTTCGGGTCGGTGCCCGGCGCTGTGGCGGGTCAGCTTCCGCTTGTCGCGGTGACCGATCGCAACGGTCACCGGGTCGATGTGCGTCACGACGACAGCGGTGCGCCGGTCGAGGTGGTGCACTCCGGTGGCTACCGGGTGCGGGTGCGTGTCGAGGAGAATCGGATCGTCGGGTTCGACCTCGGCGGGGACGACGCTGATACCGAGTTGATCCGCTTCGGTTACAACGAGGCCGGTGACCTGACCGAGGTCATCAACTCCTCCGGGTTGCCGCTGCGGTTCGACTACGACATCGACGGGCGGGTCACCCAGTGGGTGGACCGCAACGGCACCGAGTACCGCTACACCTACGACGAGGACGGGCATTGCGTCGCCACGTCCGGCACCGGCGGCTGCCTCACGGGGATGCTGCGCTACGACACCGCGGCCCGGGTCACCACTGTGGTCGACTCGCTCGGCCACGCGACGGTCTACCACCTCAACGAGCTGCGGCAGGCCGAACAGGTCACCGACCCGCTGGGCAACGTCACCACCACCGTCTGGGACCGATTCGACCGCAAGCAGGCCGAGACCGATGCGCTCGGGCGGACGACTCGTTGGTCCTACGATGACGACGGCAACCTGGTCGAGGTCACCCGCCCGGACGGCAGCCGGGCGACGGCCACGTACAACGACCTGGGCCAGCCGGTCCTGGTCACCGATGTCGACGGCGCCATCTGGCGGCGCGAGTACGACGAACGCGGCAACCTGACCATGATGACCGACCCGGCCGGCGCCACCACCCGCTACGCCTACGACGAAGCCGGCAACCTGGCCGACGTGACCGACGCCCACGGCAACGTGTCGGTGGTGGCTACTGATCCGACCGGGCTGATCAGCTCGTTCACCGAACCAACCGGTGCGGTGACGACCTACCGGCGCGACTCGGCCGGACGCGTTGCTGAGGTGACCGACCCGCTCGGCGGCACCACCCGCCTCGGCTGGACCGTCGAGGGACGCCTCGCCTGGCGGCGCGGCCCGGACGGGGCGAGCGAGGAATGGACCTACGACCCCGAAGGCAACCTGGTCACCCACACCGACCAGACCGGGGCCACCACCCATTACGAGGTAGGCCCCTTCGACCTGCCGGTGGCACGCACCGGACCCGACGGCGCACGCCTCGCCTTCGCCTACGACACCGAGCTGCGGCTCACCACTGTCACCAACGCCCAGGGGCTCGTCTGGTCCTACGACTACGACCCGGCAGGACGGCTGGTCACCGACACCGACTTCAACGGCCGCACGCAGACCTACACGCACGACCGCGCCGGCCAGATCATCAGCCGGACCAATGGGCTCGGTCAGCGCATCGACCTGGTCCGCGACCTGCTGGGCAACGTGGTGCAGAAACAGACGGTCGAGGGCACCACCACCTTCGCGTACGACCCGGTAGGCCGGTTGCTGAACGCCACCACACCCGAAGTCGACCTCCACCTCGAGCGCGACCTGATGGGTCGGGTGCTTGCGGAAACTCAGAACGGCCACACCCTGACCTGCGCCTACGACGCGCTCGGCCGGCGGACCCAGCGACGAACTCCGTCAGGTGTGGAGAGCGCCTGGGAGTACGACGCCGGAAGCCGGCCCGTGGCCGTGCAGACCGGCGACGCCACTGTCGCCTTCACCCACGACGCGACCGGCCGGGAAACCCAGCGGACGGTCGGCAACCTTGCCCTGACGCACAGTTGGGACGCGAATCACCGACTGCTCGCCCAGGTGCTCACCGCGAACCCGGCCGGACCGGACGCGGTGCCGGATCTGGTTGCGCATCGGGCCTACCGCTACCGGCCCGACGGCTACCTGACCGACATCGCCGACCAGCTCACCGGTGAGCGCCGACTGGAGCTTGACCGGGCCGGCCGGGTCACCGCCGTGCAGGCCGATGGTTGGACCGAACGGTACGCCTATGACGACGCCGGTAACGTCGCCGACGCCACCTGGCCCGGAGCGGATGACGCCGTCGCGGCTCGGGGCGAGCGGGAGTACAGCGGCACCCTGATCCGTCGGGCCGGGGACCTGCGGTACGAACACGATGCTGCTGGCCGGGTCACGCTGCGACAGCTCAAGCAACGTTCAACCAAGCCGCTGACGTGGCGTTACACCTGGGACAGTGAGGATCGGCTGGTCGCGGTGACGACGCCGGACGGCACCCGGTGGCACTACCGATACGACGCGCTGGGTCGGCGGGTCAGCAAGCAGCGCCTCGACGCCGATGGCGCGGTGGCCGAACAGATCGACCTTGCCTGGGACGGCCCACGTCTCATCGAGCAGATCCACCGCCACGACGATGAGGTGAAGACCAGCACCTGGGAGTACGCCCCCGGCGCGTTCACCCCGATCGGCCAGACCGACGGGGTGGTGGGTCAGGACGAGGTAAACCGCCGCTTCTATGCGATCGTGACCGACCTGGTCGGCGCACCGACCGAACTGGTCAGCCCCGACGGCGACATTGCCTGGCAACAGCGGACCACCATCTGGGGCATCCCCACCCAGGTCACCGCCACGGGCGTCGACTGTCCGCTGCGCTTCCCCGGGCACTTCCATGATCCAGAGACCGGCGCCTCAAGCAACTATCACCGCTACTACGACCCGGACACCGCCCGCTACCTCAGCGCCGACCCCCTCGGTCTCGCTCCCGGCTCGAACCCTTACCGATACGTCGTCAACCCATTCCGGTTTGTCGACCCGCTGGGCCTGGCCCCTTACCCGGCGGGAAACGGGATCCCGATTTACCGAGGTACGTCGCGGGCGCTGGAGAATCACATTGCCGACGAGACCGGGAAATTGATGAGTGACGCCGCCCAGCGCGCTTTCATGGAGAGCGGCGGAGTTGTCGACGATGCGGCTCGCGCCTCCCAGGATGCTCACCAGGCCGGTGTTCGTGCGTGGGGCAGCGAGCAGAACTACGCGCAGGCGCACGCCGAGTTCGGCACGGAGATGGCGGAGATCGGAGAGCGTTCCATGATATCTTTCACCAGCGACGTCAATACCGCGAAGACTTTCGCCGGGCCGAACGGGCAGATCTATCAGGCCACTGTCAACCCGAGTGAAGTGATCTTCCAATCTCTACCCGGAGCCGGTGAGTCGGAGATCCTGGTGCGTAATATGATCGATGTGCTGCCATGGCCGTGACCCTCGACCTGGGAGGCGTCCCGTTCGTCTTCTTTCCGGCGGGCGAACCCCTGATGATCCCAGGAGAAGTGGTCAACGCTGATCCCCTCGAGGACCGCCTGCTCGTCGACCATCCACGACTCCGGCGGATTCTGGTGCGCGGCTATCCCTCGATGCCCGCGCTACCCTACGTGCTGCACTGGAGTGACGGCACAGACCTTCGGGCCGTCGACGCTCGGGTCATCGCTGGGACAGTCGATGTCAAGGACTTCCACGGTGCATTGGTGGCCGAGGTCCGTTCTGTCGTCTGCCGCAACTGTGCCGCGATTGTTCGGGCGGTGGTGGCGGAGACTGCCATCTCCGTACTTCAGGGTGACCTGGCTCCGCGGATCGCCGAGCACGAGTTCCGGAGAGACTGCCCGGTCTGCCGAGACGCTTCCTTCCCCTACGTCGTGGAGTACCTCGACGCTGGATAGGTCGATTGGGCATTGGCGGCGGGGTCCGATCCGTCGGCCCCGAACGGGCCAGGAACGAGCAGGGCCGGCCCAGCGGTGCCGCCGTGTGCCGTCGGAGGCGTTGGCGCGTACCCGACTGCCGAATTCGCTGTAGACGACCACCACGACTCGGCGGCCAGCCGGCCCCGAAGCAAGAAGTGGGGTCCGGTAGGGAAGGATCGTCGCCGATCCACCTTCGACCTCGAGTTGCGTAAGTTGGGAACTAATGGCCCCAAAAAAGGGTAGTGAGATCGGCCACCTGATGGAACGGCTGGGTGACCACGGCTTCGCCGTCACTGTCGAGACCGAGGATGAGCTGCACACGCACTGTGTTTCGGGAAATGGTTTCCGGCTGCGGGTGGACATAGGTCCGAAGGGGATTCTGCTCGACTTCGTCGTCGGCCGGAACGGGGAGTCGCCCGAGCTTCGATACAGCATCGACACAGATTTGTATGATACGTCCGACTCTGCTCAGCGATGGTTCGCGGACGAGATCCTGCGCGACATTGCCTCCTTCCTGGACGCTCTGGGGGGCGGGGGTCTCCAGGTGAGTCGTGCACGAGGCAGGACGGCGATCGTCTTCCCACATGAGGATAAATATGTGCGAGTGGAGCGTGGGCGCGTGTTCACCCGCCGGCATGAGTACGAACACGTGTCGGACGCGGAAGGCGGTGACACATTTCAGCCGTTCGGCCCGTGATCAGGGTGCTGTCTCGAAATCGTGCCTCTCCAGTACTCCCGGCCACGGCGACCAGGTGGTGCAGCGGGACGGGTTCGGGTGCCCAACAGCGGTAGAACGCCAGCTCACCGGTGGTGCGTTTGCGGCGGATCAGCAGCCGGTGGTGCCCGCCGTGCTGGTCGGCGGCATGGGACAGGGTGATGAACGCCCAGTCGTAGTAGCGGTGGCCCTTCGCTCCCGCGCCGGCGGAGATCCGCTGCCAGGGGTGGCGGGGCAGCCCGGCGGCGAGGTGACCGGTGCGCAGGTCGAGGGCTGGTTCAAGAGCATCGCCGCCAACCCCGACAGCCGCCCTCAGGCGCGCCCCCACGGCGACGGCGTCACCACCAACCCGCCGGCCTAGCCACCGCACCTACGGTAGACCCATGGAAGTCAACGATTTCTATCGGTACAGCCGCCAGATCAGCGACCAGCTCGCACCCAAGATCAGCCCGAAGTACCGGCCGATCGTCTTGGAGTCCGGAGGCGCCGGGGCCTGGGACCTGGCGATCCCGATACTCGTCGGCGCCCTGTCGGAGGAGGACGTTGTGATCACCACGGCGGAGAAGGACGCGCTGCGGGAGCTCATGGAGTTCCGCCGGGAGCCTCTGACGTATCTGGAGCAGATCCGAACCTCGGACTGACGGCCGAAGCGTAGATCGGGCCCCTCGAACCCTGCACCGTGTCGACCAGCGGGCGTCCCAGACCCGGCCCGATCTCGGCGAGCATGATCCATGGCGCTGCGGGCAGGACTGCTGGTTCGGGGTGTCTGGACAGATCCACGATCCGGAAACCGGTGCCTCATACAACTATCACCGTTACTGGTCGCGGACACCCTTCAGTTGGAAGTGGGCATCGAAACAGGTGAACTCCTCTTCGCCTGGGGCTATCTCCCAGCCACCTCGTGGTCCGCGGCTCTCCTCCCGCGGCCCAGCGTCGTGCCCGGAGTCTTGCGCCTGGTGTCGGTCGATGAGCTGGAAGCGGGCGTCTCGTTGTCGATCTCCCGTAACGATGATTGGAAGGCTGAGTTCGATCAGGCGGCTGGGTCTCTTCGCGTGTCGGTCGAGGGCGACCCGGCAACGTCGCTGGTAGAAATCGCCCAGGGTGTAGCGGTTGGGGTTAGGGCTGGTCTGATTCGTTCGATATGGCTCTGGCCCAACTTTGTTCAATGACAACGGACGTGCACCGGCAGTGCGTATGCCCAGTAGGACCTGACCATCAGCCGGCGCGGAACAGCGGGAGCGGTGTACCCCGGTAGCCGAGCAGGTACTGCTGCGGGTCGGCCCCGAGCACCGTGTCGAGCACCGCGCCGAACACGTCCCGGAAGTCGGTTGTCACCTTCAGGTCGCCCTGGTCCAGGTCGGTGAGGCTTGGTGGTTGGCCGTGGAAGCCGCCGGCCACTCGCGCTCCGGCGACCAGGACCGGTCCGGCGGTGCCGTGGTCGGTGCCGTCGGAGGCGTTGGCGCGTACCCGTCTGCCGAATTCGCTGTAGACGACGACCGCGACCCGGCGGCCGGCGTCGCTGCCGGCCATCCGGTCCACGAAGCCGGTGAGGGCTGCGTCGAGTTGGCCGAGCAGGGCGTCCTGCGCGGTGCGTTCTCCGGCGTGGGTGTCGAAGCCGCCGAGGCTTACCGAGTAGACCCGGGTGGGTACCCCTGCCTCGACGCAGCGGGCGACCAGGGCGAGTTGTGCGCCGAGCGCGCCGCCACCGCCGGTGCCGGTGGCGGTGGCGACCGGGGTCGCGTCGGTCGGGCTGGCGGTCGGGGCCACCGCCTCCCGGACCAGCCGACCCATGTCGACCAGATCGGCGTAGGCGCTGGCGGCCCGGGCCTGCATCGCCGACTCGCCGGCCTGCACCCGACCGAGTGACGCCACCATGGCGGGTGCCACCCAGTCGGGCAGTTCCAAGCCCTGGTAGCTGACGCAGGCGCCGACCCGTCGCCGTCCGACGAGCAGTGGGGGCAGCACCGGTTCGAAGCTGACCGCGGCCTCGACCGGGGCTTGCGTCTCGTCCAGCCAGCGCCCGACCCAGCCGGTGTCGGCCGGGCCGTTCGGCGCGGCGGTCTGCCAGATGTCCATCGACCGGAAGTGGCTGCGGTCCGGTTTCGGGTAGCCGACCCCGTGCACGATGGCGAGCCGTCCGGCCGACCAGAGCGTCGACAGGCCGCGCATCGCCGGGTGCAGACCGTGGTCGCTGTCCAACCGCAGCACCTGCTCCGGCGGGTACGCCAGTTCCGGCCGGGAGGCCCGGTAGGCCGGGTCGGCGTACGGGATGACGGTGTTCAACCCGTCGTTGCCGCCGTAGAGGGTGACCAGGACTACTGTCTCCACCGGACGCCTGGCGACGCGCTGCTCGGGGTCCGCGGTGTCGAGCAGCCGGGACAGGGTGATCGCGCCGGCTCCGGCGGCGAGGGCACCACCGCCGGCCACGCCGGAGGCGAGCAGGAAGCGGCGTCGGGTGAGTCGGTCCATCTCAGGTCACCTGGTATTCCGGGCTGACCAGCCCGAGGGTGAGCATCAACCGGGAGTTGGTGGTGCCGCGCAGCACCTCGTACGTGCGGTCGGTCCAGGTGTCCACGCAGAGCAGGTGCGCCACCTCCTCCGGGGTCATCCGCTCCGGGCTGAGTTGGCTGGCGAGTTTGCCGGCCAGCGACAGTTTCAACCGGGCGGCAGCCGAGGTCAGCCAGGCCACCCCGGCCGGCCAGCCGCCCACACTGGGCGGGGCGAACGGGCGTTGCCCGAGACCACCGAGCCCGTCCAGCAGCCCGGTGATCGTCTCCGCGGGAAGGGTGGCCGGTCGCAACCCGAGTTGTCGCAGTGCGCCGACCAGCCACTCGACCGGTTGTTTGACCATGGTGGCGCGGGTGCCCGGGAAGGTCTCGTCGGCCAGCAGCACCCGCAGCATCGGCAGCGGCTCGGGGAAGGCGGCGGCCATCTTCTCCCGGATGTGGTCCGGGATCGGCTGGGTGCTGGAGGCGTACCGGTGCCAGAGCCGGGCGGCCACGAACCGGGGGCAGGCCTCCTGGGTCAGCGCCAGGTCGACCAGGTCGTCGGCGGTGAAGTGTCTGGTCACGCCGAGGATGCTCGACGCGCCGTCGTGGTGGCGCCGAGGGTCGAAGACCGATCGCTGCCCGGCGAGATCGATCCGCCATCCGGTCAGCGCCAGACCGGCCTGCTGCACGTCTGATTCGGTGTAATGACCGAGGCCGAGGGTGAACAGCTCGAAGAATTCCCGAGCCAGATTCTCGTTGGGTGCTTCCCGGCTGTTCAGTTGGCCGTCCAGCCAGTGGACCAGAGCCGGATCGACAATCATCCGATGGGCCATGTCGCGAAAGTCGCGGGCTTCCCGTAGGGCGAGGTGCTGGGCCAACATCAGTTGCGGGCTCTTGACTTTGACGATCGAGGTGGCCCAGTGACCGTGCCAGAAGAAGAGCAGTTTCTCCGCCGCCTGGTGGTCGGCGACGGTCATCCGGTCCAGCCACCACTGGGTGAGGGTGCTCGCCTGCGCTCGGCGCAGCCCGTCGGCCTCGACCCGCTGCGCCGGGGTGGGCTCGGGGGTGCCGACGTACGGGTCGGGGCCGAGCGGGGGGAGGGGTGCGCGGGTGGCGCCGATGTCGGGCCCCGTGGGGGTGGTCAGCGCCGCGAGGGTGGCGGTGAAGCCGGCTCGCCGTGCTGCCGCCAGCTCGTTGGCGGTTGGTCCGAACCCCGCTCGGCGGAGCAGCAGAGCCACGTCGTCGGTCATAACGACACCATTGTGGAACCCTCAGCAGGGAGGCGACATTTCACCACTATCCAGAATTCCGCCCGTCGACGACGGGTCGAGCCGCGCCCCGACGATACGTCCCCGACGGATGCACCGCATAGAGTGTGGACGATCAGTATTGGTGGCGGTGATCCGGTGTCCGATTACTTACTTGTGTCGGCCATGACATGTGTTTCGCTCAATATGTCAGCTATTATCGGCGGCTGCATCGCCGATCGTCCACACTCTTACGGGGGTACGAGGTGATGGATCAGCCGGTTCCACCCACCCTGCGCCAACCGTCCAGCCCATCACCGGTCGCGCTCGCGGGCGCCACGGCGGACCCCGACACCTGGCCGGGCATTCCGCGGCAGCCCGTCGGGCCGGACCCGGTCCCGCCCGTGCGGGCCGGACGTTCGGTCGCGCTCGTGCACGAGTGGTTCACCGCGACCGGCGGTGCGGAACAGGTCTTCCGGCAACTCACCGAGGTCTTCCCAACCGCCGAGCGGTTCGCGCTGTGGAGTGACGACGACGCCGACCCGCCGCCGCTGCGGGTGTCGTGGCTGGCCCGGACACCACTGCGCGGCAACAAGGCGGTCGCCCTGCCGTTCATGCCGCTGGTCTGGCGCACCCTCACCCGCGACCGGTTCGACGTGGTGATCTCCTCCAGCCACGCCTTCGCGCACACGGTCCGGCTCGGGAGTCCCGACCGTACCCGGCACCTCAGCTACGTCCACGCCCCCGCCCGCTACCTCTGGAACCCGGGGGTCGACGACCGGGCGTCCGGGCGGATGCTTGCCGTCCCCCGCCGACTGATGCGGGCACTCGACGTCGGGCTCAGCCACCACGTGCACAGTTACGCGGCCAACTCCGTCGAGGTGCGCGACCGGATCCGGAGGCACTGGAGGCGCGACGCCTGGGTCATCAACCCACCGGTCGACGTGGACTTCTTCTCCGCCGCGCCGACCGCCGACCGGGCGCAACCGCGCGACTACCTGCTGGGCGTCGGACGCTGGGTCCGCTACAAGAACTTCGACCTGATCATCGCGATCGCCGAGGAGGCCGGCCTACCCCTGGTCATCGCCGGCTCCGGGCCCGAGGAAGCCCGACTGCGGCACCTGGCGCACCAGGCGCGGGTGCCGGTCACCATCGAGGTCCGGCCCGACCGCATCCGGTTGCGGCAGCTCTACTGGGGCGCCCGCGCCCTGCTCTTCCCCGTCCACGAGGACTTCGGCATCGTTCCGGTCGAGGCGCAGGCCTGCCGCACCCCGGTCCTCGGGCTACGCCGTGGCGGTCTGCTGGAGACGGTCGTCGACGCGGAGACCGGCGTTCTTGTCGACTCGCTCGAACCCCGTGACCACGCGGCGGCGATCGGCCGGCTCGACGACCTTGAGCAGGCGCGGATGCCCGTTCAGGCGGAGCGGTTCTCGACGCAGACCTTCGCCCGCCGGGTGACCGAATGGGTCGATCATGAGTGTGGCTGACCCGATGCGGGTGCTGCACGTCACCCACACCGCGCAACCCGGCGGGGCCGAACTGGCCCTGGCCCGCCTGCTCGGTCAGCGGCACCCCTGGCAGGCGTCCCTGTACGCCCCACCCGCCGGCGTCGCCTTCGACAAACTCCCCGCCCGGGAGGTGGCACAGGCCCGGGACCTGCCGACGCTACCCACCGGCGGCACCCGAAGTGGGGCACCGCTGCTGGCCGCCCGCTACCTGACGGCCCTGCGAAACGGCGCCCGGGTGCTGCGGCGCAGTCCGCTGTATCAGCAGGCCGACCTGGTGCACGCGAACACCGCCGCCGCGGCGATCATCTGCGCGCTCGCCGACCGCGCCGGGCGCCGGCCCCTCGTGGTGCACCTTCGCGGCCCGTTGACGGTGGAGAGCCTCGGCCCGATCGGGCTGCCCGTGTTCCGACGGCTGGCCATGCGACGCGCCGACGGGCTCATCGCCAACTCCGGGTTCACCCTCGCCAGTGTCCCGTCGGGCCCCCGGATTCCAGCCCAGCGGACGGTGATCCAGAGCCCCAGCGGAATCTCCGAGCGGCTCGCGCACCCCGAGGTCCGACCCCAGGTCAGGGCCATCGGGATGGTCGGCCGGCTGCAGCACTGGAAGGGTCAGCACGTCTTCCTCCGGGCGTTCGCCGCGAGCCTGCGCGGCACTGACGTGCGCGCGTACCTCTGCGGTGCCCCGCTCTTCGGCGAGGAGGCCTACGAGACGCAACTGCGGGAGCTCGCCGCCACGCTGGGCATCAGCGAACAGGTCACGTTTCACGGGCACGTCGACGACATAAACGGTTTCCTCGACTCGATCGACATCCTGGTGCACTCGTCGTTGGGGCCCGAGCCACTGGGCCAGACCGTGCTGCAGGGACTGGCCCGGGGGCTGCCGGTGGTGGCCACCGAGGGCGGTGGGCCGGGGGAGTGGATCCGCTCCGGGGCCAACGGAATGCTCGTCCCGCCCGGAGACCCGGACGCGCTCGCCGCGGTGCTGCGTACCCTGGTGGCCTCGCAGCGGCTACGGCACGACCTGGCGACCGCCGCCGCCCACACCCCGGGCCTGCTGTCCGACGCGGACTGCGTCGATCGGCACGCCGGGTTCTTCGAGTCCGTCCGCCGCGCCCACCGGCCGGCCCACGCTCGGGGCGCGGCGTGAGCGCTGAGGCACTACGGATCGGGTACGTCCAGATCCGCCCACCCGGGCTCACCGAGACCTTCATCCCCGCCGAGATCGAGGCGGTGCGGGCGGCCGGGGCGACTGTCGAGATGTTCGTGGCCAACCCGGACGGTAACCGTCGGGCCGAGCCGGGTCGGGCCGCCGTCCACCTGCTCCGCCGTCCCGGCGGGCTCCCGGCCGACCTGCGCCTGCTCGGACCGCCGTCGCGGGCTGCCGGCGGGCGGGGACTGGCTCGCACTCTGCTGGCCAGCGGCGCTGCCACCGCCCTCGTCGACGAGATCGCGCGCTTCGACCCGGACGTCCTGCACGCCCACTTCGTCAACCTGCCCACCGCTGTCGCGCTGCTGGTCGGGCGCCGACTCGGTCGGCCGGTGACGGCGACCGCACACGCCGCCGACTTCCTGCTCGACCCGGACCCGGCGGCGCTGGGTCGCCGGCTGGCCCGACTGCGGCACCTCTTCGTCGTCTCCGCGGCGACCGCCGGCCAACTCGCGCACCGCGGAGTGCCGATCGCGACGACTCCGCACCGGGTCGTCCGGGCCGGCGTCGACGCCCGGCTCCTGGACGCCGCACCGGCCGGGCCCGCCGCCGCGCCGGGCACCCCGACGAGGATCGTCACCGTCGCCCGGCTGATCCCGAAGAAGGGGATCGACACCGCCATCGACGCGGTGGCCCGGCTCGTCCAGGCCGGGCAGCCGATCCGGTACGACGTCTACGGCGACGGTCCACTGCGGGCGCACCTGCGGCGTCGGATCGACTCGGCGGGGCTTACCGACACGGTGGTGCTGCACGGGGCGGTGCCCCATCCGGTGGCCACTGCCGCACTCGCCGACGCGCACATCGCCGCGCTGCCCTGCCGATCCGCCCCGGACGGCGACCTCGACGGCATCCCGGTGTTCCTGATGGAGGCGGCCAGTCAGGGCGTCCCGGTGGTCACCACAGCGGTGTCGGGCATCCCCGAACTCGTCGGTCCGGACAGTGGCTGGCTCGTCCCCCCGGACGACCCGGTCGCCCTCGCCACAGCGATCCGGGCGGTGACCGCCGAGCCGGTCACCGCGCGGCGGCGAGCGCAGGCGCTGCTGCTGCGACTCCGGTCGGAGTTCGCCCCGGCGGTGCAGGCCGACCGGTTGCTGGCGGTCTGGCGGGACCTGGCCGGCCCGGCCCCGGCCCGCCGGACACTGCTGGGCGAAGGCGGCCACCGGTGACCCTCAGCGTCGTCTCGTCGTACCTGCCGATTCCGCTCGACCGGGGCGATCCCGTCCGGGTGTCGATGATGGTGCGAGCGCTGGCCCAGGTGCCGGACTGCACCCTGCTCGTGGTCCGCCGCCCGGACAGCACCGACGAGCAGGTGGAGCAGTTGCGCCAACTGCTCCACCCGATGCGGGTGCGGACCTTCGCGGCCACGCCGTTCCGCTACGACCGCCTGGGTCCGGCGGGCCGCTACTCGCAGGCCCTCGCGTACGGCCTGCCGCCCTGGATCCGGAGCCGTTACAGCGCCGACCTGCACGACGAACTGCGGCGACGCGACGGCGCGGCGATAGCCCTCGGTGAGGCCGCCGGCGCCTACTTCCACGGGACCCGGCTGCGCTGGCACTGGGACAAGGCAAACGTGCTCGCCGCGAGCGTCCCGCAGGAGATCGAGGCGGCGGGCGACCTCGCGTACCGGCTGCGCGCCCGATACCTGACCGCCGTCTCGACCCGCTTCGAGCGCCGGGCGCTGGCCTGCTGCGCGACGGTCTCGGTGACAAGTGCCGACGAGGCCGAACGGCTACGTCGACACCACGGTCGGGTGGCCACCTTCGTGCTACCCAGCTGCGTCCCGCTGCCCGCCGGCCATCAGCCCCGGCCCCGGGAGCGCGAGTTGGTCTGGCTGGGCAGTTTCGCGTACGAGCCGAACCTGACAGGTCTGCGGCGCTTCCTGGCCGAGGGCTGGCCGGCACTGGCCCGGTCCGGTTACACCCTCACCCTGATCGGCTCGGGTCTGCCCGCGCCGGTCCGCGCCGAACTGGACCGGCACCCGGCGGTACGGGTGCGGGGTTACGTCGAGGACCTGCGCGCCGCGCTCGGCAACGCCCGCGCCGGTGTGGTGCCGCTGTGGAGCGGCGCCGGCGTCAAACTGAAGACCCTCACCCTGCTGGCCCACGCGGTCCCGGTCTTCACCACGCCGGTCGGTGCCGAGGGCGTACCGGCGAGCCCCGCCGTCCGGGTCGCCGCGGACCCGCCCGGGATGGCCGCGGAAATCCTCGCGACCACCTCGACAGCCCTCGACGCGATGGCCGTCGAGGCGACGCGGCTGGTGGGCCAGGAGTTCTCCGAGGACAGGTTCGCCGAACGCCTGCGCACCGCTCTCGGCACCGACGGCTACCTCGCCGATCGCGGTGCCACCGGCACCGAACCAGCCCGATGATGGCCGTCAACCGGCTGGTCGCCTCCACCGCCGCCAACCTGCTGATCCCGGTCAGCGGGCTGCTCGTCAGCCCCTTCCTCTCCCGGGAGCTGGGGCCGGAGGGACGCGGGTTGTACGCCGCGCTCACCCTGCCGATCGTGGTCTGCGGCTGGCTGGGCACCTACGGCCTGCAGGACGCGCTGACCTTCCACGTCCGGCAGGGCCGGCTGTCCGGCCGGGACGCCGCCCGGGTCAGCCTGCTGGCCGCCCTGCCACTCGGTCTGGTCGCCGTGCTGCTCCTGGGCGTGCTGGGCCTCTTCGTCTTCGACCGGAGCGAGGTCGACAGGCAGCAGTTCCTGGTGCTCGCGCTCCTCGCGCCGTTGCACATCATGGCGAACCTGGCGATCGGCGCCCTCACCGGTGCCGCGGACCTCGGCGGCGTCAACCTGATGAAGGTAGTGCCGGCGGCGCTGCGGACGATCCTGCTGGTCATCGCCTGCGTGGCCCTCGACCTGAGCGCCTTCTGGGCGGCTGCGCTGTTCCTCACCGCCACGGCAAGCGGAGTGCTTGTCGGGCTGCCCCGGCTGCGCCGCCGCCCGGGGCCGGCGAGCGTCACCCGACCAGCCGACCCGGCCGAGCCGATTCCCGTCCGGTCAATGATCCGCTACGCGCTCACCTGCCTGCCGGGGGTGCTCGCGGCGACCTCCAGTGCCCGGCTCGACCAGGTCATCGGCCTGCCGCTGCTCGGTGCACGGGAACTCGGCTTCTACGCGGTGGCGGTAAGCGTGGCGGAACTGCCGACAGTCGTGGCGACCGCGGCCCGGACCGTCCTGATGGGTGGGGCAGGCAGCGAGGACCACGACTCCGTGCTGCGGGTCGCCCGGATCGCCGTACCGGTGACGGCGCTCGGCTGCACGGTCCTCGCCGCGAGCGCGGGTCTGCTGGTGCCACGGTTCTTCGGCGCCGCCTTCGCCCCCGCCACGCTGCCCACCGTCATCCTCTGCGCGGCCACCGTCGTGTTCACCTGCGTACAGATCTTCAGCGCCCTGCTGCTCGTACACGACAAGGCGGGCCGATCGTCGGTAGCCCTCGTCGTCGGCTCACTCACCGGCGTGCTGCTCCTCGTCGGACTGGCCCCGCTGGGTGCGGTCGGTGCGGCCCTCGCCAGCCTGGTCGGGTACGCCGTCGCGGCCGGCATCGCCGCCCGGTCGGTCCGCGGGTTGCCAGCGGTGCCGTCACTACGAGCGGTGACCGTGCCGTACGGCGCGGACCTCCGTCACCTGCATGCCGGGCTCAGGCGGCGGTGGCGGCCTCGCCGGACCGGTCCTCCCGAGGCACCGGATGCGGCCAATTCACAGTCAGCCGGCACAGGCGGGGGAGTCCGATGAGTATGGTGTTCAGCGGCCAGACCAAGGGCGCCCTGCTGCGGGCCAGCAGACTGATCCGGCCGGACAGCGGCACCGCCGAGTGGCTCGGCACCGGTGGCGTCGTCGTGCTGCTGGTCCTCGCCTGGATCAGGGTGACCCTTCCCCAACTCGTCCAGATCCTGCAGAACGGGCGGCCGGCCTTCAACTCGGCGGTGGAGTCGATGCCGCCCGCCGGTCGCCTCCTGGGTGACGTCACCACAGCGGCCTTCATCGTCCTGGCCCTTCTCCTCACCGGGTCCGGGCTGCGGCAACGCCGCCCGGACCGGCTGTGGGCGCTCGTCGGGGTCCTCGCCCCACTGGCCGCCATCCACCTCGCCGGGCTGGTGAACGGGCAACCACCCGGGCCGGTGTCCCTGGCCCTCCCGATCGCCGTTGTCGCCATCTGGGCGCTCCGACCCGGGGCGCTGGCGCTGGCCGCGATCGGTGTGCTCGGCGCGGCCACCGCCGTCGTCGCGATGCTGCTGGCGGTCGTGCGGCCGGACCTGGGGCTGCTCACCGGTGCCGACGCGGGCAACAAGGGTTGGGCGATCGGTGGGTTGCTGGCCGGCCCGTACCCACACTCGAACGTGCTCGGGCTCATCCTCGCGCTCAGTCTGCCGTTCGTGTTCGGCATCCGTCCGACGGCGGTACGGCGGGTCACCCTGGCGCTGATCCTTGTCGGTCTGCTGTGGACCGGTTCCCGGACCAGCCAACTCGCGGCAGTCGTCGTCCTGCTGACCTGGGGGCTGTTCCGCTGGCGTACCGGTGGGCGGCCCGACCGGTCCGGACCGGGTCACCGCCGGTCTCTGCCGATCCTGATCGGCCTCCCGCTTGTCGTCGCGCTCGGCCTGACCATCCTCAGCCCACTGCTGACGCGCGACCCGGCGGGCTTCACCAACCGGGGCCGGACGTGGCGTGCCCTGCTGGACCGCTGGACGGAGCGGCCGCTGACCGGCCACGGCCCGGAATACTTCGAGCGCGAGCCGGACCTGGCCGCGGCGCTCGGCGGCCGGTACACCCACGGGCACAACGTGCTCGTGCACCTGCTGGCCATCGGGGGCCTGCTCACCGTCGTACTGTTCGCGGTGCTGCTGTACCAGGTCTGGCGGCGGTCGATGTTCCTGGCCGGGGCGGGCATGCCGGGGCCGGCGCTCTTTCTGATCGCGCTGCTCTGGGTCTCCTGGCTGGAGGCATCGCACCTGTCCGTCACCCTCGCCGGATACCTGACCTGGCTTCCGCTCGCTCTGATCGCCCGAGCCGGGCTGCCCCGCCCCGCGCCCGAGCAGGTGACCGGGTCAGAAGATCAGGACGTCCCGTAGGTAGTTGGCGACCCGGCGGAGCTGGTTGGCGCCGCCGACCGGCGCTGTCATCCGCAACACCAGCTGTTTGTCGATGTCGCCGCTGCCACTGCGCCAGTACGCGACCACCACCAGGCCGTACCGCTGCGCGCCGTCGATGGTCAGGCTGCTGGTCTCGGCGTACGCAGAGGTGGGACCACTGCGTACCCACTGCAGCCCCCAGGCCTCCTCGCCGGTACGCATGGCGGTCTGGCGTGGCCCGTCGCAGGGCGCCGGGCAGTCGCGCACGACCAACTCACCGCCGAGCGCGGCCTCGCTGCCGGCCGGCGCGCCGCACTGGTGTCTGCTGAGCCCCGCGGCCCGCTCGACGGACGTGCACTGCCAGGTCGGCGGCACCTTCACCGGAAACGGTAGACCGTCAAGTCCGTTGAGGGTGAGGATCCGGTCGGTGGCGGCGAACCGCACCCACTGGGCGGGCCACTCGCCCTGCGCCGGCGGTTCGAGCCCGGGGCTCAGCGGGGCGGCGGCCGGTGCCGGTGCGGGCAGCGCCGACTGACCCGTCGTGGGCTTCGGTTGTGGGGGATCCGTGCCGGGGTCGAGCAGCAGGACCAGACCACTACCGGCGACGAGGCCGAGCACCAGACCGATGACCGGCATGGCCCACCGGCCCGCGCCGGATCGTCTCGGCGCTGGCGTCGGTGCCGGTGCCGGTTCGGCTTCCGGTTCGGGTTCGGTGGCGGTGGACGTTGAGCGGGGCCGGCTGTCCTGCGGCCGTGACGGGACGGCCCACACCGGCATCGGAGCCTGCTTCGTGGGCGTCAGCGTCGGTGGTGGCGGCAAGGTCGGTGGTGGCGGCAAGGTCGGGGTTGGCGGCTCGACGGCTGTCGGTGGCTTCTCATCAGTCGGCGTCGGCTGCGGGGCGCGCGGTGGCGCCTGCTCGGCCGGTGGCCGCTGGTCGGCCGGTGGCGTCCGCGTCGCCTCGGCCCGTTGCGTCTGCGTGGCCTCAGCCGCCGGCTTCTGCGTGGCCTGCGCCCGTGGCGTCTGTTCGGTCCGCAGCGTCTGCTCGGTCCGTTGCGTCTGTTCGGTCCGCGGCGTGGGCTCGGCGCGTGGCGTCTGGCGCGGCACCGGGATCGCCGCCCGTTGTGCCTGCTCCGTTTCAGCGGGCGGCTCGTCGGGCTCGGCCGGCGCCGGCTGGTAGGTCATGCCGAGGGCGACGAAGGTGCGTTCGGCAGTCGGCAGGAGATCTTTCGGGTACGCGACCCAGGGCGTGGTGGCGGAGAAGTCCGCATCGACCCAGAGCGGGCTGCCCGCCTCCGAACGGGCTATCGCGTGGCTGGTGGCCGCGAAAGCGTCCCGCCACCGTGACTCTCCGGCGACGCCGACGTCGAGCATCACCACCACGAGAGCCTGCTGGCCATCATCGACGGCAGACCAGATGCTGCCAATCTGGCAGACGCCCAGTCTCCGGATCCGTTGGTACGGACCAATTGGCTGCATGTGCGACCTCTTCCGCTCGCCCACGTGATGATATCCATGTCGACCCATCCGGATCGGCCCGGCGAAGCCCCGGAGCGGGGAAGTCTCTGCCTGGATGACGACAGTCAGCGATCGGGTGGCCGTCGGTCGTCCGCCCCTGGGCGCGAAGCCCTGGGCCATCCCGTACCCACCGGCGATAGCCTCGGCGCATGAACTGGCTGCCTGCTGACTTCGTCCATCCCGTGCACGTGCCGGTGCCCGGCAGCACGCTGCACCTGCGGCCGATCCGGGAAGCGGACACCGCGCTCGACTACCCCGCCGTGATGGGCTCCCGGGAGCGCCTGTGGGAGATCTTCGGCCCGGCCTGGGCCTGGCCCCCGGAGACGATGACCTACGAGGAGGACCGCGTCGACCTGCTGCGGCACGAGAAGGAGATCGCCGCGCACCAGTCGTTCAACTACGCGCTGTTGGACGAGGGCGAGACGGCGCTCCTGGGTTGCGTCTACATCGACCCGCCGGAGCGCATCGGCGCCGATGGCGAGATTTCCTGGTGGGTGGTGAACGACCTCGTCGGCAGCGCGGCGGAACGCGCACTCGACGCGTTCGTGCCGCAGTGGATCGCCGCCGACTGGCCCTTCCAGGAACCCCGTTATCTGGGCCGCGACATCTCCTGGGCGGACTGGCTCGCGCTGCCGCGCGCGTCGTGACATGTCCGGGGTGATCCGTGGCGGCGGCTCCGAGTAGTGCGGAGACACCGCGACGGCCGGGCTGCCGTCGCGCCGGGCGTCGCGGGTCGTCGAGCGTTCGGTCGATGACCTCAACGACGTGCCGTGAGCGGCACGAGGACGAGGAGGACGACCCCGAGCGCGGCGGCGCCGACGGCCCACCACCAGAAGAATCCCGAGAAAACCGAGGCGATCAGAAGCCCCACACCGAGACCGGCCAGCAGGCCGAGGGCGAACAGGGCCCGTGCGGGCAGGGCGAGGTGCGGCAGGCGTCGGAGCACGAGAACCTCAAGCCAGGTGCCGCCCGACGCCAGCAGTACCGCGCCGACCACGTCCACTGCCGACAGCCCGTGACCTTCGCTGAGGGCGACGAGGACCCTGCCCTCGTCGCCGGCGGGAACGAAGAGGATCAGCACACCAGCGGCGATGAGGAGCACGGCGATGGCGACCTGCCGGCGTGGGGCGCCCTCGACATTGCGTGACATCGCCACAGTCTCGGCCATCCGTCGTCGGCTGCGCAGGAGCCGAACCTCGAACCTCGAACCCCGTGACCCCGGCCTTGGGCGACCTTTGGCCGGGCACGCGACGGGGCCGCACCCGGTCGCAGTGGCCGGCGGCCGCGTGTCGGGCCCGTTCAGCCCGGTGGTCCGTGGCCGGTGCACGGCCACTGTGACTCGATGATGACGAGCGGTACGGTCGATGCGTGCGGCGCGAACCGCCGTTGGAGAGCTGGGGGCCGTGCAGTGTCCTTCGACATCGGGAACGGGATGAGGAATGTCGGTGACTGAGCACCGCCTGCCCGATCACGGCTCCGAAGCTGTCCGTGCCGACGACGCACGGGTCGCGTGCACGGCATGTGGGCAGGACTGGCAGACCTGGTACCGGGTCCGTGCGGACGGGCGGGTGTTCCTGCTGTGCCCGGAGTGCGACTCGATCTGGCTGCCGGGCGACGATCGTCATGCGGCTCCCACGCGATATCTGGACGAGCTGTTCGGCCCGCAGCCGAAGTTCTTCAACGCCTGGGAGTTGATCGAGAAGTGCGCGTCGCCACCCGCTGACCGGGAACGCGGACGCGGATGAGCCCGCTATCCCGCCGTGGAGACCGGACGATGACCCCTGGGGTCACGTCCCACCGGATGCTTCACACAAGTGGTGCTCCGCTGCTGCGGCAGACGCAGGTCATCGCCGAAAGCTGACCGGGTCGGCGAGGTACCGGTCGAGGTCCGGGTCCTCGTGCACCTCGTCGAATTCGTCTGCGATCACCCACCGTTCGCCGAGTTCGGCGCGCAGCTGGTCGAGGGCCCGCCGAACGGCCGCGTTGAAGGCTTGGCATTCCGGCTCGCGCCACGGCCCCGGGTCGGGTGGATAGTCCCGGTTCAGTGATGCGTCGTACCACTCGACCAACTGGGTCAGCTCATCCCGAAGGGTCACGCTGATCGGCAGCGCCGCCAGGCGCACCGGATTCCCCCAGGCCTCCCGTTGCTGCGGGTCGGTTGGCCACAGGACACCCCCGGACCCGGCGTCGAAGAAGAACCGGGCGTGCCTGGCTGTACCGCCGTAGGGCCTATCCACCCAGGAGCTCACGGAGGTCGGCCGCCAGCCTGGTCATCTCCTCGCCGGCCTCCACCACGAGGACAGTCCGGGCCGACGCTGGTGGGTGCAGTACCTGTGCGCCCTGCACATCGGGCCGCACCCGGGCCGCCTCGCCCTGGCCGCCAGCACGCCGGCCACCATCCGGAGCTGGCGCGCAAAGCTGCTCGACGGCGGAGCGAGCGGGACCGCGAAATCGACTCGGCCGTGGACCGGCGGAGAACGCCACCGAATCCTGTCCGACCTGGGCCAGATCGGATCGCACAGTCGGGTCCTCATGTTGGTGAGCGGCGGCGGCTTGGACTACGTGATCTCCTCCGCCGTCGGCTGGAAAGAGGATCACGGTGACGACCGGGATCCAAGCAGCCTCGCGTTCTTCCCACCGGGTGCTGACCCGAACCGGCTCCTGCCCGGCGAGTAGTGGGCCACGAATGGCCCGCCAGATCGAAGCGGGGGAGTGGCCGACCGGCCCAGGAGCGGGGATGCGGCCTCTGACCTGGGCCGAAGGCCGTTGGAGCGGGCGACGGGAATCGAACCCGCGTAGTCAGTTTGGAAGACTGAAGCTCTACCATTGAGCTACGCCCGCATGCCCCCGCCGAAACGGGGCGCGCGGACAGCGTACCCAATGCTCTTGCCGACCGTGCAGCCACGCCACCCGACCGGGTGGCGCCGACCGCGGCGTGGCGGCCGACGGGCGTTACGGGGCTTTTCGTGATATTTGTCCGGGTGGCGGGTGCCCCGGCACCGCCCGGGTCGCGCCGACGGCATAGACTGCACGTCGCCACGGGGTGTGGCGCAGCTTGGTAGCGCACTCGCTTTGGGAGCGAGGGGCCGTGGGTTCAAATCCCGCCACCCCGACTGTCGTCTGCGGCCGGGCCGCCCCGGGCGCCGCCACCGTGCGGTTCCCGGGCGCTGCCGGAGCGTCAGGCCGGCTCACCTACACTCGATGGGCTGAAGCACGCCCAGACTCAACTGAGATCCGTCAAGGAGTACGCCTGTGAAGAGCACCGTCGAGACTCTGAGCCCGACGCGCGTGCGGCTCGCCATCGAGGTGCCGTTCGTCGAGCTCGAGCCGAGCCTCAAGAAGGCGTACCGGGAGATCGGTTCGCAGGTCCAGGTTCCGGGCTTCCGCCGGGGCAAGGTCCCGACCGCCGTGATCGACCAGCGGGTCGGCCGCGGCACCGTCCTCAACGAGGCGGTGCAGGAGGCCATCCCGGAGAACATCATGGCCGCGGTGCGCGAGCACGACCTCAAGACGCTCGGGCGCCCCGAGGTCGAGATCACCGAGTTCAACGACGGTGACTCGCTCAACTTCACCGCCGAGGTCGACGTCCGCCCGGAGATCACGCTGCCCGACGCCTCCACCATCGAGGTGGTCGTCGACGAGCTGCAGATCGACGAGAGCGAGATCGACGAGCAGGTGAAGAACCTGCGCGAGCGGTTCGCGACCCTCAAGACCGTCGAGCGGGCCGCCGCCGAGGGCGACTACGTCCAGATCGACCTGAACGCCACAGTCGACGGCGAGGACGTGCCGGGCGGCCAGGCGAGCAACATCTCCCACGAGGTGGGCAGCAAGCAGCTCCTGCCCGGCCTCGACGAGGCCGTCGTCGGCCTCTCCGCCGGTGAGGACACCACCTTCACCACCCAGCTCGTCGGCGGCGACTTCGCCGGTCGCGACGCCGAGGTGGCGGTGACCGTGCGCACGGTCAAGGAGAAGGAGCTGCCGGAGCTGAACGACGAGTTCGCCCAGATGGCGAGCGAGTTCGACACGATCGAGGAGCTGCGCGGCGACCTGCGGGCCCGGGTCACCCAGGGCAAGCAGGTCGAGCAGATCTACGCCGCTCGGGACAAGGCCCTGGCGCGGCTGGTCGAGGCCGCCGAGATCCCGGCTCCGGAGGGTGTCGTCCGCGAGGAGGTCGAGAGCCGCAAGCAGGCGATGGTCGACCAGCTGGAGCGGATCGGCGCCTCCATGGAGGAGTACCTCGCGGCCGAGGACAAGACCGAGGAGCAGATCGACACCGAGCTGACCGAGGCGGCGACCGAGGGCGTCAAGGTTCAGCTGCTGCTTGACACTCTCGCCGACGCGGAGGACGTGCAGGTCTCCGACGACGAGTTCGGCCACGAGATCGTGCACCGGGCGCAGCGCGCCGGGATGGCCCCCCAGCAGTACTACGACCAGCTGGTGCGCTCCGGTGCCGCCGCCGCGGTCTTCGGCGACGTGCGGCGCGGCAAGGCGCTCGCCGCCGTCATGGAGCGGATCACGATCAAGGACTCGGCCGGCAACGAGGTCACCCTCGACGCCCTGCGCGCCGCCAACGAGGCGGAGCACAACCACGACCACTGATCGTCGACTGCGGCCGCCGTCCGCCGCTGTGCGGTGGACGGCGGCCGAATTCTTTCCCCGGGTACGCCCCGGGGAGCCCGCGCCGCGGGTGTGCCCGACACAGCTGCGCTGAGAGCGAACAGTGCCCCGACCGGGACTCTGCCGCCCCGCACAGCGGTTAGTGTCGGGAAAGACGGTACGGAGAGCGAAGGGCTGCCATGACCGACATGCACATCCCCAAGAAGTCGCTCCGGGCGATTGACGCGCGCGGTGGCGACTCCATTGGCAACCTCGACGACTCGGTCTACAACCGGTTGCTCAAGGAACGCATCATCTTCCTGGGCAGTGAGGTGACCGACCAGGTCGCCAACCGCATCTGCGCGCAGCTGCTGCTGCTCGCCGCGGAGGACCCGGACCGCGACATCAACCTGTGGATCAACTCGCCGGGTGGCTCGGTCTACTCCGGCATGGCGATCTACGACACCATGCAGTTCATCGACAACGACGTGTCGACCGTGGCGATGGGCATGGCGGCCTCGATGGGCCAGCTGCTGCTCTGCGCGGGCACCAAGGGCAAGCGGTACGCCCTGCCCCACGCCCGGATCATGATGCACCAGCCGTCCGGTGGTCTGGGCGGCACGGCGTCCGACATCGCCATCCAGGCGGAGCAGATGCTCTACACGAAGCGGATGTTCCAGGAGCGGGTCGCGCACCACACCGGCCAGAGTCAGTCGCAGATCGAGGCGGACTCGGACCGGGACCGTTGGTTCACCGCCCAGGAGGCCATGGACTACGGCTTCATCGACAAGGTGATCATCGGGGCCGCTCAGGTTCCGGATGGCGCCGGGACCCTGAGCTGAGGAGCTGACGATGACCGATCTGAGCTTGCCGCCCCAGTTCGCGGCCGTGCACAACCGTTACGTGCTGCCGTCGTTCGTCGAGCGCACGTCGTACGGGGTCAAGGAATCCAACCCGTACAACAAGCTCTTCGAGGACCGGATCATCTTCCTCGGTGTCCAGGTGGACGACGCGTCGGCTAACGACGTGATGGCCCAGCTGCTGACGCTCGAGGGCACCGACCCGGACCGCGACATCATCATGTACATCAACTCGCCCGGTGGTTCGTTCACCGCCATGACGGCGATCTACGACACCATGCAGTACGTCCGTCCGGACATCCAGACGGTCTGCCTCGGGCAGGCCGCCAGCGCGGCGGCGGTGCTGCTGTCGGCGGGCACCGCCGGTAAGCGGATGGCCCTGCCGAACTCGCGGATCATCATCCACCAGCCGGCCACCGAGGGCGGCTACGGGCAGGGTTCGGACATTGAGATCCAGGCCCGGGAGATCCTGCGGATGCGGACGCAGTTGGAGGACATGCTGTCCCGCCACTGCAACCGCCCGATCGAGCAGGTTCGCAAGGACATCGACCGTGACAAGATCATGACGGCCGAGGAGTCCAAGGAGTACGGGCTGGTCGACACCATCCTGACCAGCCGCAAGAAGGGTCTGCTGGCGACTCACTCCGCCAGCTGAGCAGTGTCGGGTCAGAGGTTGGCCGGGGCGGGCAGTTCCCGGCCGACCTCTGACACACCCGTTTTGGGGGTCGGAGAATGCCCCGTCAGCGGGTAACGTCGGGTCCGTACCGCTTCGCCGGTTGGGACCGGTGGGGTGAACCAAACCGGGCGGCGCGCAGCGTCCGCAGGTCAGGGCCGGGTCTCCGGCCGACGAGTGCAGGGAGAACGTAGGTGGCACGGATCGGTGACGGCGGCGACCTACTGAAATGCTCCTTCTGCGGCAAGTCGCAGAAGCAGGTCAAGAAGCTCATCGCGGGCCCAGGGGTCTACATCTGCGACGAGTGCATCGATCTCTGTAACGAGATCATCGAAGAGGAGTTGGCCGAGTCCGGCGAGGTGAAGTGGGAAGAGCTTCCCAAGCCGATGGAGATCTGCCAGTTCCTCGACAACTACGTCGTGGGGCAGGACCAGGCCAAGAAGGCGCTCGCGGTCGCGGTCTACAACCACTACAAGCGGATCCAGGCTGAGGCGGCCGGTGCGCCGGGCTCCGGCAGTGACGCCGTCGAGCTGGCCAAGTCCAACATCCTGCTGCTCGGCCCGACCGGGTGCGGCAAGACCCACCTGGCGCAGACCCTCGCGCGGATGTTGAACGTCCCGTTCGCCATCGCCGACGCCACGGCCCTGACCGAGGCGGGCTACGTCGGCGAGGACGTGGAGAACATCCTCCTCAAGCTGATCCAGGCCGCGGATTACGACATCAAGCGCGCCGAGACCGGCATCATCTACATCGACGAGGTCGACAAGATCGCCCGCAAGTCGGAGAACCCCTCGATCACGCGGGACGTCTCCGGCGAGGGGGTCCAGCAGGCCCTGCTCAAGATGCTTGAGGGCACTGTCGCCAACGTGCCGCCGCAGGGCGGCCGCAAGCATCCGCACCAGGAGTTCATCCAGATCGACACCACGAACGTGTTGTTCATCTGTGGTGGCGCCTTCGCCGGCCTCGACCAGATCATCGAGTCCCGCACCGGGCAGGGCGGCACCGGCTTCGGTGCCCGACTCCGGTCGGTCTCCGAGCGCTCGACGGACGACATCTTCAGCCAGGTCATGCCGGAAGACATGCTCAAGTTCGGGTTGATCCCCGAGTTCGTGGGCCGGCTGCCGGTGATCACCAACGTGCGCAGTCTGGATCGCAGCGCCCTGGTGCGGATCCTCACCGAGCCGCGTAACGCACTGGTCCGCCAGTACCAGCGCCTGTTCGAGCTGGACGGGGTCGAGCTGGAGTTCGACGAGCCGGCGCTGGAGGCGATCGCCGACCAGGCGATGCTGCGGGGCACCGGTGCCCGTGGCCTGCGCGCCATCATCGAGGAGGTGTTGCTCTCCGCGATGTACGAGGTGCCGAGCAACCCCGACGCCGCCCGGGTGTTGATCACTCGTGAAGTGGTCCTCGAAAACGTCAACCCGACAATCGTGCCGCGCGAGTTCACCGGGCGTCGGGCCCGGCGGGACCGCGAGGAGAAGTCGGCCTGATCGTCCCCGCGTCACGCCGGCCGTTCGTCACTGACGCGGCCGGCGTGACCGTGTTCGGCGGTCCCACTCGCCCGACGGGGTGACCGTCACCATCATCAGCCGGGCCGGGTCCGCGGCGTCGTTGCGGTAGCCGTGCTCCCGGTCGGCGTGGAACTCGATAGTGTCGCCGGCCCGGACGGCGTGATCCTGCCCGTCGACGTGAACGATCACCGTGCCGGCGAGCACGTGCAGCACCTCGCGGGTGCCGCGGGGGTGGTCGGAGGAGCGGTGTCCGTCCCCGGGCTCCAGCCGCCAGTCCCAGAGCTCGACCAGGTCGGGCTCGCCAAGCCCGCTGAGCAGGTGGCCGGTGCCGCCGTGTTCGCCCTGCCAGAGCACTGGCGCGTCGGCCGTGGAGCTGATCCGCACCGTCTGCTCCTCGTCCGGCTCAAGGAGACGGGCGATATTGACGCCGAACGCGTCGGCGACCCGGCACAGCGTGCCGACGCTGGGGTTGGTGCGGGCGCCCTCGATCTGCACGAGCATCGCCTTGCTCACCCCGGAGCGGCCGGCCAGCTCCTCGAAGGACCAGCCCCGGGCAGCCCGTAGTTCGCGTACCTGCCGGGCTACCGCGGCGGTTACCGCGCCCACTCGATCCGGTCCTGCTTCGGTCATTAAACTATCCTTCGCGGTCACTATTGTGGTACGACAGGTACATGATGCCCATTGTCCTGGCTGCGCTGGCCGCCGTCGCGTTCGGCACTGCTGACTTCTCCGGTGGTAAGGCGTCCCGGCACGCGGACCCGATTGCCGTGACCGTGGTCTCCCAAATTCTGAGTGTCCCGCTGCTGGTCGTGCTGGTGCTGCTCGTGCCCGGCACCCCACACCTCGGTGACCTCGGCTGGGGGCTGCTCGCCGGGGTGGCCGGCGCGGGCGGTGTCATGCTTCTCTACCGGGCTCTCGCCGGCGGGATGATGGTGGTGGTCGCGCCGGTCACCGCGATCACCGCCGCGGTGGTGCCGATCATCGCCGGCCTGTTCACCGCCTCCTTCCCGGGTGTCCTGGCGCTTACCGGCGCCGGCCTCGCTGTGCTGGCCATCGCCCTGGTCAGTTTGGGGGAAAGCGGTGGCGGACGAGCCGTCCCGGCCCGGCTGGTCGGGCTGGCCCTCGCCGCCGGGGCGCTGTTCGGGGTCTTCTACACCTTCCTGGGCCAGGCCGACGAGAGCGCCGGGATGTGGCCGGTGGCGGCGGTTCGGGCCAGCTCGATCGCGGTCGGCCTCGCGCTGGCCCTCGGCACCCGGAAGCAGCTGCGGCTCGGGCGACGGGAGTTCGGTTTGGCGGCGGTCGCCGGTCTGCTCGACAGTGGCGCCAACGCGCTGTTCCTGGCCGCCGCTGCCCGTGGTCACCTGAGCATCGTCGCGGCGGTCGCCGCGCTCTACCCGGCGAGCACAGTGCTGTTGGCGTTGGCGGTCGACCGGGAACGGCTGCGCGTCGTCCAGATCACCGGGCTCGGCTTCGCCGCCGGTGCCTTGGTGCTGGCCAGTCTCTGACGCTGTCCGCGCCGGCCGTCCCGCCGTACCCTGTGCTCATGCGCGTCGCGGTCTGCCAACTGAACGCCCGGGACGACCGGAAGGCCAACCTGGCCGCCGCGGAGGCCCTGCTGGTCCGCGCGGCCGCCGGCGGCGCGGATCTCGCCGTCCTGCCGGAGTACGTCGACTACCTCGGCCCGGCCACCGGGATGCCCGAGCCGGAGCCGGTGGACGGCGAGGTGGGCAGCTTCTTCGCCGAGATCGCCGGGCGGCTCGGGATCTGGCTGGTGGCCGGCTCCTTCCACGAGGCTGGTCCGGACCCGGAACACACCTGGAACACGTCACTGGTCTTCGACCGCGCCGGCAAACTGGCCGCGAGCTACCGCAAGATCCATCTGTACGACGTGGAGATCCCCGGGCGGGTCTCCTACCGGGAGTCGGCAACTGTCGCCCCCGGGGCGCAGCCGGTGGTGGTGGACATCGAGGGACTGCGGGTCGGCCTGTCGATCTGCTACGACCTGCGCTTCCCGGAGTTGTACCGGCTGCTCGCCACCGATGGTGGGGCCCAACTGCTGGTGGTCCCGGCGGCGTTCATGATGCACACCGGCCGGGACCACTGGGAGGTTCTGTTGCGAGCCCGGGCCATCGAGAACCAGTGCTACGTGGCGGCGGCCGGCCAGACCGGCGACCACGAGCCGGGCCGCACCTGCTTCGGCCGCAGCATGGTGGTCGACCCGTGGGGGACGGTCCTCACCCAGTTGCCGGATGGCCCGGGTGTGTCGGTCGTCGACCTGGACCTCGACCGGCTCGCCGTGATCCGGGCCGAGCTGCCCAGCCTGGCAAACCGGCGGCTCTGAGCCTCAGCCCTCGAGCAGGACGCCGATCACCGCGAACCCGGCGATGGCCGCGGCGGTGATCAGCAGCGCGGTGGTCATGCGGGACTTGCCCCGTCGGGCCAGTCGTCCCACCGAGAGCACCAACACGACAAGTACTACCGCGCCGATCACCACCTGCCAGAACGGCAGCAGCACGCCGAGCAGCGACTCCTCGGCGAACACCCTGGTGCCGAGCCCGGACTCATCCATGCCTGACACTCTGGCACGGCGGGACGGCCCGCGTCTGCGGCTGTACCGGGACCGTTGCGAACCAGCCGATCGGAACCAGTGATGAACCCTGATTTGCCTTCTCCGGGCCGTCCGCGTAACTTTCTCTCTGCACGGGGGAGGCCGGACAAACCGGCCGAGAGCGGGCGCCAGGCTCGTGGCGGAGACGCCGAGCGAGACTGAGGATCGGGCGGTGCGGAACATCCCGGAAGCGGGTTGCAAACGCGAAGCCGACCGGGTAAGGTTCTGAAGCCGGCAGGAGCCGGGCGGATAGCCGCGAAGCGGCGATCGGCCGGTCTGCGGCTTCCCACGACAGTAACGACCGCCGGGTTCGGCGTGCGTCATCGTGGGTCCGGATGAACCACATTGATCGCCTCGAACCTGAGGTTGACAATGAAAGTTCAACCAAGTAGGTTTGAGCGGTTGCCCCGAAACGGGGTTCCACTGAGGTGGGGCTTCTGGTCGGTGTGTGGTTGTTCTTTGAGAACTCAACAGGGTGCTTGTAAAGCCAGTGCCAATT
>NZ_JBEZFA010000061.1:0-33178 GCF_040649215.1 Micromonospora sp. NPDC049044 | reverse complement strand
GGACAGCGCCGAGCCCGAGGTGTGGCTGCTGCCGCTGCAGGGCTACGACTTCAACTCGCCCTACGGGGTGCGCTGGGGCAAGATGCACACCGGCGCGTCTTGGCGCGGGGATCGCGCCGCTCGTCCGGGCCCTCGTCCGGGCGGTCCCCACCACGCGATCTCACTGTTGACCCTCTCCTGCGGCGTCAGCGCCGCTGTCCTGCGTCGTGCCGGAGGTGCCCGCGCCCGTCGTCGCGCGGTCGTTCTCATCAGGAAGCGCGGACGCCGTCCGTGGTGTTACCGGCGGCTCGGCTGTCGGAGTGTCCGGACGGGTGGCCGGGGCCGGCAGGCCACGCACGATCCGGCGCAGCACCGGCAGCCGGGTGGCCACCGACCGTTCCGCGCCGTGCGGGCTGGGCTGGTAGTAGTCGATGCCGACCAGGTCGTCCGGCACGTACTGCTGGGTGAGCACGCCGCGCTTGTCGTCGTGCGGGTAGCGGTAACCCGTGCCGTGGCCCAGGCCGCGGGCGCCGGAATAGTGCGCGTCGCGCAGCCCGCGCGGCACCGGGCCGCCCCGACCGGCCCGGACGTCGGCGATCGCGGCCCCGATGGCGGTGGTGGCCGAGTTGGACTTGGGGGCGGTGGCCAGGTGGATCACCGCCTGGGCCAGGTTGAGCTGCGCTTCGGGCAGCCCCACGTACTCGACGGCGTGGGCGGCGGCGGTGGCGACGCTCAACGCGGTGGGGTCGGCCATGCCCACGTCCTCGCTGGCGAAGATGACCAGGCGGCGGGCGATGAACCGGGCGTCCTCGCCGGCGACAAGCATGCGGGCCAGCCAGTGCACCGCGGCGTCGACGTCCGAGCCGCGCATGCTCTTGATGAAGGCGCTGACCACGTCGTAGTGGGCGTCGCCGTCGCGGTCGTAGCGCACCGCCGCGACGTCGACGGCCTGTTCGGCGGTGGCGAGGTCGATCCGTCCGCCGCCGACCGCCGTGGCGGAGGCCGCCGCCGCCTCCAGCGCGGTGAGCGCCTTGCGGACGTCACCGGCGGCGAGCCGGACCAGGTGGTCCTCGGCCTCGGCGGCCAGGGTGAGCCCGCCGTCCAGGCCGCGCTTGTCGGCGACCGCGCGGCGCAGCAGGCCCCGGACCGCCTCGTCGTCGAGCGGTTGCAGGGTGAGCAGCACGCACCGCGACAGCAGCGGCGAGATGATCGAGAAGTACGGGTTTTCGGTGGTCGCCGCCAGCAACGTGACGGTGCGGTCCTCGACCGCGGCGAGCAGCGAATCCTGTTGGGTCTTGCTGAACCGGTGCACCTCGTCGATGAAGAGCACGGTCTGCGGGCCGCCCGCGCGGCGCTGGCGACGGGCCGCCTCGATCACCGCCCGGACGTCCTTGACGCCGGCGGAGAGCGCCGACATGGCGACGAAGCGGCGGTCGGTCGCCCCGGCCACCAGGTGCGCGATTGTGGTCTTGCCGCTGCCGGGCGGACCCCAGAGGATCACCGACATCGGGGCGCCGCCGGAGACCAGTTGCCGCAGGGGGGCACCGGGGGCGAGCAGGTGGTCCTGCCCGACCAACTCGTCGAGGGTGGCCGGGCGCATCCGGACGGGCAGGGGCGAATCGTCGGCCACCGCGGTGAAGCCGTCGACGCCGGCAGGACCGTCGGGCGCGCTACGCGCCCCGGCGGGTTCACCGAGAGAGAAAAGGGCGTCGGACTCCATCACGAAGACAGTACCGGGCCGGGCCCACGGGGCCGGAATCGCGCCGTGGGCCCGCCACCGGTGATCGGTTCCGGTCAGCCACGACCGGGGCGCCGGCCCCGGTACCAGCGGCCGCCGCCACCGCCGCGCGGGCCGCTGCCGACGCCGGCCAGGTAGAGCGAGAGCAGGAGGAGACCGATGAGCACGAGCGTGTTCCAGTTGAACAGGTCCGGTGCTCCGAAGTCGGTGTTGAGCAGGTCGAGCAGCAGCGCGAAGCCAAAGACGATAGCCGCGAGAATGGCGAGCATGTCGGTCCTCCGGTGGGGGTTCCCAGTAGGTCGGCGCGAGATGTACCCAATCGGTCGGCTCGTCAATCTCCACGATGGATGGGGTCGCATCGCCCCAGGCCGGCGCGGGCGTTGCGGCAGCTGCTCCTAGGCTGGTGTCCATGATCATCGACGACCAGGTGCTCCTGGGACGGAGCGCCGTCCTGGCCACCGTCGGCCACCACCCGTTCGCCCGGCACGCGCTCCCGCGCAGCGCGCCGGTGCGCGCGTACCGGCGTGCCGGTGCCGTGCTGTGGCAGGTGCCGCCCGAGCACGGACCGGCCGGCTGCGCGATCGGCCCGGCCGAACCGGCGCTGGAGATCTGTGTCGCGCTCGCCGCCGACGGGATGCTGCACCCGGGACAGCGGCTGCACCTGCCCCGGCACGATCGCGCGCTGTCGGCCGACCGGCTGGCGGTTGCCGAACACAGTGACTGGGACTTCCACTGGACCACCGCGCCACCACCGGCCCAGCCGGACGAGCAGCCGGTCGTCCGCCTCACCGACGCCGACCGGCCGGAGCTGGCCGCGCTGGTCGAGGAGGCGTTCCCCGCCAGCACCTCCCGCCCCGGCGACCCCCGGGTGCTCGACTGGTACGGCATCCGGGTCGGCGACCGGTTGGTGGCGTGCGGCGCGGACCGCAGCCAGGGCGACATCGGTTTCCTCGCCGGCCTGACCGTCGCACCCGACCAGCGGGGGCGGGGGCTGGGCGCGTCCCTGACCGCCGGGATGACCCGGGCGCTGCTGGCCCGCCACGACACCGTGGGGCTCGGTGTCTACACGCACAACGTCGGTGCGGCCCGGCTCTACCGTCGGCTCGGCTTCACCGACACTCTCCCGCTCAGCTCGGTCCGCCTCGCCTGACCGGCGTTCCGGCCGGTCCGGCGAGGGGTCTTCGCTAACGGTCGACGGCGGGTACCGGGACCGCGGTCGGCTCGACGGCGGGTGTGGCCCGACGCCCGGCCCGCCAGGCGGGCAGGTAGAGCGGGGCGGCGACGGCAAGCACCACCGCGCCGACCACCATCGCGGCGCTGACGCTGGCGGCGGCGGCGATCGCGGTCAGGACCACCCCGCCGAGCGCGGCGGCCGGTGCCGACATCATCGAGTTCAGGGAGAGCACGCTGGTCCGGTACGGGCCGTCGACCTGTCGGTGCAACAGGCCACTGTGCAACGGGTTGGACGCGCCGTGCACGGCGTAGCAGGCCAGGTAGGCCGCCAACACTCCGACCGGGCCGGCGAACAGCCCCATCCCGACCACCGTCACACCCTGCAGGATGCGCAGCATTGCGGCGCCGGGCGCGGCGCCCAGCCAGCGCAGCAACAGCGGGGTCAGTGCCGCGCCGGCAGCCGAGGCGAGCCAGGCGGCCGAACTGGCCGGTCCGAGCAGCGCCGCGGCGCGGTCCGGGTTGCCGATCACCTCGGCGAGCCGGACCGGCAGCAGGGACTCGAAGGTGACCATGCCGAAGCCCCAGAACAGCTCCACCGCGACCAGGGCCAGCAGCACCCGGGAGCGACGCAGCAGCCCGACCGCCTCGCCGATCATCCGGGGCGCCTGGACCACCGAGGCCCGCACCGCCGCGAACCCGGTGGCCGGCCGCTGCTCGACAAGCAGGACGAGCAGGGCGACAAGCGCGACCGCCTGCGCGACGATCGCGGCCAGCACGGGCACGGTGAGTGCGCTGACCGGCCCGATCCGGCCCAGGGCGACAAGGCCACCGCTGAGCAGCGCACCGGCGCCGATGGCCGCGCCACTGACCGCGCCGGCGTGCCCGAGGCCCCGCTCGTACTCCGCGCTCGGGTCGGCGGCCAGTGTGGCGTCGACGTACCAGGACTCCAGCGGGCCGCTGTCCAGGGCCCGGTAGATCCCCTGCACGGCGTAGACCAGGAAGAACATCCAGAACGAGTCGGCCACCGCGAACAGCGACAGCGAGACGAGGCTGAGCGCCCCGGCGACGATCAACACGGGACGGCGGCCGAGGGCGTCGGCGAGCCCGCCGGTGGGCAGCTCCAGCATCAGCACCAGCAACCCCTGGGCGGTGAAGGCCAGGCCGATCTGCGGCAGCGACAGGCCCCGCTCCTGCATCAGCAGGACCATCACCGGGATCAGCAGACCCGTGGGCAGCCAGCGCAGGCCATAGAGCGTCAGGTAGCGATGCCGGACCTGACGGACGGAGAGCGCGCTCACCCTGCTCGCGCTCACCATCGCTCGTCCAGGCGCGGGAAGCCGGCCAGGAACACGTGCACGGGCTTGACGTCCGGGGCGTCGACGACGGCGTCGTCGCGGTAGCGCAGCAGCACCGCCCACAGGTCGTCGCTGAGCGCACGCAGTCGGGCCGGGTCGAGCGGCAACACCAGGTCACTCATGCCGGCGGCGTCGCGCCAGGAACGGGACTGGGTGTGCTCGACGGCCATCCACCGCTCGGCCAGCTCGGCCATCAGCCGCACCTGGTCGGTCTGGATCCACTGCACCGCGGCGCGGGCGTCCGGATCGTCGTCGAAGTCGGTGGGCTCGAAGTGACTCATGTCGTGCGCGGCCTGCCACCAGCGCTGCCGACCGGTGCCCCGGTCGGGATCCTCGGCCACCAGCCCCACCTCGGCGAGCTGCCGCAGGTGATAGCTGGTCGCGCCGGTGTTGGTGCCCAACTTCTCGGCGAGGGCCGTCGCGGTCGCCGGGCCGTCGATTCGCAGCGAGCCGAGCAGCCGCATCCGCAGCGGGTGGGCCAGCACCCGGACCTGTCGCGCGTCCAGATCGACGCGGCGGGGCTCGGCGCGCTTGCCGGGTGGGGAGTTCTCCATGCCTGCACACTATCTCTGCACACTTCTTATGCACAAGTCTTGTGCATAAGAAGTGTGCAGCCGCGCTCCTCTCAGTGCGCCAGGAGTTCGCGTACCCCGCGCAGCCGGGTCCGCAGCAGGCCGGCGGCGCGGGAGCTGTCGAGGCGTACGTCGAGGGGGCGGGTCAGGCCGGTCGAGGCGCCGGTGGTGGTCGTGAGGCCGGCCGTGCTCACACCAGACCGCTCGGCGACCAGCCGGCCCAGGTCGGCCCGGCTCACCGCATCGGGGCCGGCCACGTTGAGCGGACCCGCGTACGACGAGGCGACCAACTCCAGCACCGCGTCGGCCAGGTCGGTCACGTCGATCGGGCAACGCAGCTCGTCGGTGAACAGGACGGCCCGCCCGGCGAGCGCGTCCCGGCAGAGCTGGATCTGCTTGCTGCCCTCGCCCAGGATCAGCGAGGTACGCACCACTGCCGCCCCCGGGTCGATCGCCCGCACGGCGGTCTCCGCCGCCGCCTTCGCGGCCCCGTACGCGTGCACCGGGGTGGGTGGGTCGTCGTCGGCGTACGGCGTGGGACGACCGGCGTGCAGCGCGTCACTCGACACGTGCACCAGTCGGGCACCGACCTCGGCGGCGGCGACCGCCACGTGCGCCGCCCCGTCGGCGGTGACCGCCCAGTCCCCGTACCGGTAGGGGGTCCCGACGACCGCGTCCGGCCGCACCTCGGCGACCAGCGCGCGCACCGCGGCCCGATCAGTCACGTCCAGCCGCCGCGCCGCCACCCCCGGCACGTCCATCGAACCGGAGTGGAAGCTCCCCACCACCGACAACCCGGCGTCGACGGCCCGCCGGCAGACCGTACGTCCCAGAAACCCGCTACCCCCGACAACGAGCACCCGCATCCGCGCCCACTCCCCCACCATCGATCAAGAGGTCTGCGTCATCCCGCGGGGCGATGATGACGCAGACCTCTTGATCAACCAAACGGGCGGGGGTCAGACCGGGTCGGCCACCGGAGCGGCCGGGCCGGCGGTGCCGGTGTGGGCGGTGGCCGGCGGCTTCGGCTTGGCGTCGATGCCGGCCTCGGTGCGCTGCTGGCCGGTGATCGGGGTCGGCGCGCCGGTCAGCGGGTCGAAGCCGCCCCGGGTCTTCGGGAACGCGATGACCTCGCGGATCGAGTCCGCGCCGGCGAGAAGCATGCAGACCCGGTCCCAGCCGAAGGCGATGCCGCCGTGCGGCGGGGCGCCGTACTTGAACGCCTCCAGCAGGAAGCCGAACTTGTCCTGCGCCTCCTCGGGAGTGATGCCGAGCAGGTCGAAGACCCGCTTCTGCACGTCACCCCGGTGGATACGGATCGAGCCGCCGCCGATCTCGTTGCCGTTGCAGACGATGTCGTACGCGTACGCCAGGGCCCGGTCCGGGGCCTCCTCGAACCGGTCCACCCACTCGGCGTTCGGCGAGGTGAACGGGTGGTGCACGGCAGTCCAGCCACCCTCGTCGGTCTTCTCGAACATCGGCGCGTCGACCACCCAGCAGAACGCCCAGGCGCTCTCGTCGATCAGGCCGGACCGCTTGGCGATCTCGACCCGGGCAGCGCCGAGCAGCTCCTGCGCCTCCCGGGTGTTCGTGCTGGCGGCGAAGAAGACCGCGTCACCCGGCTTGGCGCCGACCGCGTCGGCGAGCCCACCCAGGTGCTCGGCGGACAGGTTCTTCGCCACCGGCCCGCGCGCCTCGCCGGTCTCGGCGTCCAGCACCACGTACGCCAGGCCACGGGCACCACGCGCCTTGGCCCAGTCCTGCCAGCCGTCCAGCTCCTTGCGGCTCTGCGCCGCGCCGCCGGGCATCACCACCGCGCCGACGTAGCCGCCCGCGTCGATCGCGCCGGCGAAGACCCGGAACTGCGTGCCGCGCAGGTAGTCGGTCAGCTCGGTCAACTCGACGCCGTAGCGCAGGTCCGGCTTGTCCGAGCCGTACCGGGCCATCGCGTCGTGCCAGGTGATCCGCGGGATCGGCTGGCTGATCTCGTGCCCCGCGAGGTCCTTCCAGAGCGTCGAGACGATCGCCTCACCGAGGTCGATCACGTCGTCCTCGGTGACGAAGGACATCTCGATGTCGAGCTGGGTGAACTCGGGCTGCCGGTCGGCCCGGAAGTCCTCGTCGCGGTAGCAGCGGGCAATCTGGTAGTACCGCTCCATGCCGCCGACCATCAGCAGCTGCTTGAACAGCTGCGGCGACTGCGGCAGCGCGTACCAGCTGCCGGGCTGCAAGCGCACCGGGACCAGGAAGTCGCGGGCGCCCTCGGGCGTCGACCGGGTCAGCGTCGGCGTCTCGATCTCCAGGAAGTCCCGCTCGTGCAGCACCCCCCGGGCCAGGTGGCTGGCCCGCGAGCGCAGCCGCAGGGCGTTCGCCGGCCCGCTGCGGCGCAGGTCCAGGTAGCGGTACTTGAGCCGGATGTCGTCGCCGGCCTCGATCTGGTCGTCCACCGGCAGCGGCAGCGGTGCGGCCTCGGAGAGCACCTCCAGCTCGGTGACTGTCACCTCGACCTCACCGGTGGGCAGCTCCGGGTTCTCGTTGCCGCCCGGCCGGCGGGTCACCTCGCCGACGACCTTCACGCAGAACTCGTTGCGCAGCGCGTGCGCGTCCTCCTCGCGGAACACCACCTGGACGACGCCGGTGCCGTCGCGCAGGTCGACGAAGATGACCCCGCCGTGGTCGCGCCGGCGGGCCACCCACCCGGCGAGCGTCACCGTCGAGCCGGCGTCCGCGGCGCGCAGGCTTCCGGCATTGTGGGTACGGATCACGGCTGGCAACTCCTCATCGTGGAACAGTCCTCACCGGCATTCTGTCAGGGCTGGCCGCCCCACCTCGGGGGCACCCGGCAGGCCGGCACGATTCGCAGGTGAGCAGGCGGCAGGCCGCGCGCTTCCCCGGTGGGCAGCCTGGCGAACCCGGCTCGCCGGGCCGCCGCGCCGGTTAACGTGGCCGAATGCGCGCCGTACCAAACTGGGGCGTCGCCACCGCGGTGGCCGCGCCGGTGCTGCTGGTGGGCGGTTGGACGGTCGCGGGTGCCCGCCAGCCGGCCGGGTACGACCCGGTTCGCGACACCATCAGCGAACTGGCGGGGCACGACGCCACCGACTCCTGGATCATGATCACTTGTCTGCTGCTGCTCGGCTGCTGCTACCTGGCGATCGCCGCGGTGCTGCACGCGGCCGGGCTGCCCAGCCGATTCCTGCTCGCCGTCGGCGGCGTGGCGACCATCGCGCTTGTCGCCTTTCCCCGGCCGGCCGTCGGCGGCTCACTCAGCCACGGCATCGCGGCCACCATCGCCGTCCTGGCGCTGGCGCTCTGGCCCGCCGGGTCGGCGCTGCGGCTGCCGCGGGGCCCGGACGCCGCACATCCGCGAAGCCCGCAGCCGCCCTGGGCGTTTCGGCGGGGCGTCGCGCTGAGCGCCACGCTCGTGCTGCTCGCCCTCTTCGGGTGGTTCGCGTTCGAGGTGACCAGCGGATCCCGGACCGGCCTGGCCGAACGGGTGACGGCGGTGGGCGTGTCACTCTGGCCGCTGCTGGCGGTCCTCGCCGCCCGACGGGCACACCTCGCCGGGGCCACCGACGGCGCCACGGCGCTCGGGCCCGCCCTGCCGACGACAGGTGTCGTACCCCCGGATCCCCTGCTGCCCACCGACGGGCGGGATCGCCTCGCCTGAGGCGGCGCGGGCGTCGGCGCCGGGGCGGACGGCCCTGGCCCCGGACGCGCGGCGCGGGCCGCCGGAGGATTCCGGCGACCCGCGGGCGGTGAATCGATCAGAAGACGCTGACGCCGTAGCGGCTCAGGGCCTCGGTGACGGGCTGGAAGTAGGTCGTCCCGCCGCTGCTGCAGTTACCGCTGCCGCCGGAGGTGAGGCCGAGCGCGGTGCCGCCGGAGAAGAGCGAGCCGCCGCTGTCGCCACCCTCGGCGCAGACGTTGGTGCGGATCAGGCCGGAGACCGAACCCTCGGCGTAGTTCACCGTGGCGTTGGTCGCGGACACCGAGCCGCTGCGCAGGCCGGTGGTGCTGCCCGAGCGCTGCACCGACTGACCGACCGACGCGTTGCCGGAGCCGGTGATGTCCCGGTAGCTGCCGTTGTAGAGGTAGACGTTGCCGGCGGCGTTCGCGGAGTTGCTGTGCCGCACGATGCCGTAGTCGTTGCCCGGGAAGCTGGTGCCGGAACGGGTGCCCAGCAGGGTCGTCTGGCTGGAGTTCGAGTACCAGTTGGTGCCGAGGTTGGTGCAGTGCCCGGCGGTCAGGAAGTAGTAGGTGCTGCCGCTGCGCACGTTGAAGCCGAGCGAGCAGCGGTAGCCGCCGGTGTAGATGGCCTGGCCACCCGAGATGCGGGTGCTGAGCACGCCGGCCTCGGCCTCGACCCGCACCGCGCCGTTGGCGCGCGCGGCGGCAGCCTTGACCCGCTCCAGCTTGGCGCCGGTGACGGTGCTGTCGACGGAGACGACCACCTGGTTGGTGATCGGGTCGCTCCACCAGGCGGTGCCCGGGATCTTGGCGGAGCGCTCCAGTTCGGCGGTGGCCCGGTTGAGTTCGCCGGCACCGCGGGTGACGTAACGGACGACGGCGCCGGCCTTGTTCGCCGCGCTGGCGGCGGCCGCGTCGGTCACCGTGACGACGGACCTGCCGCTGGCGTCGAGGTACGAGCCGGCCGAGCGGTCGCCGAGTTGCGCGGACAGCGCGGCGGCGGCGTCGGGCGAGGCGGCGGGTGCGGCCTGGGCGGGTGCGCCGATGAGCGCGCCGACGACCAGACTTCCGGAAACGGCGACAGTGGCCGCAACACGGAATGTGGACCTCGTGGGTCGCATGTAACAACCTCCTGGGCGGGGGAGCGGGTCTCGCCGAGGCCGGCTGACCCGATGACAACCCGGCCGATCTGGGGAAACCGGCCAAGTGCACTGAAGTATTCACATACTTAAGATCATTGACAAGGCTTGATTCGGCCCGGATTCGGCGAACGTTGCCGGCCACATCTCCGCAACACCCGCGACACGCTTGCGCACAGCCACCGTCACATCGGATCCGGTCGCGGCGCGCACGACTGTCGATGTCCTGCCGCGCTGCCGGCGCGACGCCGTCGGTCAGGGGGTACGACGACGGGCGCCCGGCCCGGGACGGGGCAGCACGTCGCGCGCCGGCCGCACGTCATGCCCGTCGGCACAGCGCAACTCGACGAACACCCGGGCACCGCAGTCACGGTGGGTGACGGTCAGCGGCGGCCCCTCGGGGTCGGCGAGGTACCTGTCACCCCACCCGAGCACGGCCACCAGGACCGGCCAGAGATCCAGGCCCTTCTCGGTCAACCGGTACTCGTGGCGCAGCCGGCTGCCCGGCTCCCGGTACGGCTCGCGGCGCAGCACGCCCTGCTCCACAAGGGTGCCCAGTCGGTTGGTGAGCACCTGCCGGGGGATGCCGGTGCGCACCCGCATGTCGTCGAACCGGCGTACGCCGGTGAACACCTCGCGGAGCACCACCAGGGTCCACCGTTCACCGAGGATCTCCATCGCGCGGGTGATCGTGCAGTTCTCCACCGACCAGTCGAGTGCCGTGGGTCGCATCCGGCCAGGCTAAGTCTCGTTGACAGACTCAGCAACCTGCTGCCAGGCTGCGGTTCATGACGCAAACGCAGGAACCGGCGCGCAGCCGCACCTTCACCTGGGCGGACCCGGCGCTCAACGCCGCCCAGATCGGTAAACTGAGCGGCCTCGACATGATCCGGTCGATGATCGCCGGCGAGCTGGCCACGCCGCCGGTGATGCACCTCATCGACATGGCCCGGATGGCGGCCGAGGAAGGTCAGGTCGTCGTCGAGCTGACCCCGCAGGAGTTCCACTACAACCCGCTCGGCAGCGTTCACGGCGGCGTCCTCTCGACGCTGCTGGACACCGCCGCGGCCTGCGCCGTGCACACCACCCTGCCGGCCGGCGTCGGCTACACCTCGCTGGACCTCAACGTGAAGTTCCTCCGTCCGGTCACCGTCGACAGTGGCACGCTGCGCTGCGCGGGCACGGTGCTGCAACGGGGCCGCCGCACGGCCCTGGCCGAGGCTCGCATCACCGACGCCAACTCCCGCCTGATAGCCCACGCCACCAGCACCTGCCTCCTCCTCCCCCTCCCCTAACCCCGCCCCCGCCCCCGCCCCCCACCCCCCTCTGCGTCGATCATGAAGTTATTGCCACGACACGCCGACGCGAGTGGCAATAACTTCATGATCAACGGGCCGGGCCGGGCCGGGGCGGGGCGGCCGGGGCGGGTCGGGGTGGGGTGGGGTGGGGGCAGGTGGGTGGGGGTTAGCGGAGGGCTAGGCGGGCGGCTCGGGCGTCGCGCTTTTCCTCGAAGCGGGTCGCGGCGCGGTCCAGGTTGTCCAGTTGGGCGGCGAGTTGCTCGCGGGCGGCTTCGCCGTCGGCGTCGAGACCTGTCACGTTGAAGACGTCCCACTGGCGCAGCACCGGCTGGAGCACCTCGTCCCGGTGCTGGCGCAGGTCGTAGATGCCGGCCAGGGCGATCGCCACCGACTTGCGGGCGAACCCGTCGATGCCGGCGCCCGGCATCTGGAAGTCGGCCACCACGTCGGCGACCGCCCGCATGGCCTGGCTCGGGGCCAGCTCGAACGCGGCGGCGAGCAGGTTGCGGTAGAAGACCATGTGCAGGTTCTCGTCGGCGGCCACCCGGGCCAGCAGCGCCTCGCAGGCGGGATCGCCGGTGGCCTTGCCGGTGTTCCGGTGCGAGATGCGGGTGGCCAACTCCTGGAACGACACGTACGCCAGCGAGTGCAGCACCTCGTCGCCGTGGGCGTTCGTGTAGCCCTCGGACATGTGCGTCATCCGGGCCCGCTCCAACGCCACCGGGTCGACCGCCCGGGTGACCGTCAGGTAGTCGCGGATCGCGACGCCGTGCCGGCCCTCCTCCGCGGTCCACCGGTGCACCCAGGTGCCCCACGCGCCGTCCCGGCCGAACAGGGTGGCGATCTCGTGGTGGTACGAGGGCAGGTTGTCCTCGGTCAGCAGGTTCACGATCAGCGCGGTGCGGGCCACGTCGGGAATCGTGGAGTCGGTAGGTGACCACGCCTCGCCACCGAGCGGCCCGTCGAAGGTCCGCCCCTCGCTCCACGGCACGTACTCGTGGGGGAACCACTCCTTGGCCAGCGAAAGGTGGCGGTCGAGGTTGCGGGCAACCACCGGCTCCAACTCGACGAGGAGCGCGGTCTGGCTAAGCGTGGTGCTCATGGTCACGAGAAACTCCCTACGGTGGCGTAACTTACGCTACCGTAGGTCCCCGTGGCCATGAGCGCCAGTGGGGAGAGTCAGCTGACCACCGGCCGGAGGTCCGCCAGGGGTGGCACCCACTCCTGCGCACCCGCCGTGACCTGCGCACCGGAGCGGATGTCCTTCACCTCGTCCGGCCCCCCGTCGGCACCCGGGAACCAGACGTACGGGATGCCGCGCCGCTCCGCGTAACGGATCTGCTTGCCGAACTTCGCCGCGCTCGGCGAGACCTCGGTGGCGATGCCGCGGGCCCGCAGCGCCGCCGCGATCCGGTCACTTGCCGGGCGGTGCTCCTCGTCGGCCAACGCCACCAGGACGCAGGTGGGCACCGAGCGGGAGACCGACAGGTCACCGGCGCCGAACAGCAACCCGAGCAGCCGGGTCACGCCGATCGAGATACCCACCCCGGGGTACGAGGTGGCACCGGCGCTGGCCAGGTTGTCGTACCGGCCTCCGGAGCAGATCGAGCCGAACCGCTCATAGCCGCGCAGCTGGGTCTCGTAGACGGTGCCGGTGTAGTAATCCAGGCCACGGGCGATGCGCAGGTCCGCCACGCACAGGCCGGGCGAGTGCTCGGCCGCGGTCTGCACCACCCGGACCAGTTCCTCGACGCCCTCGTCCAGCAGCGGGTCGCTCACCCCGAGCGCGCGTACGGCGTCGGCGAACGAGGCGTCCGGCGCGGAGATCTCGGCGAGCGCCAGACACGCCTTGGCCTGCGCCTCGCTCGCCCCGGCCGTCTGGGCCAGCAACTCGGTCACCTTGGCCGGGCCGATCTTGTCGAGCTTGTCGACGGTACGCAGCGCCGCCTCCGGGTCGGTCACCCCGACGCCGCGGAAGAAGCCCTCCCAGATCTTGCGGTTGTTCACCTGGATGGTCACCGGCGGGATCGGCAGCGACCGCAACGCGTCGCCGATGACGAGCGGCATCTCCGCCTCGTGGTGCGGGGCCAGGGTGTCCCGGTCGACGATGTCGATGTCGGCCTGGACGAACTCACGGTAGCGGCCCTCCTGCGGCCGCTCCCCCCGCCACACCTTCTGGATCTGGTAGCGCCGGAACGGGAAGGTCAACCTGCCCGCGTTCTCGAGCACGTAGCGGGCGAACGGCACTGTCAGATCGAAGTGCAGGCCGAGTTGGTCGTCACCACCGCCGCCCTCGGCGTCGGCGTGCAGCCGCCGGATCACGTAGACCTCCTTCGAGGTCTCGCCCTTGCGCAGCAGCTGGTCCAGCGGCTCCACCGCGCGGGTCTCCAGCGGCGCGAAGCCGTACAGCTCGAACGTGGTCCGGATCTTGTCGAGCACGAACTGCTCGATCATCCGCTGACCGGGGGTCCACTCCGGGAAGCCGGAGATGGGCGTGGGCTTGCTCATCGGCGTACTCCTTGCGGTGCCGCGCCCACGGCGCGGTGGTGTCGTGGGTCCGCGCGCGGCGCGGACGAGGATCTAGAGGCCCCGGGTGGGAGCGGCCGGCGACGTGCCAGCCACCTTCATGAGGTACGGGTTGCTGGCGCGCTCGCGGCCGATGGTGGTGCTGGGGCCGTGGCCGGGCAGCACGACCGTGTCGTCGGCAAGCGGGAGCACCTTGTCGCGCAGGCTGGTGAGCATGGCCGGCATGCTCCCGCCCGGCAGGTCGGTGCGGCCGATCGACCCGGCGAAGAGGACGTCGCCGGACAGGCAGATCTCGTCCGCCTCCCAGCCCGAGCCCGCGCCGGGCAGCCGGAACAGCACCGACCCGCCGGTATGACCCGGGGCGTGGTCGACGGCGATCTCCAGGCCGGCGAGGCTGAGGGTGGCGCCGTCGGTCAGCTCGGCCACGTCCTCCGGCTCGGTGTAGGTCAACCGGCCGCCGAAGAGCGCCCTCAGGTCGGCGGAGAGGCCCTTGGCCGGGTCGGCGACCATCTCCCGGTCACCGGGATGCACGTACGCGGTGATGCCGCGCGCACCGCAGACCGGCGCGACCGAGAAGGTGTGATCGAGGTGGCCGTGGGTGAGCAGCACGGCGGCCGGATGCAGGCGGTGCTCGGCGAGCAGCGCGTCGAGCTGGTCGAGCACCCCGATCCCGGGGTCGACCACCACGCACTGCTCCCCCGGCGCGGTGGCAACCACGTAGCAGTTGGTGCCGTAGGCGTCCGCGGGAAAGCCGGCCACGAGCACTGGCGCTGTCCTTTCGTCGAGCGGCTGTCATCCTGTCCAGCAGCCTAACGGGCGTACCGAGCGAGTTTGCCGCGTCCGTCCCGGGCGCCCCGTACGGCACAGTGACAACCTCCGATAAGCGCTGCTCGGGACGGGGTGGACCTCGTACACCACTTTCCCAGTCACTAGCCGTACACTCTGGCGGGCGTGTGGCGCGGCACACGTGACGCCCGGACGGGCCGGGACGCCCGGTCGCCGGCGACGACCAGGTAGAGGAAAGGGGAGCACCTGTGGCTTCCAGCAGGGACCGGCAGCGCAAACTGGCGCGGGCCAAGCTCGACCGGCAGTTGGCTCGCCGGGCCGCCGCCACGCGGCGTCGTCGGCAGATCCAGGCCGGTGTCGGCGCCGCCCTGATCCTGGTGCTGGTCGTGGCCGGCTCCGCCTGGGCACTCGGGGCGTTCGACTCCGACTCGAAGCAGAACACGGCAAACGAGGACACCTGCCTCTGGACGCCGCAGGACGCGGCGGGCAACGCCAACCTCAAGGACGTCGGCACGCCGGAGAGCAAGGGCCTGCCCACCGAGGGCACCCGTGCGATGACGGTGACCACCAACCAGGGCGGTCCGATCACCGCGGAACTCAACCTGACCAACTCGCCGTGTGCGGCGGCGAGCATCGCGCACCTGGCGAGCCGGTCGTTCTACGACAACACCAAGTGCCACGAGATCACCGCCGACGGCGCGCTGCGCTGCGGCGACCCGAGCGGCACCGGCCTGGGCGGGCCCACCTACTCGTTCTACGACGAGGAGCTGCCCACCGTGCCGTCGGCGTCACCGTCGGCAAGTCCGGCACCCGGGCAGCCGCCGACGTACCCGAAGGGCACCGTGGCGATGATCGCCAACCCGCCGGGCAACAACGGCAGCCAGTTCCTGATCTTCTTCAAGGACTTCACCACCGCTGACCCGAAGTATCCGGTGATCGGCCGGGTGACCGGCGGGCTGGACGTGGTGGAAAAGATCGGTGCGCTCCCGACCGTGGACAATGGGAGCGGGGCGAAGGTCAAGCCCAGCACCGACGTGACGATCCAGAGTCTCACCGTCGGTGAGCCGGTCACCGCGGCGGCACCCGCGCCGTCGGCCTCCGGCGCGCCGTCCAGCAGTCCCAGCGCCGGCTGACCGGCCGCCACCACCCACAACCAAGCGGCACCCAGCAGCAGACAGCCAGGAGGATCCAGGCGTGACGTCCACCAGAGAGCGGCAGCGCGCGGCGGCACGCGCCCGGCTCGAGAAGGAGATGGCCGAGCGCGCGGCCAAGGCCCGCAAGCGCCGGCAGACGCAGGCGATCGTCAGCGCGGCCGCCGCGCTGGTGCTCGTGGTCGCCGGCACCGTCTGGTTGGCGGTGAGCCTCGGCGGCGACGACGACAAGAGCGACACCGCCGCGCCGGCGGCGGGCGCGGCCGAGTGCGCGTACAACGCGCTGCCCACCGAGCAGCGCCCCCCGCAGATCAAGGACGTGGGGGTGCCGAGCAACCAGCAGTCCGCCAAGGGCATCCAGACCATGACGATCGACACCAACCTGGGCCCGATCACCGCCAAGGTCGACCGCTCGAAGGTGCCGTGCACGGCGGGCAGCTTCACCTACCTCGCGGAGAAGAACTTCTTCGACAACACCAAGTGCCACCGCCTGGTGAGCGAGGGCATCAAGGTGTTGCAGTGCGGTGACCCCAGCGCCACCGGCAACGGCTGGCGGGACACCGACGGCCAGGGCGGCCCGAGCTACCGGATGGCCGAGGAGAACCTGCCCACCGACAAGCGCCCGCCGTACCCGGAGGGTGTCATCGCGATGGCCAAGTCCCAGGATCCGGGGAGCACCGGCAGCCAGTTCTTCATCGTCTACGGCGACTCGCCGCTGGACCCGGCGTACACCGTGCTGGGCACCATCACCGGTGGCATGGACCTCGTCAAGGACGTGGCCAAGGCCGGCGACGACGGGGCGTTCGCCCAGCAGGCCGGTGGTGGCCACCCGAAGAAGGAGGTCATCATCAAGGACCTCACGATGAGCCCGCCGCAGAGCTGACACCCGCGTCCAGACGACACAGCGCCCGCCGGCCGAGCCGGCGGGCGCTGTCGTGTCCCCGGGGTACGCCTCAGGCGCCGGAGGTGACCCGGTAGGCGTCGAAGACGCCGTCGACCTTGCGGACCGTGGCCAGCAGGTGGCCCAGGTGTTTCGGGTCGGCCATCTCGAAGCTGAACCGGCTCACCGCCACCCGGTCGCGGGTGGTGGTGACGGTGGCGGAGAGGATGTTCACCCGCTCGTCGGAGAGCACCCGGGTGACATCGGCAAGCAGCTTGTGCCGGTCCAGTGCCTCGACCTGGATGGCGACCAGGAAGGTCGAGGCGGAGGTGAGCTTCCAACTCACCTCGACCACCCGTTCGCTCTGGGCCCGCAGGTCCTCGGCGTTGGCGCAGTCGTCGCGGTGCACGCTGACCCCGCCGGAGCGGGTGACGAAGCCGAACACCGAGTCCGGTGGGACCGGGGTGCAGCAGCGCGCCAGCTTGATCCAGACGTCGCTGACGCCGCGGACCACGACCCCGGGGTCGTTGCTGCTCTGCCGGCTGCGCGGCGGCCGGGTGGCGACGGCGGTCTCGGCGATGTCCTCCGCCGCGCCCTCCTCGCCGCCGTACGCGGCCATCAGCTTCTGCACGACCGACTGGGCGGAGACCTGGCTGTCGCCGACCGCCGCGTAGAGCGACGCCACGTCGGCCAGGTGCAGGTCCCGCGCGATCGACATGAGCGCGTCGGAGGTGAGCATCCGCTGCAACGGCATGCCCTGCTTGCGCATCGCCTTGACGATCGCGTCCTTGCCGGCCTCGATCGCCTCCTCGCGCCGCTCCTTGTTGAAGTACTGGCGGATCTTCGTGCGCGCCCGCGGGCTCTTGACGAAGCCGAGCCAGTCCTGCGTCGGGCCGGCGGTCTCGGACTTCGAGGTGAAGATCTCGATCACGTCGCCGTTGGACAGCGTCGACTCCAACGGCACCAGCTTGCCGTTGACCCGCGCCCCGATGCACTTGTGCCCCACCTCGGTGTGCACCGCGTACGCGAAGTCCACAGGCGTGGAGCCGGTCGGCAGCGGGATGACGTCACCCTTGGGGGTGAAGACGTACACCTCCTGGCTGGACAGGTCGAAGCGCAACGCGTCCAGGAACTCGCTCGGGTCGGCCGCCTCCCGCTGCCAGTCCAGCAGCTGCCGCAGCCAGGTCATCTCGTCGATGTGCGCCGGCGGGCCGACGATCTGGGTGCCCTTGTGCTCCTTGTACTTCCAGTGCGCGGCGATGCCGAACTCCGCGGTGCGGTGCATCGCGTACGTGCGGATCTGCATCTCCACCGGCTTGCCGGTGGGCCCGATGACAGTCGTGTGCAACGACTGGTACATGTTGAACTTGGGCATCGCGATGTAGTCCTTGAACCGGCCCGGCACCGGCTGCCAGTTGGCGTGGATGACCCCCAACGCCGCGTAGCAGTCGCGCACCGTGTCGACAAGGATCCGCACACCCACCAGGTCGTAGATGTCGTTGAAGTCGCGACCCCGCACGATCATCTTCTGGTAGATCGAGTAGAGGTGCTTCGGCCGACCGGTGGTCTCCGCCTTGATCTTGGCGGCCTTCAGGTCGGTGCCGACCTTCTGCGTCACCTGCCGCAACAGCGACTCGCGCTGCGGCTGGTGCTCCCCGATCAGCCTGTTGATCTCCTCGTAGCGCTTCGGGAACAGCGTGCCGAAGGACAGGTCCTCCAGCTCCCACTTGATCGTGTTCATACCGAGCCGGTGCGCCAGCGGCGCCAGGATCTCCAACGTCTCCTTGGCCTTCTGCTCCTGCTTGGGGCGGGGCAGGAAGGTAAGGGTGCGCATGTTGTGCAGCCGGTCGGCCAGCTTGATCACCAGCACCCGCGGGTCCTTGGCCATCGCCACGACCATCTTGCGGATCGTCTCGGCCTTGGCCGCGTCACCCAGCTTGACCTTGTCGAGTTTCGTGACGCCGTCGACGAGCAGGGCGACCTCGCCACCGAAGTCGGCGCGCATCGCGTCGAGTGTGTATTCGGTGTCCTCAATGGTGTCGTGCAGCAGCGCGGCGACAAGCGTGGTGGTGTCCATCCCCAGGTTGCCCAGGATGGTCGCCACCGCGAGCGGGTGGGTGATGTACGGGTCACCGGACTTGCGGTACTGCCCGGAGTGCCACCGCGCGGCCGTGTCGAAGGCGCGCTGGAGCAGCCGGGCATCGGCCTTGGGGTGGTTGTCCCGGTGGCTCGCGATCAGCGGCTCCAGCACCTCGCTGACCTGCGAGGTCTGCCAGGGCGCGTTGAACCGGGCCAGCCGGGCCCGCACCCGCCGCCCGGTGGGCGCGTTGGACAGCCCGAAGCCACCGCTCGGCGACGGGTCGACGCCGGTGTCGCTCGGGAACGGCACCACCACCCCGTCGGCACCGGGGGACGCCTCGACGCTCGGCGGGCCCCCTGTCGGACCTGCCGCGCTCTCGCCCGCAGCCCGTCCAGAGCCGCTGCCGGCGCCCGTCACCCGGGCTGGCGCGTCGCCTGCCCGGTCGGTCACCGTGCCGTCAGCGTCGCCTGTCGGGTGCACCGTGCCCTCCGCCGGAGGGACGACATCGTGGGACACCGGCCTCCTCACCGCTCGCCGGGAAATCACCTGCCGAACAATCGGCCGGCCTGGTCTCGCGCCGCCGGGCGACGTGCCGCCGGCGTCAGCAATGGGCAATGCTACCCGCACACACGGTCCGCTGCCGCTCCGCCGGACGGTCGGCACGGGCGCCGCCCAACGAGTCTGCCAGCAACCGGTCAGTCCGGCACCGACCGGGTCAAACGGTCAGCAGGGCATGGACGGGACGCGGTGCCAGCCGCTGCCGGCCGCCCAGGAAACCGAGCTCCAGCAGCACGGTGAAGCCGGTGACGGTGCCGCCGGCCCGCTCGACCAGGTCGAGCGTCGCCTCGGCGGTGCCGCCGGTGGCCAACACGTCGTCGACCACGAGCACCCGGTGCCCGGCGGTGAAGGCGTCCTCGTGCACCTCAAGGGTGGCCTCGCCGTATTCGAGCGCGTAGGACACCGAGTGCGCCGGGCGGGGCAGCTTGCCGGCCTTCCGGACCGGCACGACGCCGACCCCGGCCGCGTACGCGACGGCCGCGGCGACGACGAACCCGCGGGCCTCGATGCCGACCACCACGTCGAAGGCGTCCCGACCGTGGTACGCGACGATGCCGTCGGTCACCTCACGGAACGCCTCCCCGTCGGCGAACAGTGGCATCAGGTCCTTGAACATGACGCCGGGCTTGGGGAAGTCGGGTACGTCCAACACCCGGCTGGCGACCAGTCGGGCGGCCTCCGGGCCGATGTCCCCGCGCGCCGCGGTGCTGTGGGTCTCCGTCACGGCTGTTGCGTTCCCTTCGACGACGACGGCGCCCGGCTGGGACGGTGTCGACGTCCTCGGTCGAGCCGAGGCGCTTGGACACCGTCCCGGGCTGTTCGCACAGCATGCCGGACGCCGTTCGGTTGTTTCGTGGCGGGTCAGCGCCGCTTGGCGCCACCCGGCCGGTTGCCGCCGCCACCGGGGCGACCGCCGCGGGCACCGGTCGGCCGCTTACCCGCCGGACGAGCGCCCACCTTGGGCGCGGCACCGGCCAGCGCGGCGGCATCCGGGTCGACCGACTCCTCGGTCGCCGACGTCGGGCTGACGGCACCCTTGCCGGCGACCTCGCCCCGGGCGAGCGCGCCCCGCCGGGCCAGGACGCGCTTGTTGTGCGCCTGGATCCGCGGGTCGTAGTTCTTCAGCAGGGCCAGCAGCGGCGTGGCCACCAGGATGGAGGTCAGGAACGCCACCGCCATACCGACGAACAGCACCAGACCGAGGTCCTTCAGCGTGCCGGCGCCGAGCAGGCCGGCACCGATGAAGAGCAGACCGCCGACCGGCAGCAGGGCGACCACCGAGGTGTTCAACGACCGCATCAGGCTCTGGTTGACGGCCAGGTTGGCCGCCTCGCCGTACGTCTGGTTGTTGTTGGCGGTGATGCCGCGGGTGTTCTCCTGGACCTTGTCGAAGACCACCACCACGTCGTAGAGCGCGAAGCCCAGGATCGTGAGGAAGCCGATGATCGTCGACGGGGTGACCTCGAAGCCGACGAGCGAGTAGATGCCGGCGGTCAGGATCAGGTTCGTGATCAGCGAGGAGACCGCGGCGACCGCCATCCGCCACTCGAAGCGCAGGATCAGGTAGACCATCACCAGCGCGATGAAGATGACCAGGCCGAGCACGGCCCGCTCGGTGACCTGGCTGCCCCAGGCCTCGCTCACCTGGTTGCCGCTGATCTGGTCGGCGTTGATGCCGAAGCGGTCGGCGATCCGGGCCTTCACCGCGTTCGCCTGCTCGGGGCTGAGCTGCCCGGTACGCAGCTCGTAGGAGTCGCCACCGGGGCCGCCGACCTTCTGGGCGGTGACCACGTCGGTGCCGGTGTTCTCCGCCACGAGCGCCGCGTCGACCCCGCGCTCGGCGTCGTCCAGAGTGCCGACGCTCGCCGGCACCTGGAACGAGTTGCCGCCGGCGAACTCGATGCCCAGGCTGAACCCGCGGATCGAGAAGCTGAGGATCGCGATCAGGACCAGGACCCCGGCGACGCTGAACCAGAGCTTGCGCCGGCCGACGATGTTGAGACCGGCCTCGCCGTTGTAGAGGCGGCTCGCCAGACCGTTTTCAGCCATCTCAGGCCTCCTTGGCGCGCGGGTTGCGGGGCTGCTGAGTCGGCTGGTTACGGGCCGGCAGTGCCCGGCCCAGACCGCTGACCCGCGGGGACAGGAACGCCCGGGTCCGGGCGAACATCGTCATGATCGGGTGTCGGAAGAGGAAGACCACGACCAGGTCCAGCACGGTGGCCAGACCGAGCGCGAAGGCGAAGCCCTTGACCGTGCCGACCGAGACCACGTAGAGCACCACAGCGGACAGCAGGGTGATCGCGTTGGCCGAGATGATCGTGCGGCGGGCCCGGACCCAGGCGCGGGGCACGGCGCTACGCGGGCTGCGCCCCTCCCGGATCTCGTCCTTCAATCGTTCGAAGTAGATGACGAACGAGTCGGCCGCCACACCGAGTGAGACGATCATGCCGGCGATGCCGGCGAGGGTGAGCGTGAAGCCGATCTGCCGGCCGAGCACCACGAGCGCCCCGAAGACGAGCAGCGCGGAGAGGATGAGGCTCAGGAAGATCACCGAGCCGAGCAGCCGGTAGTAGAAGAACGAGTAGATGATGACCAGCAGCATGCCGATGCCCGCCGCGAGCAGACCGGCACGCAGGTGGCTCGCGCCGAGCGTGGCGGTGACGTTCTGCGACTCCTGCGCCTTGAAGGTCACCGGCAGCGCGCCGTAGCGCAGCTGGCCGGCCAGCGCGCTGGCGTCCTTCTGGTTGAAGTTGCCGGTGATCTGGGAGTTGCCGGTCAGCACACCCTGGATCTCCGGCGAGGAGACGATCTCGTTGTCGAGCACGACGGCGACCCGACACTTGCCGTCCTGACCCAGCGCTGTCGCGTCGCAGGCCTGACCCTCGTTGTTGAACGCCTCACGGGTCAGCGCCGTCCACTTGCCCTGACCGTCGCCGGTGAAGTCCAGGCTGACCACCCAGGCGTTCGTCTGGTCCAGCACCGCGTCGGCGTCGTCCACGTCGGTGCCGAGCACCTTCGCCTGGTCGAGCAGGTACTTCGACGCACCGTCCTCACAGGCGACGACCTGCTGCTTCTCGGCGGAGATCGACGCCGGGGGGCGCTTGTCGAGCTGAGCGCAGCCGATGGTGGGCACGTTGAACTGCATCTGCGCCGGCAACACGGCCACCTCTTGCGGCGACAACGTGCCGAACGGCTTGAGCTTGTCCGCCAACGACGGGTCGGCGGTCAGGTCGGCCGGGGCCTGCAGCCCGTTGGCGGCCTGCCAGGCGGCGGCGCCGACCTTCTGCTCGACGGCCTTGCGCTGCTCCTCGACGCTTGCCGGCACCGGCTCGGCGCTGGCGGTCGGGGCCGGCGCGCTGGCGCTGGCGCTCGGCGCCGCGGACGCGGAGGGCGTCGGCGTGGCGCTGGGCGACGCGGGGGCCATACCGCCCTGACCGCCACTGGGCGACGAACTCACCTTCGGCGCGCCGCTGCCCGACGGGGTCGGGGTCGCGCCACCGGACGGGGTCGGCACGGCACTGCCCGACGGGGTCGGCGCCGCCGACGGCGGCGCGGCGATCGTCCCGCTGCCGTCCGCCGCCTTCAGCACCTTGCGGAAGCGCAGCTCCGCCGCGCTGCCCACCTCGTCGAGGTTCCGGTTCTCACCGGGCAGGGAGATGACGATGTTCCGGTTGCCCTCGGTGACCACCTCGGCCTCGGCCACGCCGAGCCCGTTGACCCGGTTCTCGATGATCTGCCGAGCCTCCTCGAGGTTCTCCGCCGTCGGCGGCTTGCCGTCGATGGAGTTGGTCGCCTCCAGCGTCATCCGGGTGCCGCCGATCAGGTCCAGGCCGAGCTTTGGCTCGAGCCGGTCCTTGAAGCTGCCGCTGGCGCCGGAGAAGAACACCAGAAGATAGAGGACCACGAAGATGAACCCGAGCACGGCGAGCTGCCGCCCGGGGCGCATCTGTCCCTGAGGTGGTGCCACGGCTGTCCTGTCTCCCTGTACGGTCGCGCCGCTCTGCGCAGCGACGGCGGTGTCGGGCCGGTGATCCCGCCCGACGGGTCTGCCTTGAGCCGACGGGATGCTGACACGAGGACCGGCACCCCGGCGCGGAACGCCGACGGTCACGGCTACGTGCCGACGCCCGGCGTCGACCCAACTATTTAGTTTTCACGTCTCGTCCACTGCCCCGTCGGCGCGACGACCCGGAAGCCGGGTCGACCGGCCGTACGCCGGCCTCGCCGCTCCCGGCGGGGAGGGGGTCAGTCCTTTGCGGTGTCCGCGTCCTCGGTGGCCGGCTCGCTCGGCAGCTCCGCGCGGGTGACCACCCGGGCGATGGCCGGGCGGGCGTAGCGCGTCTGCACGCCCGGTGCGACCTCGATCAGAACGGTGTCGTCCTCGATGCCGGTGACCGTGCCGTAGAGCCCACCGATGGTCACGACCTCGTCGCCGGGGCCGAGGTTGGACTGCATCGCCTCCGCCTCACGACGGCGCTTCTGCTGGGGCCGGATCATCATGAAATACATGACGCCAAAGAGCAGGGCGATCATCAGGATCGGCGTGAAACCGCCGGCCCCGCCACCCGCTGCTGCCAAATGCACGGTTACTGACCTTCCCATTGGCCACCTCCCCGGCACCGTGGGTGCCGGAGCGGAGGCGGATTCTCACGTCCTGTACAGACCGCGGCGAAGTCTAAACCCTGCACCTGGGAACGCCGAATGCGGCACAGATCACGTTCACATCACGGCTGATCGACATCCAACGAGAACAAGTCGGGCACAGGTGGACTATCTGCACCAAATGTACCATTCGGCGGAGTGCGTCCCAGATGACGCCAAGCCGCCTCCGTGGCCACCCGCCCCCGCGGTGTACGGGCCAACAGGCCAGCCCGGACCAGGAACGGCTCGCAGACCTCCTCGACCGTGTCCGGCTGCTCCCCCACCGCCACCGCGAGCGTGGACAGACCCACCGGACCACCCCGGAACGAGTCGACCAACGCGGTAAGCACCGCACGGTCCAGCCGGTCCAACCCGAGCGCGTCCACGTCGTACACGATCAACGCGGCCCGGGCGGTGTCGACATCGACCACCCCGTCGGCCCGCACCTCGGCGTAGTCACGGACCCGGCGCAGCAGCCGGTTGGCGATCCGGGGCGTGCCCCGGGACCGACCGGCGATCTCGGTCGCGCCCTCCGGCGTGATCGGCACCCCGAGGATCCGCGCCGAACGGTGCAGCAGCGTCTCCAGATCCGCAGGGGCGTAGAAGTCGAGGTGAGCGACGAACCCGAACCGGTCCCGCATCGGCCCGGTCAGCAGACCCGAACGGGTCGTCGCGCCCACCAGCGTGAACGGCTCGACATCGAGCGGGATCGCCGTCGCTCCCGGCCCCTTGCCCACCACCACGTCGACCCGGAAATCCTCCATCGCGCTGTAGAGCAACTCCTCAGCCGGACGCGCGATCCGGTGGATCTCGTCGATGAAGAGCACATCGCCCTCGGCGAGACTGGTCAGGATCGCCGCCAGATCCCCGGAACGCTCGATCGCCGGACCGCTGGTCACCCGGATGCCCGCACCCAACTCGGCGGCGACGATGTTGGCCAGACTCGTCTTGCCCAGCCCCGGAGGACCGGAGAGCAGGATGTGATCCGGCGGCGAACCCCGGCGCATCGCGCCCTGCAACAACAGGTCGAGCTGATCACGCACCCGGTCCTGGGCGATGAACTCGGCCAACCGCCTCGGCCGGACCGTGGCCTCCGCGTCCCGGTCCGCGTCGCTGACGTACGCCGAGACGAGTCCGTCGGTCTCGCTCATCGGGTGCGGCCCAGCAGGCGGATGGCCTGCTTCAGCAGGACCGGCACCGGCGGCGTCTCACCCTCGATCGACTCCGCCACCGCGGCCACCGCCTGATCGGCCTGGCCCGCCGTCCAACCCAGCCCGACCAGTGCCTGTCGAACCTGTTCCGGCCAACTGCCCCGGGTCACCCCGGTCACGCCGTCGGCGCCGATCGGCACCGGCCCGATCCGATCGCGCAGCTCCAGCACCAGGCGCTCGGCGCCCTTCTTGCCGATCCCGGGCACCCGGGTCAGCGCCGCCGTGTCGGCGTTGGCGATCGCCTTGCGCACCGCGTCCGGGCTGTGCACGGCAAGCACCGCCTGGGCCAGTCGCGGACCCACCCCACTGGCGGTCTGGAGCAGCTCGAACAGCGACTTGGCATCGTCGTCGGCGAAGCCGTAGAGGGTGAGCGAATCTTCCCGCACGATCAGGCTGGTGGCGAGCCGGGCGACCTGGCCGACCCGCAGCTCGGCGAGGGTCCCCGGGGCGCAGTGCACGGCGAGCCCGACACCGCCGACCTCGATCACGGCCTGGTCCGGACCCGTCGCGGTCACCGTGCCGCGCACGCTGGCGATCATCGTGCTCCTCCTCGTCGTGCCCGGTCGGCTGCCGCCGCCAGCTTGGAGCGGGTACCGCCGCGCCACACGTGGCAGATGGCCAGGGCGAGCGCGTCGGCGGCGTCCGCCGGCTTCGGCGGCTCGGCCAGACGCAACAGCCGGGTGACCATCGCTGTCATCTGCGCCTTGTCGGCCTGACCGGACCCGGTCACGGCCGCCTTCACCTCACTAGGGGTGTACGTCTGCACCGGCAGCCCGGCGCGCGCACCGGCCAGCACGGCGATGCCGCTGGCCTGCGCGGTGCCCATCACGGTACGAACGTTGTGCTGACTGAACACCCGCTCGACGGCGACGCTCTCCGGTTGGTGCTCGGCGACCAGCTTGCTCAGCGACCGGTCCAGGTGCAACAGCCGCAGCGCCAGGTCGTCGGCCGGATCGGTGTAGACCACGTAGTACGCGACCAACGTGCAGGGCCGGCCGGGCACACCCTCGACCACGCCGACCCCACACCGGGTCAACCCCGGGTCCACACCGAGCACGCGCACGCCGCCCCCTCCCCAGCTGTCAGCAGTACGTGTGTTCGACACCCTAACCGGCGCCCTGCACACCAGCCCCACTGGACACGCCCTCCGCACCCCACCCCCGCCCTCGCGCCCCATGCCCCACGCCCCACGCCCTCACCCTCATGGCCTGACGCCCGCACGCCCGCGCCCATGCCCCCTCGCGCCTCACGGCCCCACGGCCGTCACAACATCGGGGATGTTGCTGCATCTGGTGCGCGGGAGGCAGCAACATCACCGTTGTTGCGCGGATCTTGACGGCGGAGGCGGGCGAGGAAGGGCGGGCGGGCCACACAGCTTCGGCCGGGAGTATGTGTCGCCGACCCATGTGCCGGGGAGGGCACAGCTCGTAACTTCTTGCGCCATGACGGCAGAACACGTGGCGGTCCCCCACGTCGTACAGGTCGACCTCTCCGGTCGGACCGCCCTGGTCACCGGGGGTGGCAGTGGCATCGGGCGGGCGTGCGCCCTTCGACTGGGCGCGGCCGGCGCGAAGGTGCTCGTGGTGGACCGCAACCTGGAGGCGGCCAAGGCGGTGGCCGCCGAGGCCGGCGGCCGGGCCGAGGGCGTGGACCTGTCCGACGCGGCGGCGGTGGACCGCCTCGACGTGGACGTGGACATCGTGGTGAACAACGCCGGGCTTCAGCACGTCGCGCCGCTTCAAAACTTCCCCGTGGAGCGCTTCGAGTACATCCAGCGGGTGATGGTGGAGGCGCCGTTCCTGCTGATCCGCCGGGCGCTGCCGCACATGTACGCCCGGGGTTGGGGTCGGATCGTCAACATCTCGTCGGTGCACGGGTTGCGCGCCTCGCCGTACAAGGCGGCCTACGTCTCGGCGAAGCACGCCCTGGAGGGGTTGTCGAAGGTGGTGGCGCTGGAGGGCGCCGCGCACGGGGTGACCGCCAACTGCATCAACCCGGCGTACGTGCGGACCGCGCTTGTGGAGAGCCAGATCGCCGACCAGGCGACCAGCCACGGCATCGACGAGGCCGAGGTGATTGAGAAGATCATGCTGGCGCGGGCGGCGATCAAGCGCCTGATCGAACCGGAGGAGGTCGCCGAGCTGTTGGCGTACCTCTGCTCGCCGCCGGCGGCGTTCATCACCGGCGCGTCGATCGCCCTCGACGGGGGCTGGACGGCCAACTAGTGGGGCTGAGCACAATGTCGACCATGTCGTCGCCTGTGGAGTTCCTGGAACTGCTCGCCCGTGAGGCCGCGGCGGTGGAGTTCGAGGGGCCGCTGGTGGCCGCGCGTGCCGCCGGGGTGCCCGCCGACCGGTTGGCCGAGCTGGAGCAGGCCAAGACGGTGGCGCTGCGGGTCCGCGCGCTGCTGGAACGCCGCCGCCGCCGCGAGGTCGAGCTGTCCGGTCTGTACGACACGGTCAGCGATCTGGCCGGGCTGCGCGACCTGGACGACGTGTTGCGGGCGATCGTGCACCGGGCCCGCAACCTGCTCGGCGCGGACGTGGCGTACATGACGCTCAACGACGACGAGCGCGGCGACACCTACATGCGGGTGACCGACGGGTCGGTCTCGGCCCGCTTCCAGCGGCTGCGGCTGCCGATGGGCGCCGGCCTCGGTGGCCTGGTGGCCCAGTCCGGCGCACCGTACGTCACAGCGAACTACGGCGAGGACGCGCGCTTCCACCACACCGGGGAGATCGACGCCGGGGTCGGTGAGGAGGGCCTCGTCGCGATCCTCGGGGTGCCGTTGCGGCTCGGCTCCACCTCGATCGGTGTGCTCTACGCGGCGAACCGTTCGGCGCGGCCGTTCGTCCGGGAGGAGGTGGCACTGCTTGTCTCGCTCGCCGCGCACGCCGCGGTGGCGATCGACACCGCCCGGCTGCTCACCGAGACCCGCGCGGCGTTGGCCGAACTGTCGGCGGCGAACACCACAATCCGGGCGCACAGCAGCTCGGTGGAGCGGGCCGCTGCGGCACACGACCGGATGACGGCGCTGGTGCTGCGCGGCGGCGGGGTGGAGGACGTGGCGGCGGCGGTGACCGAGGTGCTTGGCGGCGCGCTGCTGGCGTTGGACGCCGAGGGCCGCCTGCTGGCCCGGGTTGGTGAGATCGACGAGCCGGACCGGGTGGACATCGTAGAGGCGGTGGCGGCGTCGCGCACCGAGGGGCGCAGCGTGCGCCGCGGCCCACTCTGGTACGCGGCGGTGGTGGCGGGCGCGGAGAACCTGGGTGCGCTCGTGCTGCGTCCGGACGACGAGTTGGTCGACGCCGACCAGCGCATCCTGGAGCGGGCCGCGCTGGTGACAGCGCTGCTGCTGCTGTTCCGCCAGACGGTCGCCGAGGCGGAGGGGCGGGTCCGGGGTGAGCTGCTTGACGACCTGATCGCCCGGCCGCTGCGGGACACCGACGCGTTGCGCAGCCGTGGCCGCCGGCTCGGGGTGGACCTGGACGCGCCGCACGTGCTGGTGGCGGTGGGCGACGACGCGATCGCGGCGACCGGCTCGGCCCGCCAGCGGGTGCTCTCCTGGGCCACCACGTACGCCTCGGCGCGCGGTGGACTGGCCGCCGCGCGCGACGGTCGGGTGGTGCTGATGCTGCCCGGGCTGGACGCGGGCGGCAGCGCTCGCGCGGTCGCCCGGGATCTGTCCCGGGTGACCGGCCGACCGGTGACCGCCGGTGCGAGTGGCCCGTCGACCGGGCCGGCGGCGCTGGCCGCCACGTTCCACGAGGCGGACCGGTGCCTTACCGCGCTGAGCGCGCTGGGCCGCGCCGGTCAGGGGGCGAGCACCGTGGAGTTGGGCTTCGTCGGGTTGCTGCTGGGGACCGTCGGTGACCGGGGCGAGAAGGACGTGACCCAGTTCCTCAGCGCCACCGTCGGGCCGGTTGTCGACTACGACGCCCGGCGGGGCACGGCGCTGGTGAAGACGCTGGAGGCGTACTTCGGGGTGGGTGGCAGCCTGGCCCGGGCCGCCGAGCAACTGCACGTGCACGTCAACACGGTGACCCAGCGGCTGGAGCGGGTGGGACAGCTGCTCGGCGCCGACTGGCAACGGCCCGATCGGGCGTTGGAGGTGCAGCTCGCGCTGCGTCTGCACCGGTTGCGCGCCCCGGCCGGCTGACCGACGCCGGGCCGAACCTCGGGCCCGGCGTGCCCGGCCGGACCCCGGCACACCCGGCCCCGGCGTGTACGCGGTCAGCGGGCGCGGATGCCCTCCAGTACGGCGTCGACGACCCGCTCGGGCAGGGCCTGCTCGTCCAGGTCCGGATTCCACTGCAGCACCCGTTGGATCAGCATCGGCCCGGTGAGCAGCGCCATCGTCACCTCCACGTCGATGTCGGCGCGGAGCACCCCCTCGTCGATGCCGCGTCGCAGCACCTCGCGCATCAACTTCCGTCGGGGCGAGATGATGTTCTGGTAGAGCTGGAACTGGTCGGTGCTCCGGTTCACGGCGGACGCCAGGCACGGCATGATCTTTTCGGCTCGCGGGTCGACGTTCTTGCCGATCGCGCCGACGAGCAGCACCAGATCGTCGCGGACGGAGTGCCCGGCCGGCTGCGCCAGGACGCCCTTGAGCCGGCGCAGCGCGTCGAGCAGCAACGCGTCCTTGCCGGCCCAACGGCGGTAGATGGTGGCTTTGCCGACCCCGGCACGGGCCGCGATCGCCTCGATCGAGAGGGCCTCGATGGTGCTGCCTTCGGCGAGCAGATCGAGGGTGGCCTCGATGATCGCTTCGTCGGCACGGATGCTCCGCGGTCGCCCGGGCGACCGCGGAGCATCAGCGGTGGACATCATGTCCGACATTCTTCCCGGACCTATGCCGTGCCGGCCAACTCGGGCTCGGCGACCGGGGCCGCCGGGGCGAGGTTGGTCTCGTCCCGACCCGGCATCCAGCGCAGCACCACGATGATCCCGAGCGCGGCGATCACCGCGGAGAGCCCGGCCGCCCAGTGCATGGCGGTGACGAAGGCGTCGTTGGCCGCCGAGATCAGCGTCGGCGCCGCCGGGCCGAGCTGGCCCGCCGCCGCGTACGCCCCGGAGATCGACTCGTTGGCCGCGTCGCGGGCCTGGGTGGGCAGGCCGGTAAGCGCGTCGCCGATGTCGCTGCGGTAGACCGCGGAGAGCACCGAGCCGAGGACCGCCACGCCGAGCGCGCCGGCCACCTGGCGGATGGTGTTGCTGACCGCGGAACCGACGCCGGCCTTCTCCCGGGGCAGCGCCGACATGATCGACTCGGTGGCGGGCGGCATGATGTTCGCCATTCCGGCGCCCTGGATGAGGAAGACGAGCAGCACGATCCAGATCGGGGTGGAGGCGCCGATGAAGACGAAGGCGCCGAGGGACACCACTGTCAACGCCAGCCCGACGGTGGCGACGGCCTTACCGCCGTAGCGGCGGACCATCGCGGCGCTGCGCGGGGCGAAGACCAGCTGGGCGCCGGCGAAGGGCAGGAAGAGCAGACCGGTCTGCAGCGGGCTGTAGTCACGCACGAGTTGCAGGTAGAACGAGCCGAAGAACATCGAGCCCATCGCGGCGAAGAACACCAGGCCGACGATGGCGACCGGCGCGGCGAAGTGGGGCACCTTGAACAGCCGGACGTCCAGCGACGGGTGGTCGCTGCGCCGCTCGTGCTGCACGAACCAGCCGAGCACCGCGACGCCGAGCACTATCGAACCCCAGGCCATCGGGCGGTCGAAGCCGTGCTCGCCGCCGTCGATGATGCCGTAGGAGAGGGCGACCAGACCGACCACGGAGAGCAGCACGCCGAGCACGTCGACCCGGCCCGGCCGCGGGTCACGCGACTCCGGGACCAGCAGCCCCACCAGCACCACGCCGGCGACGACCACCGGCACGTTGATCAGGAAGACCGAACCCCACCAGAAGTGCTCGAGCAGCGCGCCGCCGAGGATCGGGCCGATGGCCACGGCGAGACCGACGGCTCCGGCCCAGACACCGATGGCCCGACCACGCTCACGCGGGTCGAAGACGTTGGAGATGATCGAGAGCGTCACCGGCATGATGGCCGCGCCGCCGACCCCCATCAGGGCGCGAGCGGCGATGAGCTGGGCCGGGCTGTCGGCGTACGCGGAGAGCAACGACGCCAGGCCGAACAGCACCAGACCGACCATCAGGAAGCGCTTGCGGCCGGCGCGGTCACCGAGCACACCGAAGGTGAACAGCAGCCCGGCGAAGACAAGCGTGTAGGAGTTGATCGACCACTCCAGCTCGCCCTGGCTGGCGCCGAGGCCGTGCACCGGGTCGGCCAGGGTGCGCAGGGCGACGTTCAGGATCGTGTTGTCGAGGACGACCACGAGGAGGCTGATCACCAGCACCCCCAGGATCGCCCACCTCCTCGGGTGACCGGTGTTGTTGTGCAGCTCCATGCCTGGTTTTCCCCCCATGCTTTCCCCGCGCGCAATACGATACGGGTCAGACTCGTAACGCGGATCAGCGTACGGCGCGCATTAACGATACGACACCGATCCGTATCGTATGTGGTGGGCGTCACGCCGCGGAGCGCCGGAAAGACAGGCGGCGACAGCGGTCGGCAGCGAGCCGAGATACCCCACCGGCGCGCCCAGTGGCTCGATCCAACCCGGCCCCGCGCCGTACACCCGCAGGCCTGGAAAGTCCCGGGCGAAGCGCACCAGGCGGTACGCGCGGCCGGTGACCGGCGTCTGCGACCAGAGCACGACGGTCTGCGGGCTGGCCCGGTACACCGCACTGGCGAGCGCCGACCAGGGCAGCGCGGGACCCAGGTGCAGGCAGCCGCGGCCCTGCTCGCGCAGTGCGGCGGCGAGCGCGTGCAGCCCGAGGCAGTGCGCCTCCTGCTCGGCGCCGGCCAGCAGCACCCCGTCGGTGGGCAGGGACCGGCCCGGCTCCCTGCGGTACACGTCCACCCCGACCCGGACACCCTCGCAGAGGGCGTGCTCCACGGCTACCTCGGCGGCGGTACGCCCCGACAGCCCGGCCAGCAGCGGACGGCAGACCTGTTCCCAGAGCGCCGGCACGCCCCAGGTTTCGGCCAACTCCAGCACCAACGTGGCGACGGCGTTGCCGTCCAGGTCATCGGCAGCCAGCGAGACCTGCTTGCGCGCGATCTCCACGGTCTCCGCCGGCATCGGCTCGGTCAGCACACACGCACCCCCGGATAGACATTCCCTACCCGGGGTTCGCTGGAACGACACGCGGCGGATGCGCCGGCGCGAGATTTACCACCGGCCGGCCCCAGCCGGTGGGCCGCGACGCCGCCGACGCCCCGCCAGCCGGTGGGCCGCGACGCCGCCGACGCCCCGCCGGCACCGCATCCACGGGCGGTGCCGCCGAGAGCCCCGGCGCCGCGACCTTGACCGGACCTCCTAGATTGATGATCCACACAGCCCCGCGGAAGGTCCCACCCCATGCCTGTCGGCTTCACCATGGCGATCGTCTTCGCCGCCGCCCTGGCGGTAAGCGCCGTCCTGGCCCTCGTCACGCCCGCGCGACAGCTGAAGCGGGTCGCCGCTCTCGCCGCGCTCGGTTTCCTGGCCCTCACCCTGCTTGTCGGGATCGGCTCCAGCGCCCACTCGGTGCCCATCCGCTCGGTCGGCATCGTGACCAGCTTCGGCAAGCCCACCGGCGAGGTGACCGGTTCCGGCCTCAAGTGGGTGGCGCCCTGGCAGAAGGTCGGCGAGTGGGACGCCGGCCGGCAGAAGTACGACCACATCGGCGGCAACAACTGCGTCCGGGTCCGCACCGGCACGCTCGCCGACGCCTGCGTCGAGGTCCTCATCGAGTGGCAGGTCAAGCCGGAGAACGCGCCGAAGCAGTTCATGGACTACAAGGGCGACTTCGACAGCTTCCGGGGCCAGCGGGTGGGAGTGCAGCTGGACAGCGCGGTGAACGACGCCTTCGCCGCGTACAACCCCCTCGAGAAGATCGACGCTCAGACCGGCGACCTCAACGTCGACCTGAAGCCGTTCGCGGCGAACATCAAGTCCAGCGCGGAGACCCGGCTCACCACCGACGTGGACATCCTCTCGGTGACCATCACCCGGGTCAACCACGACGACAAGACCGAGGGCAACATCAAGGCGTTCCAGGACAAGCTGGCCCAGACCCGCAACCTGGAGCAGGACCGCAAGAACGCCGAGATCTCCAAGCAGATCACCGAGACCAACGCCAAGGTTGACAAGGTGACCCGCTGCCTGGAGATCGCCGAGAAGAACGGCGCCAACCCGGGTCTGTGCATCAACCCGGGCATCGTCACCGGCAAGTGAGCCAGACGCCGGCCCACCCGTGGCGGGCCACCTCCGCCGCCAGGTATTCCGGCGCACCGGCCAGCGGCGACGCGAGCAGCGGATCGGCGTCGATGAGCGCCAAC
>NZ_JBEZFA010000060.1:0-33836 GCF_040649215.1 Micromonospora sp. NPDC049044 | reverse complement strand
CTCGTGGCCTGGGCGGCGGGCGGCGGGCGGGTGGCGGGTGGCGGGTGGCGGGTGGTGGCTCGGCGGGTGGTGCGTTTGATGGGCCAGTGCGGGTGGCAGACTGGTGGGGTGAGTGAAACCGAACTGGTCCGCCTGAAGCCCCGCCGCATCCGCGTGGTCTGCTGGTCGGCGGCGGCTGCCCTGGTGGTGGTGTTCGGTCTGGTCGCCACGTCGTTGAGTGGCCCGACCGGCGATGGTTACGGCAGCTTCCAGCGCGGCGACCAGATCGCCATGATCGGTCTGGGCATCCTCGGCGCGCTGGGCTTCCTGCTGTTCACCCGGCCTCGGGTGGAGGCGGACGCGCGGGGCGTCCGAGTGCGTAACGTCATCAGTTCCTACGAGCTGCCCTGGGAGGTTGTCCGGGGCGTCCGCTTCGATCGGGGAGCGCCGTGGGCCAGCCTGGAGCTGCACGACGATGACCTGCTGCCGATGATCGCGCTGCAGGCCGCCGACAAGGAGTTCGCCGTCGACGGGGTTCGCGCGCTGCGCCGGCTGCACGAGGCCCACCAGGCCCGCCTCGCCGAACGCGCCGTCGATCACTGACCCGGCCGCACCGGGCCTGGCCGCTGACCGGGCCGAGCCGCACTGAGCCTGACCGCTGACCCGGCCGCACTGAGCCTGACCGCTGACCGGGCCGAGCCGAGCCGGGCCTGACCGCTGACCCGGCCGCACCGGACCGCGCCGGACCGCGGGCCGGGCCGGACCGCGCCGGACCGCGGGCCGGGCCGGACCCCGCCGGACCGCTGGCCGGGCCGGACCCCGCCGGACCGCTGGCCGGGCCGGACCCCGCCGGACCGCTGGCCGGGCCGGACCCCGCCGGACCGCTGACCCGGCCCTCGCCAAGATCTGGACAACTTCCTGAAACTGCTTGCCTCCCGGCGCAGCTGACGCAGCGGTCTCAGGGAATAGCGCGTGGATCCAGCAGGCGCGCGGCGGTCGTCCAGAGTGAGGCCTTGGCCGCAGGTCGTGCCCGGTTTGGGGGCGGCCGGGGCGCGGGTGTAGTGTTGTCGAGTCGACCAGGCTGTCTCCGCATGCGAGCAGGCAGCCTTGAAAGCGGAGCGCCTGCTCCCACCCGAGTCGCCGCTACGGTGGCCGGGTCCGGTCACCGGTTCCGGGCACGTCCCGGCGCCGGACGTGTGATCCTGTGATCGCGCCGACCGGTCGAGCGGGCCCTGGCATGCGCCGGGGCCTTCTGCTTTCCAGGTCGGTTCCCACCTGGGAGCCGCCGGGGTCGGTACCTGAGCAGAAACGACTCGAGGAGGCCCCATCAGCGTCGAACCACGCGTGAACGAGCAGATCCGGGCACGTGAGGTCCGACTGGTCGGCCCCGAGGGTGAGCAGGTGGGCATCGTCCCGCTGGAGCGCGCCCTTCAGCTGGCCGCGGACGTCGATCTGGACCTGGTCGAGGTTGCGCCGATGGCGCGCCCGCCGGTGTGCAAGCTCATGGACTTCGGCAAGTTCAAGTATGAGAGCGCACTCAAGGCGCGCGAAGCGCGGCGTAACCAGCAGCAGACCGTCATCAAGGAAATGAAGCTTCGGCCGAAGATCGACCCGCACGACTACGAGACCAAGAAGGGTCACGTGGTGCGGTTCCTCAAGGCGGGCGACAAGGTCAAGGTGACGATCATGTTCCGCGGTCGCGAGCAGAGCCGCCCGGAGCTGGGTTACCGGCTCCTGCGTCGGCTCGAATCCGAGATCACGGACCTGGGATACGTCGAGGCCGCTCCTAAGCAGGACGGCCGAAACATGATCATGGTTCTCGCCCCGCACCGGGCCGTCAAGGCCTCCGCGGTCGCCGCCACGGCGTCCCGCGGCGCACCTCGGGACCGGGCAGCGGACGAGTCCGCCGAGCCGGTAGCCGATGAGACCGCGGCGGTCGGCGAGACCGCAGCAGCCGGTAACACCGGCCTCGCCGCCGACACCAGCGGCGAGTAACAGGGGAGAAGACGTTCCACATGCCGAAGATGAAGAGCCACACGGGTATGGGCAAGCGGGTCAAGGTGACCGGCCGTGGCAAGATCGTGGCCGAGCAGGCCGGCAAGCGCCACCTGTTGGAGGGCAAGTCTTCCACCCGTACGCGCCGGTTGACCGGCACGGTCGAGGTGGCCAAGGCCGACGTCAAGCGCATCAAGAAGCTGCTCGGCCGCTGACGCGCGCCACCTTTACGTAAGAAGGAGTTGAGATGGCACGCGTCAAGCGGGCTGTAAACGCCCAGAAGAAGCGTCGTACCCTGCTGGAGACCGCGAGCGGTTACCGCGGTCAGCGCTCCCGGCTGTACCGCAAGGCCAAGGAGCAGGTGCTGCACTCGATGCAGTACGCCTACCGGGACCGTCGCGACCGCAAGGGCGACTTCCGGCAGCTGTGGATCCAGCGGATCAACGCGGGCGCCCGGGCGAACGGGATGACCTACAACCGGCTGATCCAGGGCCTGCGTCTGGCTGGCATCGAGGTCGACCGCAAGATCCTGGCCGACATGGCTGTCAACGACGCCGCTTCCTTCGCGGCGATCGTCGAGCTGGCCCGGGCCGCGGTCACGGCCGAGGGCACCGGCGGCGCGGCGGCTCAGGCCGCCTGATCCCCACGCACCAGAGCGAGGCGTCTCCCGGGTCGGCACCGCCGTCCGGGGGGCGCCTCAATCGTGCCGGAGGAGCGCACATCATGGCCTTCACCCCGCGTACCCCAAGGATTGTCGCCGCCCGGCGGTTGCAGCGCCGGCGCGACCGCGACGCCGCTGGCCGGTTCCTGGCCGAGGGACCACAGGCGGTCCGCGAGGCATTGGCGCGGCCGGGGGTGGTCACCGAGTTGTTCGGTACGCCCGCCGCCCTCGATCGGCACCCGGAGTTGGCCGCCACGGCGGCCCGCGCCGACGTGCCGGTGTCCGAGGTGACCGACGAGGCCCTCGCCGTGTTGGCCGAGACCGTCGCCCCGCAGGGGTTGGTCGCGGTCTGCCGGCACCTGGACGTGTCGTTGGAGCAGGCCCTCGCGGGCGGGCCCCGGCTGGTGGCGGTGCTCGCCGAGATCCGTGATCCGGGCAACGCCGGCACGGTGCTGCGCACCGCCGACGCGGCCGGGGCGGGCGCTGTGGTCTTCGCCGGCGACGCCGTCGACCCCTACAACGGCAAGTGTGTTCGGGCCTCGGCCGGCAGCCTGTTCCACGTCGACGTGGTCCGCGCGCCCGACCCGCTCGCGGTGGTCGACGCGCTGCGCGCCGCCGGGTTGTCGATCTTCGCCACCACCGGGTACGGCGACAGCGACCTGGACGACATGACCGACTACGGTCGGCTGGTCGGGCCCACCGCCTGGTTGTTCGGTTCCGAGGCGCACGGCCTGCCCGAGGAGTTGACCGCCGCCGCCGACGCCCGGGTGCGGGTGCCGCTGTACGGGCGCGCGGAGAGCCTCAACCTGGCTGCCGCAGCGGCCGTGTGCCTGTACGCTTCAGCGAGAGCGCAGCGCTGAAGGCCACCGCCCAGCGCTACTGACAGCAGGGGAGAGCGTCCGTCCATGAACGCGCAACGGCGTTCGTTTAGCCAGCCCGCCGGTGTCGGCGGGCGGCGGGCCTGACCTGCTCCCTGCACAACTCCTACCGGCGGGCTGCGGCGAAGCCGCGCGTCCGTAGACTCGCTTAGCCGCCCCGTTGAGGGCTGGCGCCGCCGTGAGGGAGTGCCCGTACGCCATGAGCTATCGCAACGATCCGTACGACCCGAAGCAGGTCGCCCTGCTCGACCCCGCCGCCCTGGCCGAGGCCGTCGCGGACGCCACGAAGGCGTTCACGGCCGCCGCCGACCCGGACGCGTTGACCGCGCTGCGCCCGGTGCACCTGGGAGACCGCTCACCGGTCTCCCTCGCCCGCCGGGAGATCGGCGCGTTGCCGCCCGCCGCGAAGTCCGACGCCGGCAAGCGGGTGAACGAGGCCCGCCGGGCGATCGAGACCGCGTACGCCGACCGCGCCGAGGTGGTGGAGCGTGAGCAGGCCGAGCGGGTGCTCGTCGAGGAGCGGGTGGACGTCACCCTGCCCTACGACCGGCGGCCGCGGGGCGCCCGGCATCCACTGAGCACCCTGATGGAGTCGATAAGCGACCTGTTCGTCGGGATGGGCTACGAGGTGGCCGAGGGCCCCGAGGTCGACCTGGAGTGGGTCAACTTCGACGCGTTGAACATCCCCGCCGACCACCCGGCCCGCGGGTTGATGGACACCTTCCACATCGCGCCGGAGGGCTCCGGCCTGGTGCTGCGCACCCACACCTCCACGGTGCAGACCCGCACCATGCTCAGCCGCAAGCCGCCGATCTACGTGATCGTGCCCGGTCGCGTCTACCGCACCGACGAGATCGACGCCACCCACAGCCCGGTGTTCCACCAGGCCGAGGGCCTGGTGGTCGACAAGGGCATCACGATGGCGCACCTGCGGGGCACCCTCGACCACTTCGCCCGGGCGATGTTCGGTCCGGAGGCGAAGACCCGGTGGCGGCCGCACTACTTCCCGTTCACCGAGCCGTCTGCGGAGTTCGACGTGTGGTTCCCGGAGCACCGCGACGGCCCGCAGTGGGTCGAGTGGGGTGGCTGCGGGATGGTCAACCCACGGGTGCTGCGCGCCTGCGGCGTCGACCCGGAGGTCTACTCCGGCTTCGCGTTCGGCATGGGCATCGACCGGACCCTGATGATCCGGCACGGGGTCAGCGACATCCGCCACCTCTTCGAGGGCGACGTGCGGTTCAGCCGGGCGCTCGGGACCGGGGCGTAGGCGATGCGGGTACGAGACACGGGAACGGTGGTCTGACTCATGCGAGTTTCTGTCAGTTGGCTTCGGGAGTACGTCGATCTCCCCGCCGACCTGCCCACCGGTGATCTGGAGCAGGCCCTTGTCGACCTCGGCATCGAGGTCGAGTCCGTTGTGGATCTGGCCGAGACCGTCACCGGTCAGCTCGTCGTCGGTGAGGTACGCGAGATCGAGGAGCTCACCGGCTTCAAGAAGCCGATCCGGTTCTGCCGGGTCGACGTGGGTGCCGCCAACGGCACCGGCGAGCCGCAGGAGATCGTCTGCGGTGCTCGTAACTTCGCCGTCAGTGACCGGGTCGTGGTGATCCTGCCCGGCGGTGTGCTGCCCGGCGGGTTCGCCATCGGCGCCCGCAAGACGTACGGGCACAACTCGGCCGGCATGATCTGCTCCGCGAAGGAGTTGGGCCTCGGCGACGACCACTCCGGCATCATCGTGCTGGGGTCGGACGTGGTGGCCAAGCCGGGCGACGACGCACGCCCGGTGGTCGGCCTCGACGACGTCGTGCTCGAGCTGGAGATCACCCCGGACCGGGGGTACGCGCTGAGCCTGCGTGGCCTGGCCCGGGAGCTGTCGCACGCGTTCGAGGTGCCGTTGCGTGACCCGGCCCTGGTGCCCGCCCCGGGCGGCACCGAGGCGCCGGCGTACCCGGTGGAGGTCCGCGACCCGGTCGGCTGCGACCGGTACAGCGCCCGGCTGGTCCGCGGCGTCGACCCGGCCGCGCCCACCCCGTCGTGGATGGCGCAGCGGCTGGTCACCGCCGGCATCCGCAGCATCTCGCTGCCGGTGGACATCACCAACTACGTGATGCTGGAGCTGGGCCAGCCGATGCACGCCTTCGACGCCGACCGGATCGCCGGGCCACTTGTGGTCCGGCGCGCCGAGGCGGGGGAGAAGCTGACCACCCTGGACGGCGTCCACCGGGTGCTCACCGCCGACGACATGGTGATCTGCGATGACACGGGTCCGATCTCCCTCGCCGCGGTGATGGGCGGCGAGACCAGTGAGGTCGTCGCCGGCACCACCACTGTGCTCTTCGAGGCGGCGCACTGGGACCCGGCGATGGTCGGGCGCACCGCCCGCCGGCACAAGCTGTTCAGCGAGGCCGCGAAGCGCTGGGAGCGGGGCGTCGACCCGGCCGTGGCGCTCGTCGCGTTGGAGCGTGCCGTGCGGCTGCTCACCGAGCACGGCGGTGGCACCCCGAGCGCCGAGATCCTGGACATCGACCACGTCCGGCCGCGTACCCCGATCACCCTGCCGGCGGATCTGCCGACCCGGCGGATCGGGGTCGAGTACCCGCCGGCGCGGGTGGTCGCCCTGCTGGAGCGGGTCGGCTGCACCGTCGCGCAGGGCTCCGATCGGCTGTCCGAGGATCCGGGCACGGTCGGCGTGGCCAGCGGCGTCGGGACGACGCTGAGCGTCACCCCGCCGACCTGGCGGCCCGACCTGACCGACCCGGCCGACCTGGTCGAGGAGGTGGTCCGCCTCGACGGGTACGACAAGGTCCCGTCGGTGCTGCCGACCGCGCCCCCCGGGCGCGGCCTCACCCCGCGCCAGCGTCGCCGCCGGGCCGTGGCCGGATCGCTGGCCGAGCGGGGGTACGTGGAGGTGCTCGCGCATCCGTTCGTGTCGCCGGAGCTGGCCGACCAGCTCGGCCTGCCGGCCGACGACCCGCGCCGGCCCGCGGTGCGGTTGGCCAACCCGTTGTCTGAGGAGGAGCCGCTGCTGCGCACCACGCTGCTCGGCCCGCTGCTCGGCGTTCTCAAGCGCAACCTCGGCCGAGGTCACCGCGACCTGGCCCTCTACGAGATCGGCGCGGTCTTCCACCCGCGTCTCGGTGCCGGCAGCCCGCCCGCCATGGGCGTGGACCGCCGACCCACCGACGAGGAGTTCGCCGCCGCCGACGCTGTGGTGCCGGCGCAGCCGGTGCACGTCGCGGCGGTGCTCGCCGGCGACCTCGACCCGGCCGGCTGGTGGGGTGCGGGTCGACCGGCCGGCTGGGCGGACGCCATCGAGGCGGCCCGCGACGTGCTGGCCACCGCCGGGATCCCGGACGAGCGGGTCGAGGTGCGCGCCGCCGAGTACGCGCCGTGGCACCCGGGCCGCTGCGCCGAGCTGCTCGTCGACGGGGCGGTCGTCGGGCACGCCGGTGAGCTGCACCCGACAGTGGTGGCCGCGCTGGAGCTCCCCCGACGTACCTGCGCGATGGAGGTGGACCTGGACGCGTTGCCGGCGGCCCCGGTGATCTCCGCGCCGACGGTGTCCGGCTTCCCGCCCGCGTTGATCGACGTGGCCCTGGTGGTGGACGAGTCGGTGCCGGCGGAGCAGGTGCGCCGGGCGCTTGAGGCGGGCGCCGGTGAGCTGCTGGAGGACGTGCGGCTGTTCGACGTCTACTCCGGGGCGCAGCTCGGCGAGGGACGCCGGTCACTGGCGTACAAGTTGACGTTCCGGGCACCGGACCGGACGCTGACCGTCGAGGAGGCGGTAGCGGCCCGGGACGCGGCGGTCGCGGTAGCGGCGGAGCGCCTCGGCGCGACCCTTCGCGGCGCGTAACGGTCGTCCGGTCCGTCAGCGGTACACCTGCGCGATCAGGGCTCTGGCCTGGTGAGAATCACCAGGCCAGAGCCCTCCACCAACTGCGAAGGCAAGGCACCAACCCCGCCCCGCCCGGCCCGCCCCGCCCCCCCGCCCCGCCCCGTCGATCATCGAGTTGTGGTGGCAGGTTTGGCGCTATATGGGATGCTTTGTCACCCACCACAACTCCATGATCGACGGGGGTGGGGGGCTTTGGCGGGCTGGTACATCACCATGCAGTGCACTGCATGAACTTGCACTCGTGAGTCGTCCTTGTTAATCTTCTCTGCATAGTCATGCGGAGGTGAGTATGGGGATTCGAGTCGCGGTCGCCGGTGCGAGCGGCTACGCCGGGGGTGAGTTGCTGCGCCTGATCGCCGGGCACCCGGAGTTCGACCTGGTCGCCGCCACCGCGCACAGCCAGGCCGGGCACCGTGTCGACGTGGTGCACCCGCAGCTCACCGGGCTGGACCTGGTGCTCGGCGAGACCGACCCGGCGACCCTGGCCGACGCGGACCTGGTTTTCCTGGCCCTGCCGCACGGCCAGTCGGCCGCCCTCGCGGCCCAACTGCCGGCCGAGGTACGGATCGTCGACCTGGGCGCGGATCACCGGCTCGCCGACCCGTACGCCTGGGCGCAGTACTACGGCGGCACGCACGCCGGGCAGTGGACCTACGGCCTGCCCGAGTTGCCCGGCCAGCGGGAGCTGATCGCCGGCTCCACCCGGGTGGCGAACACCGGCTGCTACGCCGCCGCGATCACGCTGGCGCTCGCGCCACTGATCGCTGACGGCGCGGCCAACCCGGCCGACGTGGTGGTGGTCGCCGCCTCCGGCACCTCCGGCGCGGGTCGGGCGGCCAAGCCGCACCTGCTGGCCAGCGAGGTGCAGGGGGACCTGTCGCCGTACCGGGTCGGCACCCACCAGCACGTACCGGAGATCAAGCAGGCGTCCGGCGCGACCGGTCTGTCGTTCACCCCGGTGCTGGCGCCGATGCCGCGCGGCATCCTGGCCACTGTCACGGCGGTGCCGGCCCGTGGGGTCGACCCGCAGGCGGTGCTGGCGCGGGCGTACGCCGACGCGCCGTTCGTGCACGTGCTGGCGGAGGGCCGCTGGCCGCACACCGCCGCCACCCTCGGCTCCAACTCGTGTCACCTGCAGGCCACTGTCGATGTCGACTCCGGTCGGCTGATCGTGCTCAGCGCGCTCGACAACCTGGGCAAGGGCGCCGCCGGCCAGGCCGTCCAGAACGCCAACCTCATGCTCGGCCTGCCGGAGACGACGGGCCTGTCGATCTGGGGAGTCAGCCCATGAGCGTCACCACCCCTCGTGGGTTCCGGGCGGCCGGGGTGGCCGCCGGGCTCAAGGCCAGCGGCGGCGCTGACGTCGCGCTCGTGGTCAACGACGGCCCGGACGCCGGTGTCGCCGGTGTCTTCACCACCAACCGGGTCAAGGCCGCGCCGGTGCTCTGGAGCCAGCAGGTCGTGCAGGGTGGTGTGGTCCGTGCGGTGGTACTCAACTCCGGCGGCGCCAACGCTTGCACCGGCCCGGCCGGTTTCCAGGACACCCACGCCACCGCCGAGCACACCGCCGCCGTGTTGACCTCGGTCAGCCCGCGGCTGATCCTCGGTGCCGGTGAGGTCGCGGTCTGCTCGACCGGCCTGATCGGTGAGCGGCTGCCGATGCCGAAGCTGCTGCCCGGCGTCCGGACGGCGGTCAGGAGCCTGTCCCGCGACGGCGGCGCGGCTGCCGCCGAGGCCATCATGACCACCGACACCCGGCCGAAGACCACTGTGGCGAGGGGCAGCGGCTGGACCGTCGGCGGGATGGCCAAGGGCTCCGGGATGCTCGCGCCGGGCATGGCCACCATGCTCTGTGTGCTCACCACCGACGCGGTGGCCGGGCCGGCGACGCTGGACGAGGCGCTGCGCGCCGCGACCCGGATCACCTTCGACCGGGTCGACTCCGACGGTTGCATGTCCACCAACGACACCGTGTTGCTGCTGGCCAGCGGTGCGAGCGGCATCGAGCCGACAGCGGCCGAGTTGACCGCCGCGGTCACCGCGGCCTGTCACGACCTGGCCCAGCAGTTGGTGGGAGACGCCGAGGGCGCGACCAAGGAGGTCGCCATCGACGTGGTGAACGCCGCCGACGAGGACGACGCGGTCGAGGTGGGCCGTACGGTGGCCCGCAACAACCTGGTCAAGACCGCGCTGTTCGGCAACGACCCCAACTGGGGTCGGATCCTCGCCGCCGTCGGCACCACCACCGCCGCGTTCGAGCCGGACGAGGTGGACGTGGCGGTCAACGGGGTGTGGGTGTGCCGGGGCGGCGCCGGGGCCGAGGACCGCTCGAATGTCGACCTGGCCGGGCGGGACGTGACGATCCGGATCGACCTGCACGCGGGTACGGCGGCGGCGACGATCTGGACCAACGACCTGTCGCACGCGTACGTGCACGAGAACTCGGCGTACTCGACGTGAGCCTGACCACCGATCTCGCCCGGGCCCAGTCCAAGGCGGAGACGCTTATCGAGGCGCTGCCCTGGCTGGCACGCTTCTCCGGTTCCACTGTCGTGGTCAAGTACGGCGGCAACGCGATGACCGACCCCGAGTTGCAGCGGGCGTTCGCCGCCGACATGGTCTTCCTGCGTTATGCCGGCCTCAAGCCGGTGGTGGTGCACGGCGGCGGTCCGCAGATCTCCGCGATGCTGGGCCGGCTCGGGATCGCCAGCGAGTTCCGGGGTGGTCTGCGGGTGACCACCGCCGAGGCGATGGACGTGGTCCGGATGGTGCTTGTCGGGCAGGTCGGTCGCGAACTGGTCGGGCTGATCAACTCGCACGGCCCCTACGCGGTGGGCCTCTCCGGCGAGGACGCCCGGCTGTTCACCGCGGTGCGCCGCCCGGCGTACGTGGACGGGCTGCCGGTCGACGTCGGCCAGGTCGGTGACGTCGAGTCGGTGGACGTGTCGGCGGTGACCGACCTGATCGAGGCTGGTCGGATCCCGGTGATCTCCACGGTGGCGCCGGACGCGGACGGGGTGCTGCACAACCTCAACGCGGACACCGCCGCCGCCGCGCTGGCCATCGCGTTGCGGGCCCGCAAGTTGGTAGTGCTCACCGACGTGGCCGGCCTGTACGCGGACTGGCCGGACACCACAAGCCTGGTCTCCGAGATCGTCGCGGACGATCTGGCGAAGCTGCTGCCGCGGTTGGAGTCGGGCATGGTGCCGAAGATGGAGGCCTGTCTGCGGGCGGTGCGTGGGGGAGTTCCCGCCGCGCACGTCGTCGATGGTCGGGTGGCGCACTCCACGTTGCTTGAGGTGTTCACCTCGGAAGGGTTCGGAACGATGGTGGTGCCGGGAGACGGGATGGTCGCGTCGTGAGTACGTTGGCGCAGCGCTGGAAGCAGTCCATGATGGACAATTACGGCACGCCGCCGCTGGCGCTGGTCTCCGGTGCGGGTGCCGTGGTGGTCGACGACGCCGGCCGCGAATACCTCGACCTGGTCGGTGGCATCGCGGTGAACGCCCTCGGGCACGCCCACCCGGCCGTGGTGGCCGCGGTGTCGAAGCAGGTGGCGACGCTCGGGCACGTCTCCAACCTGTACGTCGCGGAGCCGCCGGTGGCCCTGGCCGAGCTGCTGCTGGCGCTCGCCGGCCGACCCGGTCGGGTCTTCTTCGCCAACTCGGGCGCGGAGGCGAACGAGGCGGCGTTCAAGCTGTCCCGGCGCACCGGCCGCACCCACGTGGTGGCCACCAACGGCGGCTTCCACGGCCGCACCATGGGCGCGCTCGCGTTGACCGGTCAGCCGGCCAAGGCCGATCCGTTCCGGCCGTTGCCTGGCGAGGTGACCCACGTCGACTACGGCGATGTCGCGGCCCTCGAGGCGGCCGTCACGGACGCCACCGCCATGGTGATCCTGGAGCCGATCCAGGGCGAGAACGGCGTCATCGTTCCGCCGGCCGGCTACCTCGCCGCGGCGCGTCAGATCACCGCCCGGCACGGGGCGCTGCTGGTGCTCGACGAGGTGCAGACCGGCATCGGCCGCACCGGGCACTGGTTCGCCCACCAGGCCGAAGGCGTGGAGCCGGACGTGGTCACGCTGGCCAAGGGGCTGGGCGGCGGGCTGCCCATCGGCGCGACGCTGGCCTTCGGCCCCGCCGCCGCCCTGCTCACCCCCGGCTCGCATGGCACGACCTTCGGTGGCAACCCGATCAGCTGCGCGGCGGCACTCGCCGTGGTGGCGACAATCGCCAACGAGGGTCTGCTGGACAACGTCAAACGGGTCGGCGAGCGGCTGCGTCGCGGCATCGAGGCGCTTGGCCATCCGTTGCTCGCCGACGTACGCGGCACCGGGCTGCTGCTCGGCGTGGCGCTCACCGCGCCGGTGGCGTCGGTGCTCGCCGAGGCACTGCGCGAGGCCGGCTTCCTGGTCAACCCGGTGCAGCCGGGTCTGCTCCGGTTGGCCCCGCCCCTGATCCTCACCGCCGGGCAGGCCGACGCCTTCCTCGCCGCCCTGCCCGCCGCGCTGGACGCGACCACCCCGGCCGCCGCGGCGGACGTGACGGCCCCGGCGGCGGCCGGCCCGCAGCTCGACGCCCGCACGACCACCACTACGAGGACGACGCGATGACCCGGCACTTCCTGCGCGACGACGACCTCTCGCCGGCCGAGCAGTCCTCGGTCCTCGACCTGGCCGCCGGGATGAAGGCGGACCGGTTCGGTCAACGGCCGCTGGCCGGGCCCCGTTCGGTGGCGGTGCTCTTCGACAAGCAGAGTCTGCGGACCAGGATTTCGTTCGACGTCGGGATCGCCGAGTTGGGCGGGCACCCGCTGGTCGTGGACACCCAGGTCACCCACTTCGGTCGGGGTGAGTCCCTCGCGGACGCCGGACGTGTGCTGTCCCGTTACGTCGCGGCCATCGTGCTGCGCACCCACGGTGACGAGCGGATCGCCGAGGTGGCGGCGGGCGCCACCGTGCCGGTGGTCAACGCGCTCACCGACGGGTTCCACCCGTGCCAACTGCTCGCCGACCTGCTGACCATCCGGGAGCGGTGCGGCGGCACGGCCGGCCGCACCCTGGCGTACGTGGGTGACAGCGCGAACAACATGGCGCACTCGTACCTGCTGGCGGGGGCGCTGGCCGGCATGCACGTGCGGGTCGCCGGGCCGGCCGGGTTCACACCCGATCCGGCCGTCGTGGACCGGGCGACCCGGATCGCCGCCGACACCGGCGGGTCGGTGCGGGTGCTCACCGACCCGACCCAGGCGGTACGCGACGCCGACGTGCTGGCCACCGACACCTGGACGTCGATGGGGCAGGAGTCCGACGGGCTGGACCGGGTCACCCCGTTCCTGCCCTACCAGGTCAACAAGGAGCTGCTCGGTCAGGCCGCACCGGACGCGATAGTCCTGCACTGCCTGCCGGCGCACCGTGGTGAGGAGATCACCGACGAGGTGCTCGACGGGCCGCAGAGCGCGGTCTTCGACCAGGCGGAGAACCGGTTGCACGCGCAGAAGGCGCTGCTGGCGTTCCTGCTGGACGCGAGCGGAGAGCGGCGTTGACCGGGCCGCTGACCCGCGCGGCCCGGCACGCCCGGATCGGGGAGCTGATCCGCGACAGGGCGATCCGGTCGCAGACCGAGTTGGCTGACCTGCTCGCCGCCGACGGTGTCGTGGTCACCCAGGCCACCCTCTCCCGGGACCTGGAGGAGTTGGGCGCGGTCAAGGTACGCGGCGGTGACGGGCCGGCGGTCTACCTGATTCCGGAGGACGGTCAGCGACCACTGCGCGACGCCGAGGCCGCGCCGGCCCGGCTGGTGCGGTTGCTACGCGAGCTGCTCAACGGGGTGGACTCCAGCGGCAACATCGCCGTGCTGCGCACACCGCCGGGCGCAGCCCAGTACCTGGCCAGCGCGTTGGACCGGGCGGGTCTGCCCGAGATCGTCGGCACCATCGCCGGCGACGACACCATCCTCGTCGTGGCCCGCGAGGCCGTCGGCGGGGCCGCACTCGGCGAGAAGCTCGCCGGCTGGGCCCGCCGGGACGACACCGGTGACGGGAGCGTGACGCCGTGACCGAGCGGGTCGTCCTCGCGTACTCCGGCGGGTTGGACACCTCCGTCGCCATTCCGTACCTGGCCGAGCAGACCGGCGCCGAGGTGATCGCGGTGGCGGTCGACGTCGGGCAGGGCGGCGAGGACCTGGACGCCATCCGGCAGCGCGCCCTGGACTGTGGGGCCGCGGCGGCCGAGGTGGTCGACGCACGCGACGAGTTCGCCGCCGACTACTGCCTGCCGGCGATCCGGGCCAACGCCCTCTACATGGACCGCTACCCGCTGGTGTCGGCGCTGTCCCGACCCCTGATCGTGAAGCATCTGGTGGCGGCGGCGCGTACGCACGGCGGGACGATCGTGTCGCACGGCTGCACCGGCAAGGGCAACGACCAGGTCCGGTTCGAGGTGGGGCTGACCGCGCTCGCCCCCGACCTGAAGATCATCGCGCCGGCCCGGGACTTCGCCTGGACGCGGGACAAGGCGATCGCCTTCGCCGAGGAGAAGGGGCTGCCGATCGACGTGTCGGCGAAGTCTCCCTACTCGATCGACCAGAACCTGTGGGGTCGCGCGGTGGAGACGGGCTTCCTGGAGGACATCTGGAACGCCCCGGTGGAGGGCCTGTACTCGTACACCGCCGACCCGGCGCAGGACCGCGACCCTGACGAGGTCGTGATCACCTTCGACGGCGGCGTGCCGGTGGCGATCGACGGTGAGACGGTCACCCCGTACCAGGCGATCCTGGAGCTCAACCGGCGCGCCGGCGCGCAGGGCGTGGGTCGGCTCGACATGGTCGAGGACCGCCTGGTGGGGATCAAGAGCCGTGAGGTGTACGAGGCTCCCGGCGCGATCGCCCTGATCACCGCCCACCAGGAGTTGGAGGCGGTGACAGTGGAACGGGACCTGGCCCGGTTCAAGAAGAGCGTGGACCAGCGCTGGGGCGAGCTGGTCTACGACGGCCTGTGGTTCTCGCCGTTGAAGGACTCGCTTGACGCGTTCATCGACGACGCGCAGCGGCACGTCAGCGGTGAGGTGCGGATGACCCTGCACGGCGGTCGGGCCACCGTCACCGGCCGACGCTCCGAGGCGAGCCTCTACGACTTCCAGATGGCCACCTACGACACCGGCGACACCTTCGACCAGTCCCTGGCGAAGGGTTTTGTGCGGCTGTGGGGCCTGCCGAGCCAGCTTGCCGCCGCGCGGGACGCCCGGATGGGCGGTACCGGACAGTGACACCTGCGAGCGCGAGGCCTGGGCGAGCGCAGCGAGTGAACCCCGCAGTCGCGAGCGAAAGGCAAGCCGAGCAATGATGGGCGACGTGGACGACAAGAGCCTGACCGAGAACAGTGCAGCCACCAACCGGACGAGCCTGTGGGGTGGCCGCTTCGCCGGCGGCCCCGCCGAGGCACTGGCCCGACTGTCGGTGAGTGTGCAGTTCGACTGGCGCCTGGCCCCGTACGACATCGCCGGTTCCCGGGCGCACGCCCGGGTCCTGGCCGGCGCCGGCCTGCTCGACCCCGAGGAGTTGGGTCGGATCCTGGCGGCCCTGGACGACCTGGAGGCGGCGTGCGCCTCGGGGTCGTTCCGTCCCACAGTCGACGACGAGGACGTGCACACCGCGCTGGAGCGCGGTCTGCTGGAGCGCCTCGGCAGTCTCGGTGGCAAGCTGCGCGCGGGCCGGTCCCGCAACGACCAGGTCGCCACGGACCTGCGGCTCTACCTGCGTGACCACGCCCGGGGCGTGGCCAGCCGGCTGGTCGAGCTGGCCGAGGCGTTGGTGGAGCAGGCCGAACGGCACGTCGACACGGCCGCGCCCGGCATGACGCATCTTCAGCACGCCCAGCCGGTCACCTTCGGGCACTGGTTGCTCGCCCACGTGCAGCCGCTGCTGCGGGACCTGGAGCGGTTGCGCGACTGGGACCACCGGGCGGCGGTCAGCCCGCTCGGCGCGGGCGCGCTCGCCGGTTCGGGGCTTCCGCTGGATCCGGTGGCCGTGGCCAAGGAGTTGGGCTTCCGGACGTCGTTCGCCAACTCGATGGACGCCGTCGCCGATCGGGACTTCGTCGCCGAGTTCCTGTTCACCACCGCCATGATCGGGGTGCACCTGTCCCGCCTCGGCGAGGAGGTCGTGCTCTGGACCTCGCACGAGTTCGGCTGGGTGGAGCTTGACGACTCGTTCGCGACCGGGTCGTCGATCATGCCGCAGAAGAAGAACGCGGACATCGCCGAGCTGGCCCGCGGCAAGTCCGGCCGGCTGGTCGGCGGCCTGGTGACAGTGCTCACCATGCTCAAGGGCCTGCCGATGACCTACGACCGGGACATGCAGGAGGACAAGGAGCCGGCGTTCGACGCGGTCGACACCCTGGAGCTGCTGCTGCCGGCCCTGGCGGGGATGATCTCGACGATGACGGTCCGGGTGGACCGGCTCGTCGCCGCCGCACCGGTCGGCTTCTCGCTGGCCACCGAGGTCGCCGACTGGCTGGTCCGGCGCAACGTGCCGTTCCGGGACGCGCACGAGATCACCGGTCGACTGGTGGCGCTCTGCGCCGCCCGGGAGTGCGAGTTGAACGACGTCTCCGACGACGACCTGAGCGCGATCAGCGAGCACCTCGACCCGTCGGTGCGCGACGTGCTCTCGGTCCGGTCGGCCCTCGCCGCCCGGACCACCCCCGGCTCGACCGGCCCCGGCCCGGTGGCCGACCAGCTCGCCACCGCCGCGGACCGGCTGACCACCTGGCGGGAGTGGGCCGCCGAGCGGGTCGTCCCGCGGTAGACCTGGCCGTGGCGTCGGCGTCTGCCGCCGGCGCCACGCCGGTTCAGGCCGTCGGGCGCTCCCGCTTCGGGAGCTTCGCCACCACCATGTCGTACGACGCGTCGACCGCCTCGGTCAGCTCCTCGTCGTCGATCCCGCCGTCCAGGCGCAGGGTGTTCCACCCGGACCGGCCGATGTAGGCCATCACCTGGGCGTCGTCGGGGTGCCGGTGCAGCCACTCGTCGGCCACCTCGCGGGTCGGCCCGCACTTGATGCCGACCCGCGGCTTGCCCTCGTCGCTGCCGAGGAACGCGAAGATCCGACTGCCCACCTTCACCACCTCGTCGCCCTCCCACGGTCGGTCCAGCCACGCGCCCGGCTTGGCCAGGCAGTACGTCAGCATCTCCGCGCGCTCCATGGGTGCCTCCTCGTCGTGCGCACAGTCTGCCCGCCCGGCCGCCGGTCGGCACGCGACGTGCCGCCGCCACGTCGTCAGGACCGCCGCGTCGGCTCAGCTCGCTCGGCTCAGCTCGCCTGCCCTTGCAAGATCGTGCTGGATCCAGGATCTAGTGGCCTTGGCCGCGAACAAGGCCACTAAATCCATGTTCGAGCGCGATCTTGACGTTCCGGCGTGGTCTTTGAGCGCGAGCGTGACCTTCCGGAACACGGACTCGGGGAGTTGCCCGGACGAGCGTGGCGCGTGCTCGGGACAGGCAAACGGCGAGCGGCACCTGGTGGTTACGCCGGGCGTCCGTCAGTGGCGGGCTCGGTCCGCGCGGCGGTCGGCTCGGCCGAGCGGGCGGCGACCCGCTCGTAGCGCTGCCGGGCCGCCTGCGCGCTGCCCAGGCCCAGCCCGTACGCGATCGCCTGCCAGGTCAATCCCCGATCGCGGGCCAGCGTCATCAACCCGGCTTCCAGGGCGTCCAGTTCGGCGCGCACGTGCGGCAGCAGGGTCAGCGCGGCGGTGAGGTCGGCGGTGTCGACCGGTTCCTCGGTGGGCTCGCGCTCGGCCCCACCGGCGGCGAGCGCGGTGATCAGGGCCACCGCCTCCCAGGGGTCCAGCACGTGCGGGTGGGCCCAGCGTCCGCGTTGGGCGTCGGTGCCGGCGTGCCGCTCGCTGATCCGCCACAGCGCCTCGTGGGTGCGGTGGGCGCGGGCGTGGGCCGGGTGGGGTGCGGTGAACGGATCGTCCGTCGTCATGTCCCGAGCACACACCAACAACATGTCGTTGTCAACACTTTGTTGAACTATAGCGGTGTCGGTTTGCCGAACTCCGTCGCCCGGGGTTTCCTGGGACGGTGGACTACTCCCGGCTACACGCCCCCGCCGCCCAGATAGCCGAGACGGCGCAGTCGCTGCTCGGCTGGGAGATCACGGCCGATGGTGTCCGGATCAGGCTCACCGAGGTCGAGGCGTACGCGGGCACGGGGGAGGACCCGGCGTCGCACGCCCATCGCGGCCCGACGCCGCGTACCGCTGTCATGTTCGGCCCGGCCGGCTACGCCTACACCTACTTCGTGTTCGGCATGCACTGGTGTCTGAACATCGTGTGCGGTCCCGAGGGGGAGGCGGCGGCCGTCCTGCTGCGCGCCGGCGAGGTCGTCGACGGCCTGGACATCGCCCGAAAGCGTCGGGGGGATCGGGTGCCCGATCGTGACCTCGCCCGCGGGCCCGCGCGGCTGGTGGTCGCGCTCGGGATCACCGCGTCGGCCAACGGCACGTCCCTGCTCGATGGCGAGGGGCCGCTGCTGTTGACGCCGCCGTCCCGACCGGTCGAGAGGTCAGCCATCTCAGCCGGGCCGCGAGTCGGAGTGGCCGCCGCGCACGACGTTCCGTGGCGCTTCTGGATCACCGGTGACGCCACAGTGAGCAGCTACCGACGGCACGCGCCCCGCCGTCGGACCGCGAGGGCGGTGGAGGGATAGCCCCGATCGGGCGAAACTCGGACACTGTCTCCACGAGCACCGGGATAGGTTCCGTCGGGGAGGTGCGGGTTGAGTTTCCGGCTGGCGGCGTACGCGGTGTGCATCAGGGACGAGCGGGTGCTGCTCGCGCACTACGTGGCATCGACCGGCGAGAGGCACTGGACCCTGCCCGGCGGCAAGGTCGAGCACGCGGAGGATCCGTTTGACGCGGTGATCCGAGAGGTCGCCGAGGAGACCGGTTACGAGGCGGTGGTCGAGCGACTCCTTGGCGTGGATTCGCGGGTGATTCCCGCTGCCGAGGCGTGGTTGCGGATCGAGCACCAGAATGTCGGCATCTTCTACCGGGTCGGCGTTGTCGGCGGCACGCCGCGGCCCGAGCCGAACGGCCAAACCATCGAGTCGGCCTGGACTCCGCTGCCGGACGTGGCGCGCCTGCGCCGATCGGCGGTGGTCGACGTCGGCCTCGCCCTGGCGCTGACGCTTCCTTCGACGGGCCACGTCGATCCGGTCCCGGTCGTCGGTCTCGTCCAACACTGAGAACCCGTCGGCACCACAGCCACCTGGTGGCTGTAGCGGGTCCGGCGAGCGTCCCGCGAACGTGTCAGAGGGTGTGGCCATAATCACCGCACCTGCTCACTGACGGTTCGGAGGACGTGATGACAACACTGCTCGCGATCGGCACGGCCAAGGGATTGTTTCTCGCCACCAGCGCCGATGACCGGCACAGTTGGGAGATCACCGGCCCGCACTTTCCGATGACCGGGGTCTACGCGGTGGCTGTCGACACCCGTCGTCCCACCCCGCGGTTGCTCGCCGGCATGGCCAGCTCCCACTTCGGGCCCAGCGTCGCCACAAGCGACGACCTCGGCGCTTCCTGGGACGAGCCGGACCAGGCACCTGTCGCGTTCCCGGCCGACACCGGCGTCTCCCTCGGGCGGGTCTGGCAGTTGATGCCGGCCGGCCCCGACCAGCCGGACGTCGTCTGGGCCGGCACCGAGCCGTCCGCGTTGTTCCGGTCCACCGACGGTGGTCGCAGCTTCGAGCTGGTCCGCTCCCTCTGGGACCATCCGCACCGCCCGCAGTGGGAGGCCGGCTTCGGCGGCCAGGCCGTGCACACAGTGCTGCCACACCCGCGTGACCCGGCCCGGCTGCTTGTCGCCATGTCCACCGGCGGCGTCTACCGCTCGGAGGACGCCGGGGCGACGTGGGCGCCGGGCAACACCGGCATCCGCGCCTACTTCATGCCCGACGAGTGGCCGGAGTTCGGCCAGTGCGTGCACAAGGTCGCCCGGGACGGGGCCAACCCCGAGCGGCTGTACGCGCAGAACCACCACGGCGTCTACCGCTCCGACGACGACGGCCGCACCTGGTCCTCGATCGCCGACGGGCTGCCCAGCGACTTCGGCTTCCCGATGGTGGCCCACCCGGGGCGGGGCGGCACGGTGTGGACGTTCCCGTTGGTGGCCGACAGCGAGCGGTTCCCGACCGACCACCGTTGCCGGGTGTTCCGCTCCGCCGACGCCGGCGGCAAGTGGGAGCCGCTGTCGGTGGGGCTGCCCGAGGGGCCGTTCTATCCGGCGGTGCTGCGCGACGCGATGTGCGCCGACGACGCCACCCCGGGTGGGGTCTACTTCGGCACCCGCTCCGGCTCGGTCTTCGCCAGTCGGGACGAGGGTGACTCCTGGTCGACGGTGGCCACCCACCTGCCCGACGTGCTCTGCGTCCGCGCTGCGACGGTGTGACGTGGTCACCGTGCTGCTGCCCGGTCCGCTGCGCGGCGAGGCCGGTGGGGCGAGTCGGCTGAGCGTCACCGCCGCCGGCACGCTGCGGGCGGTCCTCGACGAGTTGGCCGCGCACCATCCGCGGCTGTCCCGGCGGATCCGTGACGAGCGGGGCGAGCTGCGCCGTTACGTGAACGTCTTCGTCGACGGAGAGGATTGCCGGCATTCCGGCGGTCTGGCCACTCCGGTCGGTGACGGGGCGGAGGTGCAGGTCCTGCCCTCGGTGGCGGGGGGCTGAGCTGGCGAAAAGGCCCATCACGTTCACCCCTGTCCGTTCCTGGCGGTGACCTGCGTCACCGGGGACCGTGCCGCCGACGGAATAGTTGCGTCGTCAAATAAGTTGTGAGCTGCGTCCGGGTACCACGGGGCACCCGGTTGACACGCGAGGAGCTGGTCATGCAGTTCGGAGTCTTTACCGTCGGCGACGTCACGGTCGACCCGACCACCGGTCGGGAGCCGACCGAGCATGAGCGGATCAAGGCGATGGTCGCGATCGCGCTCAAGGCCGAGGAGGTCGGCCTGGACGTCTTCGCCACCGGCGAGCACCACAACCCGCCGTTCGTGCCGTCGTCGCCGACCACCATGCTCGGCCACATCGCGGCGCGCACCGAGCGACTGCTGCTGTCCACCGCGACCACGCTGATCACCACGAACGACCCGGTGAAGATCGCCGAGGACTACGCGATGCTGCAGCACCTGTCCGACGGCCGGGTGGACCTGATGATGGGCCGCGGCAACACCGGCCCGGTCTACCCGTGGTTCGGCAAGGACATCCGCGCCGGCATCCCCCTCGCGATCGAGAACTACGAGCTGCTGCACCGGCTGTGGCGCGAGGACGTTGTCGACTGGAAGGGCAAGTACCGCACCCCGTTGCAGTCGTTCACCTCGACGCCGCGTCCACTCGACGGGGTGCCCCCGTTCGTCTGGCACGGCTCGATCCGCAGCCCGGAGATCGCCGAGCAGGCCGCGTACTACGGCGACGGCTTCTTCGCCAACCACATCTTCTGGCCCAAGGAGCACACCCAGCGGATGATCGCGCTCTACCGCCAGCGGTACGCGCACTACGGCCACGGCTCCGCCGACCAGGCCATCGTCGGCCTGGGTGGGCAGGTGTTCATGCGCCGCAACTCGCAGGACGCGGTCCGCGAGTTCCGTCCGTACTTCGACAACGCCCCGGTCTACGGGCACGGCCCGTCGCTCGAGGAGTTCACCCGGGAGACCCCGCTTACCGTGGGCAGCCCGCAGCAGGTCATCGACCGCACCCTGGGCTTCCGGGAGTACGTCGGCGACTACCAGCGGCAGCTGTTCCTGATGGACCACGCGGGCCTGCCCCTGAAGACGGTGCTGGAGCAGCTCGACCTGCTCGGCGAGGAGGTAGTGCCGGTGCTGCGCAAGGAGTTCGCCGCGCTGCGCCCGGCGCACGTGCCGGAGGCGCCCACCCACGCCTCGCTTGTCGCCGCCGCCGGTGGCGCCAAGGACAGCACAGTGCACGCCGTCGACGACGTGACGGGCAAGGCGCCGGAGGGGGCCACCCGATGACCCGCCGCACCCTGGCCGTGGTCGCGGCGGGGCTGAGCCAGCCCTCGTCGACCCGGCTGCTCGCCGACCAGCTCGCCGCGGCCACCCGCGACGAGTTGGTCCGGCGCGGCGCCGAGGTGGAGGTGCACGTCGTCGACCTGCGGGAGTACGCCCACGACGTGGTGAACAACATGCTCACCGGGTTCGCCCCGGCGGCGCTGCGTGAGGTCGTCGACACGGTGACCGGCGCGGACGGCCTGATCGCCGTCACCCCGATCTTCAGCGCCTCCTACAACGGGCTGTTCAAGTCCTTCTTCGACGTGCTGGACAAGGAGTCGCTTGTCGACCGGCCGGTGCTGATCGGCGCCACCGGCGGCACCGCCCGGCACTCGTTGGCGCTGGAGCACGCCGTCCGCCCGATGTTCGCGTACCTGCGGTCGGTCGTGGTGCCGACGGCGGTCTTCGCCGCGCCGGAAGACTGGTCCGACGGCACCGCCGACGGCGCGTTGCGGGGTCGGATCCGGCGCGGCGCGGGGGAGTTGGCCGACCAGATCGAGCGTCGGCCGCCGACCGACGGCCCCGCCGACCCGTTCGCCCTCACCACCGACTTCCTCCAACTGCTCGGCCGAGGAGACGACGCGCCGGTCAGCTGACCGGGTACGGGTGGGCGACCAGCACCGGGCAGTGCGCGTGCTGGATCGCCGCCTGGCTGACCGAGCCGAGCAACATCCCGGCGAACCCGGCCCGGCCCCGGGTGCCCACGACCAGCAGCGACGCGCCTCCGCTCGCCTCGATGAGCCCCTGGGCCGCGCCGTCCGCCTGGACCGGATGCTCCCGCACCACGAGGTCGGGGTGCGCGGCGCGGACCGCTGTGGAGGCGTCGGCGAGCAGCCGCACCGCCTCGGCCTGGTACGCGGCCTGCGACTCCTCGATCTCCTCCGGCACCGTTCGGCCCTCCTCCGGTGGGCCGACGTGCACCAGCACCAACGGCACGTCCCGCAGTGCGGCCGCGTCGGCCGCGTAGCCCGCGGCGAGCCGGGACGACTCGGACCCGTCGACGCCGACGAGCACCGGGTCGTCCACCGGGATCGGCTGTTCGTCGGGGCGGACCACCAGCACCGGGCAGTGCGCGTGCGCGGCGACCTGTGCGCCGACCGAGCCGAGCAACAGCCCGGCGAAGCCGCCCAGCCCTCGACTGCCCACCACGACCAGGTCGGCCCGGCGGGACTCCTCGATCATGGTGATGCCGGGACCGCCGGCGACCTGGCGTACCTCGACGACCAGGCCGGGCCACCGGTCGGTCAGCTCGGCGGCGGTACGTTCCAACATCTCCTGCGCCTCTGCGGAGGGCGCCGGCACCCCGAGGTCGTACGGGTTGAGCGGGACGCCGTAGCCGAGCGGGTGTAGGAAGCCGTGCACCAGGTGCAGCGGCCGGGACCGGAGCACTGCTTCGCGGGCCGCGTGCTCGGCGGCGACGAGGCTGGACGGCGATCCGTCCACGCCCACCACGACGGGTCGGTTCATCGGCACCCCCTGGGTTGGTCAACTCATTGTCGGTGGTGCGCTGTCGCGGTGCCGCCGAACGCGCCGGCACCGACCGGCCGGGATGCGGTCGGCGAGGGCGGGCGAGCAGGGGTGTCAGTCCTGCCGGACGTGCCGGACGATCATCACCGGGCTGTGGGAGTGGTGCAGCACCGCGTGGCTCACCGAGCCGAGCAGCATGCCGGTGAACGCGCCCCGGCCGCGCGCCCCGACCACTGTCAGCTGCGCCCGCGACGACTCCTCCACCAGGATCCGCGCCGGTGCGCCGTACGCGATGTGGCGCCGGACCGGCACGTCCGGGTACCGCTCGGACCAACCGGCGAGCGCCTCGGCCAGCGCCCGCTCCTCCTCGCCGGCGAGCGCTTCGAAACTGTCGGCTACCGGAAGGAGGGCGCTCGGCGGGACGGGGATGTTCCAGGCGTGCACCGCCACCAGGCCGGTGTCCCGCAGTGCGGCTTCCTCGAAGGCGACACCCAGCGCTTCGGTGGACAGGGCCGAGCCGTCGATGCCGACCAGGACCGGTCCGTCGGCGCGGGCCGTGCCGTTGACGACGAGTACCGGGCAGTCGGCGCGGGCGGAGACCTGCACGGCCACCGAACCGACCAGCAGTCCGGCGAAGCCGCCCAGGCCCCGGCTGCCGAGCACCACCAGCGCCGCGTCCCGGGCCTCGGCCAACAGCACGGGCGTGGGCGAACCGTCGACGACAGTGCCGGTGACGGTGAGGTCCGGCGCGATCTTGCCGGCCTCGGCCACCGCGTCGGCGACCGTCTGTTCCGCCTGGTGTCGGAACCCTGCGTCGTCGGGAGCGCCGGGCGCCGGCTCCAGCGACACGCCGTGCAGCGCCCAGATGAACGCGTGCACCACCCGCAGCGGCCGGCCCCGCGTCACGGCCTCCCGCGCGGCGACCCGTACCGCCTCCAACGCCGACGTCGAACCGTCCACCGCCACCACCACCGGGGCACCGGATCTGCTGGTCATCTCGTCCTCCCTCATGTCGACTCCATCCTGCGTCGGGCCGGTGTGGATGATCAGGGGCGGACGGTAGGGGACCGGGGGGCCATTGGTCCCGTCACGCGGTGACGGGTCAGCCGTAGCGCCAACCCGGGCAGGGCGCTGACCGCCGCGCAGGCCAGCAGCACTGTCGGTGCCAGGGGGTCGGTGCCGAGCAGGTCCCGCAGCGGAGCGACCAGCACCCCGCCGACCTGGAGCAGCGCCGACACCGCGACCGCGACGAGGAGGCCGGCGTTGCCGCGCGGCGCGCCCGCCGGCCGGGGTGCCCGGACGGCCAGTGCCACGCCGAGCTGGGCCAGGCCGAGCACCACGAAGACCACCGACTGCCAGGGCAGGTCCCGGGCGGCGGCCACCACACCGGCTCCCAGCACCACGGCGGCGATCAGCGTGCCGGTGACCAGGACGTCCCGACCGAGCCCGGCGCCGAGTACCGACTCCTGGGGCGAGCGGGGCGTACGGCGCAGCGTGCCCGGTTCGGCGGGTTCGGCACCGAGGGCCACCCCGGGTACGCCGTGGGTCAGCAGGTTCACCCAGAGGATCTGTGCGGGTTGCAGCGGTACGGCCAGCCCGAAGAGCGGGCCGATCAGCATCACCAGGATCTCGGCCACCCCACCGGAGAGGGCGTACCGCAGGAACCGGCGGATGTTGTCGTAGATGCGGCGGCCCTCACCGATGGCGGAGGCCACTGTGGACAGGTCGTCGTCGACGAGGACGAGGTCGGCGGCCTGCCGGGCGACCTCGGTGCCGCCACCCATCGCCACCCCGATGTCGGCGCGGCGCAACGCCGGCGCGTCGTTGACTCCGTCGCCGGTCATCGCCACCACATGACCCCGGGCCTGTAGGCCCGCGATGATGTCGAGTTTCTGTTCCGGCTGGGTCCGGGCGAAGACCCGGGTGTCCGGGTGCGGTGTCGAGCCGTCGTCGCCGCGCGCGAGAGGGTCACCGTCGTGCCACAGGCCGAGCTGGGTGCCGATCGCGGCGGCGGTGGCCGGGTGATCCCCGGTGATCAGCAGCAGCCGTACCCCGGCGGCGTCGAGGCTCTCGGCGATCTCGGGCGCGCCGGCGCGTAGCGGGTCACCGACGGCGACCAGCCCGAGCGGGCGCATGCCGGTCGGCGCGGCAGGGTCCGGCGGCGTGTCCGCCAGGGTGGCGGCGACGGCGAGCACCCGCAGGCCCTCCCCGGCGAGCCGGTGGGCGGTGCGGGTCAGCGCGGCGCTCTCGTCGTCGGTGGCGTCGAGCAGCGACGGGGTGAGGACGCTTTCCGGGGCGCCCTTGCAGACGACGAGATAGCGCTGTTCGCAGGACCGGTGCACGGTGACCATCCGCCGTTGGGCCTGGTCGAACGGGTGCTCGGCGACCCGTGGCCAGGCAGCGCGGGTGCGCTGCGGGTCGAGGCCGCACCGGGCCGCGAAGGCCACGAGCGCTGCTTCGAGGGGATCGCCCACGGCGCCCCAGTCGCGTCGTTCGTCGTCCGGTGGTGACAGGGCGGCGTCGTTGCAGAGCAGCCCGGCCCGCGCCAGCCGCTGGAGTTCCTCCGGTACGGCCACCCGCGCGCCATCCTGATGCACGGCGCCGTGCGGGGCGTACCCGTTGCCGGTGACCTCGTACCGTGCCCCGGTGGTGGTGGCGACCTGCTGCACCGCCATGCGCCCCTCCGTGAGGGTGCCCGTCTTGTCGGAGGCGATCACGGTCACCGAGCCGAGTGTCTCCACCGCGTGCAGCCGACGCGGAATGGCGTGCGCTGCCGCCATCCGGCGTGCTCCCAGCGCCAGCGCGAGGGTCACCACCGCCGGCAGCGACTCGGGTACCGCCGCGACGACCAGACTCACCGCCGTGATGGCCATGTCGACCACCGGCCGCCCGCTGATCACCCCGATCGCGAAGACCAACCCCGACAGCACGACCGCGACCAACCCGAGCGTGCGGCCCAGGGCGGAGAGCCGGCGTTGCAGGGGAGTAGCGGCGGGCCGCGTGCCGGCGACCAGGGCGCTGATCCGGCCCAACGCGCTCGCCGGCCCCGTCCGGATCACCGTGCCGTCCGCGCGCCCTGTGGTGACCACTGTCCCGGCGAGGGCCTCCTGTCCGAAGGCCCGTCCCACCGGTACCGACTCGCCACTCAAGGCGGATTCGTCCAGTTGCAGCCGGTTCGCCTCGACCAGCAGCAGGTCGGCCGGGACGATGTCGCCCGCCTCGATCCGGACGAGGTCGCCGTGGACCAGGTCGGCGGCGGGGACGGCCAGGTCCCTTCCGTCACGGACCACCCGGGCGGTGGGGGCGGCGAGCCGACCCAGCGCCGCGATGGCGTGGTCGGCGCGGATCTCCTGCACCACCCCGATGATCGTGTTCACCAGCACGACCAGGACGATCACCGCGGTGTCCGGGTAGTCGCCGAGCACAGTGGTCACCACCGCGGCGGCGAGCAGCAAGGCCACCAGTGGGTCGGTGAGCTGGTGCAGCACCCGTACGGCGGCATGCCGGCGCGGCGGCGGTGCCACCGCGTTGGGTCCGTTCGCCCGCAACCGGGCGGCGGCCTCCGCCGCGCCGAGGCCGACCGCTACCGGCACGTCGATCGTGCCCTCCAGCGTCCGGCCCGGACCGCCGGTCTTCGCCACCGTTGACCTCCCCCTCCCGCGCGGCGCGTCACCGGCACGCCGTCCGTCTCACCATCCCGCTGGATGATCAACCGGGGCAGAGGCCTTGCGCCCGAGGGGCCCGGGACCAATGGCCCCCGCCGGACCTGCCGGCCCCCGGATTATACGGAAGTACGTTCATGCGTATTATCGGCTAATGACCACCATCGAGTCGCGGCTCGCCGCGCTGGAAACGCAGGTCGCCGCGTTGACCGAGCGCCTGACGGCGGCGCCACCAACGCCGCCCGCGCCCGAGGGCACCTTCTGGGCCCTCGACGGCCTCAAGCAGCGTCTGCCACCCGACGGCGCGGGCGCGGTCCTCTACACCGGCACCGTCCGGGTCGCCGACCAGCACTACGACTGGCAGTACGGCCGCACCGTCGACGACGTGCTCGCCGCCGACTGGACGGAGCTGGCCGGCGCGCTCACCGCGCTGGGCCACCCGGTGCGCCTGCGGCTGCTGCGCGAGATCCTCGGCGGCAGGGAGAGCACCAGCGAGTTGGCCGAGATCGAGGACCTGGGCACCACCGGTCAGCTCCACCACCACCTGCGCCAGATCACCGCGGCCGGTTGGCTGCGCAGCGCAGGCCGGGGTCGGTGGGTCGTCCCCGCCGAACGCGTGGTGCCGCTGCTGGTCATCCTCACCGCCGCCGGCCGCTGACCCGCCCGCCCGCAGTAGCAGCGACCAAGGAGAGCACCGTGCGCAGAACCACAGTCATCACCCTCGTCGTCGCGCTGGTCGTCGGCGTCGCCGGGGTCGCGCTGATGCCCCGGCTGGCCCGACTCGGCCCGCAGACCACCGGCGACCCCGACCTGGCCGCTGCCGCCCGGGCCGCCGTACGCGACCCGTCGGGGCACCGAGGGCTCGCCGTCGCCCTGGTCGAGAACGGCCGGATCCGCACCGCCGGCCTGGGCGACCGGGACCGGACCGGCCGACCCGTCGAGCCCGACACCTCGTTCGAGATCGGCTCGGTCACCAAGGTGCTCACCGGCATGCTCCTCGCCGACCAGACCGCCGCCGGTGTCGTCCGCCCCGACGACCGCCTCGGCGCCACCTGGCCCACGATCACCGGCCCCGCGCGTGACGTGACGCTCGCCGAGCTGACCAGCCACCGCGCCGGCCTGCCCCGGCTCGCGCCCGGCTCCGTCCTGGGCTGGGCTCGCCTTCTCTGGGCCAACTTCTCCGGCGGCAACCCGTACGCCGGGCAGGGCGTCGACACCATCAGCGGCGCCGCCAACCGGATCACACCCGACGACGGGCGCGGCGAGGTCCACTACTCCAACGTGGGGCCGTCCCTGCTCGGCCACGCGCTCGCCGCGAAGGCCGGCGTCGGGTACGCCGAACTGCTGCGGGCACGGCTGCTCCAGCCCCTCGACATGCGCGACACGGTGATCGCCACCAGCACGGACGACCTGCCGGCCGACCGGGCCCACGGCGGCCGGGCCGCCAATCGCCCCCTCGACCCCTGGTGGGGCGTCGGATACGCCCCGGCCGGCGTCGGCCCCTGGTCCACCGCGCAGGACCTGGGCCGGCTGGCCGCCGCGACCCTCGCCGGCACCGCACCCGGCGCCGACGCCACCACCGCCCGCTTCCGCGAGGACGACGACACCCGCGTCGGCTACGGCTGGTTCACCACCCGGCACGGTGACCACGAGATCGTCTGGCACAACGGCGCGACCAGCGGGTTCCGGTCCTACATCGGTCTGGAACGCGCGACCGGCAGAGCGGTGGTGGTGCTGGGCAACACCGACCGGGAGGTCGAACCGATCGGGCTGCGGCTGCTCGGGGTGCCGGAGACGGAGGCCGGGGCGGCCGCAGCGGGGACGTCGGTCTGGATCGGCGCCGGTCTCGCGGTGGCCTTCACCTTCCTCGGCGGCCTGTCCCTGCTCGGCACCGTCCGCCGCCGTGAACTGGACCGGGTCACCGTCTCGGCGGCGTCGGTGTGGGCGTTCGCCTATCTCGGGCTGGCCCACCGCATGGGCGACTGGTCGGTGGTGCCGGTCTGGCTCTGGCCGCTCGGGGCGGCCCTGTCGGCGGCGGGGGTGGCGGTGGCGGCGACCCGGTGGCGTGCCCTGCCGGTGCTCGACGCGCGGGTGCCGTGGCGTCGCCTGCTGTCGGTGGCCGGCTCGATGCTCGCGGCCGTGTTGGCGGTCGCCGCGGTCAGCGACTGAGCCCTCGGCTGCGTACCCTCGTCCGATGACCTCCGACGTGCTGCTGCGACCGGTCCGCGAGGACGACCTCGTCGAGTTCTTCCTGCACCAGCAGGACCCGGAGGCCAACCGGATGGCCGCGTTCGGCCCCAAGGACCCCACCGACCGTCGTGAGTTCGCCCAGCACTGGGCCCGGGTGCTCACCAACCCGGCGAACCTGGTCCGCACCGTCGAGGCCGACGGCGAGGTGGTCGGCTACGTGAGCGCCTTCCCGGTCGACGACCAGACCGAGGTCAGCTACTGGATCGACCCCGAACGCTGGGGCCGGGGGCTCGCCACGGCGGCCCTGGCCGCCCTGCTGCGCGAGCTGCCCCGACCGGTGCACGCCCGCGCCGCGAAGGACAACGCCGCGTCCCTCGCGGTGCTGCGCAAGTGCGGATTCGTGGTGGTCGGTGAGGATTCGGGGTACGCCAACGGCCGCGGAGAGGACGTCGAGGAGTGGCTGCTGGAGCTGCCCGCCGACGCCGCTGACCTGGGCGGGCACTAGTCTCGCGGGGTGAACTGGTTGGATCTGGTCGGCTGGGCCGGCTCCGCGGTGCTGGTCTGGTCGCTGCTGCAGTCGCGCGTCCTGCGACTGCGCGCGATCAACCTCGTCGGCTGCGTCGTGTTGATCGGCTACAACACCGCTATCGAGGTCTGGCCCATGGTCGGGCTCAACATCGTGCTCGCGGTGATCAACATCTGGTACCTGCGCGGGATGCTCGCCACCCGACACGACGAGCAGACCTACCAGGTGGTGGAGGTCGGTGTCGGCGACCAGTTCCTCGCGCACACGCTGCGGGTGCACGCCACCGACATCGCCCGGTTCAACCCCGACTTCCGCTGGGACCCGGACGCGTCCGGACGATCGGCCTTCCTGGTGGTCACCGCCGACGAGGTGGTGGGCGTGGTGCTGTCCCACGCCGAGGCGCGCGGCGTCGCCCAGATCGACCTGGACTACGTGACCCCGAAGTTCCGCGACTTCACCCCGGGTGAGTTCGTCTACCGGCGCAGTCACCTGTTCACCGAGCGGGGCTTCCACCGGGTGGTCAGCCCGCCCCGGATGGTCGCCCCCTACTACCACCGGCTCGGCTTCCGCCCGGAGGGCGACTCGTACGTCCTCGACCTGCCAACCGCCCCGGCGGCCGATCCGGCCTGACCGCCCCGGCGCGCGATCCGGCCCGGTGGCCCGACGTCCGGTCCGCCCCGGGGACACCGATTCGGCGTAGCCTCGCCCGAGCAGGATTCGGCCGGGACGGGACGGGGCAAAGACACGCCTACGCCGGCGGGCTCGCCGACCGGCGGGCGCCGCGCGTAGTGGCCGGTGCCACCACCGCAGAGGGAGCGAACCGGGCGTGCAGAGCTACGGGAGCCAACTGGCCCTGGTCGGAATCCTGGTCGTGATCAACGCGCTCTTCGCCGGCAGCGAGATGGCGCTGGTGTCGCTGCGGGACAGCCAGATCCAGCGGTTGGAGCGCACCAGTCGCGGGGGGCGGGTGCTGGCCCGGCTCGCCAAGGACCCGAACCGCTTCCTGGCCACCATCCAGATCGGCATCACCCTCGCCGGCTTTCTGGCCTCCGCCGCCGCGGCGGTCTCCCTGGCCAAGCCGCTCGTCCCGCTGCTCGGCGTGTTCGGCGGCGCGGCCGAGACGATGGCCATCGTGGTGGTCACCCTCGCGCTGACCTTCTTCACCCTGGTCTTCGGCGAGTTGGCCCCCAAACGGATCGCCATGCAGTCCGCCGAGCGGTGGGCGCTGCTGGTGGCCCGCCCACTCGACCTGCTCGCCACCTTCACCAGGCCGGCCGTCTGGGCGCTCGGCGCCACCAGCGACGTGGTGGTCCGCCTGGTCGGGCTCAACCCCAAGCACCAGCCGGAGGAGATCGGCCCGGACGAGCTACGGGACATCGTCGCCGGCAACCACGGCTTCACCAAGGAGCAGCGCACCATCATCGCCGGTGCCGTGGAGATCGCGGATCGGCGGTTGCGGGCTGTCCTCGTACCCCGGTTGCAGGTCTTCACGCTCGACAGCGGGACCACCGCGGAGGCCGCGCGGCTCGTGCTGGCCGCCACCGGGCACTCCCGGGCGCCGGTCGTGCGACACGGCGGCCTGGACGACACGGCCGGCGTGATCCACCTGCGCGACCTGGTGGGCGTGCCCGACGACCGTCCGGTCGACGAGATCGCCCGCCCCCCGATGCTGCTGCCCGACTCGCTGCCCGTGGTGGACGCGCTGCGTCAGTTCAAGGCCGAGCGTCAGCACATCGCACTTGTCGTGGACGAGCGCGGGGCCGTCGACGGCATCGTGACGCTGGAGGACATCCTGGAGGAGATCGTCGGGGAGATCTACGACGAGACCGACCGGGACGTGCGCTCGGTGCGCCGTGACCCCGACGGCGCGCTGCTGCTGCCCGGCACCTTCCCGGTGCACGACCTGCCGGACATCGGCGTCGAGCTGCCGTCGCGGCCGGACGGCGACTACACCACTGTCGCCGGCCTGGTGCTGGCCCGACTCGGGCACATCCCCACCGTCGCGGGCGAGGATGTCACCCTGGACGGCTGGGTGCTGATGGTGGCCAGCATCGACCATCGGGCGATCACCGAGGTACGGGTCAGCCGCGTACCCGAGGAGGCCGACCCCGACGCCGAGCAGACCGCGGAGCCGGTGCTGGACGAGGCCCGCAGCTGAACCGTCCCGGTGCCGCCGGTCAGGGGCGTGACAGGTTCTGCAGCCGCACCTGACCGCGGGCGACCAGCCGCTCCTCGGCGTCGGTGATCTCCACCTGCCACAGCTGCTGACTACGGCCGCGGTGCACCGGCGTGCCGACCGCGGTCAGCTCCCCGTCCCGGACGGCCCGCAGGAAGTCGGTCTGGTTCGACACACCGACCACGGTGCCGCGGTCGGCCAGCCAGAGGCCGCCCCCCACGCTCGCCGCGGTCTCCACGACCGAGCAGTACACGCCACCGTGCAGGAGGCCGTACGGCTGGTGCAGCTCCGGTCGAACCTGCCAGCTGATGACCACCCGGTCGGCGGACGCCTCCTTGAACGTCAGTCCGAGCAGGGCGACGAGGCCACCCGTCAGGTCCGGCATCTCCACGGCAAACCCCTCCTCGATCAACTTGCCGCAAGCCTAACCGGGGCGGGTTGCGGCAAACCCGGTACGGGTCGGAGCCGACGATGAGGGAGAATCGGTGACCGTGACCGACAGCAGCCCCCCGCCGACCCGGCGGGAATCCCTGACCGACGACCTGCTCTGGCGTGGCCTCATCCAGGACTCGACCGGCCTCGACGAGCTGCGCGAGCTGCTCGACGGCGGGACGGCGGCCACCTATTACGTGGGCTTCGACCCCACCGCGCCGAGCCTGCACGTCGGCAACCTCATGCAGGTGCTCATGGCCCGCCGCCTGCAACTCGCCGGCCACCGCCCGTTGTTGCTCGTCGGCGGGGCGACCGGGCAGATCGGTGACCCGAAGGAGAGCGCCGAGCGGGCGCTCAACCCGACCGAGGTGATCGCCGGCTGGGTGGAGAGGATCCGTGAGCAGCTCGCGCCCTTCGTGTCGTACTCGGGCGACAACGCGGCGCAGCTGGTCAACAACCTGGACTGGACCGGCGCGATGTCGGTTGTCGACTTCCTCCGGGACGTCGGCAAACACTTCCCGGTCAACAAGATGCTGGCGCGGGAGGTGGTGCGCGCCCGGTTGGAGACGGGCATCAGCTTCACCGAGTTCAGTTACCAGCTGCTGCAGGCCAACGACTTCTTCGAGCTGCACCGCCGACACGGCTGCCAGCTCCAGTTCGGCGGGTCCGACCAGTGGGGCAACATCACCGCCGGCGTCGACTACGTCCGTCGACGCGGGGTGGGGCCGGTGCAGGCGTTCACCACGCCGCTTGTCACCAAGTCCGACGGCACGAAGTTCGGCAAGAGCGAGGGCGGTGCCGTCTGGCTCGACCCCACGATGACCAGCCCGTACGCGTTCTACCAGTTCTGGCTCAACGTCGAGGACCAGGAGGTGGACCGCTACCTGCGCTACTTCAGCTTCCGGAGCCGCGACGAGCTGGAGGAGTTGGCGAAGGCGACAGCCGAACGGCCGGCCGCTCGGCTGGCCCAGCGGGCGCTCGCCGAGGAGCTGACCACCCTGGTGCACGGTCCCGAGGAGGCCCGACAGGCGATCGCCGCCAGTCAGGCCCTCTTCGGCCGGGGGTCGCTCGACGACCTGGCCCCGGAGACGCTGCGCGCGGCGTTGACCGAGGCCGGCCTGGTGCGTCTGTCCGGCGAGTTGCCGGATGTGGCCGGGCTGCTGCGGGACTCCGGGTTGGTCAGTGGCCTCAAGGAGGCTCGCCGGGTGATCGCCGAGGGTGGCGCCTATGTCAACAACACCCGGGTGACCGAGGTGGACGCCGCAGTGTCGCCATCCGATCTGCTGCACGGGCGATACCTGGTGCTGCGTCGCGGCAAGCGTTCGTTCGCCGGCGTTGAGCTGGGCGAATAGTCGACTGTCGACGATGTGACGGGGGACGCGTCCGGCGGATTTGACGATCATCCCGCCGGACGCGTAACTTTCTCTCTGCCAGCGCGGAACGGACGAAACAGGCGAAAGCCTGAAACGGCCGGAGCGCCGGCCGACGGCCTCGGGGTCGGGCGGGCATGCCCACCAGATTCCGGACCGGGAGGTGCCGCCAGAAACGCCGCGAGGCGGATTTGGTTCGGCGAAACCGACCGGGTATGGTTACCAACCGGCAGGGCACCGGGCGAGCTTGCGGGAAACCGCAGCGGCCGGCCTGCCAAATCCGTGACGAGGGCGGCGCAAGCCGGTCGAGACATGGTGCCCGCATTACCGGATGAAGCATGACGAACCGCGAAACACCGGTTTGACACGGCGGAAACGGGCGGGTAACGTAGTAAAAGTGCCTGGCGCTGGAAGCGCTAAGGGACGCGAACGAAAAGCCCCGAAACGGGGTTCCACTGAGGTGGGGCTTCTGGTCGGTGTGTGGTTGTTCTTTGAGAACTCAACAGGGTGCTTGTAAAGCCAGTGCCAATTATGATTTATA
>NZ_JBEZFA010000059.1:0-34527 GCF_040649215.1 Micromonospora sp. NPDC049044 | reverse complement strand
GAACGCGAGACCAGCAGCGGTCAGAGCGGTCTTACGGATCAGATCGGTACGCATGATGGCGTGCTCCTCTGCATCGGGGGTACGTGGCACACCCCCGGGGGTGGGGGCGGCACACGAGTGCGGGGGGCTCTGCCCGGCGGCCCTGGGGGCCGGCATCGGGACCAGGTGTAACCAAGCGGGGCGGCGGATCATTCCACCGGGGCTCTCGGAGCCCGGGATGCTCTGGAGGATGTAACCGAGGCGGCCCGGTCGGTGTTCCCGGCGACCGCCGCGCACCGGCGACCCGAGGTCGCGGTGCCATGCCCGGTATAACGACCCGGCCCGGCCCCCGATTCCGCCGACCAGGTGGCCTCGGCCACTCGACATAAGGCGCAAACCCGACACGCGACATGGCTGGGGCCGAAGCCCTTGCGATGATCCACTCGCGTTCCGTAAAACTGCGGTATCCCAGTGCCGGTTATAGCCCGACCTCACCAAAGCCGAGTGGATCACGCCTGCTGGCCGCGTGCGGAGTGAGGACATGCGGCGCAATCTGCGCAAACCCGCCCTCATGGGTGACCCATGGGACGCCTGTGGCTCCCTGGGCGTCCGCGCCTGCACTAGCCCGGCCCCCGCGCATCCAGCCCCTGGGCGCAGGAGTCCGGCTGCTGGGCCCGGGCTGCTGGGCCCGGGCTGCCGGGCCCGGGCTGCTGGGCCGGGGCTGCGGCGCCCGGGCAGCCGGGGCCGGGCTGGCCGGGGCCGGGCCGCCGGCCGTCAAGATCGTGCTCGATCCAGGAAAGAGGGCTTTCCGGCGGCGACGAGGCCACTACAACCAGGATCGAGCACGATCTTGCGAAAGATCGGGCACTCCACCCGCACGCCACGACCCGGGATGTGGGCAGCGTGGGCGTGCACGGGCGGCCTCGCATCGTTGGCTGGGGCGGGCCGGACGTGCGGGTGGGGCAGTCCGTGACACCGCGGACTGCCCCACCTGACTGCGTGGACGGGATCAGAACCCGAGGACGCCCCGCCCGCCGACCACCGGCAGTCGCAGTTCGCTGTCGTTCGGTGCCACTCGCAGCTCGGTACCGCCCAACGGCAGGAGGGTGTACTCCTGGTCGCTGGAGAAGACGACCACGCCGATCCGGTGCCCGGCCGGGAAGATGTAGTCCTTCGGCTCCAGGGTCCACCGGTAGTCGTACATCTTGCCCTGTCGCACCTCCGAGGTGCGGGCGGCGTTCTTGCGGTTCTGCGGGTCCATCCAGCCCCGGGTCACCACCGTTGGCGCGGCGGTCGACCCGGCCGGGCCGTAGTCGACGAGGTACGCGGTGAGGTTCGCATCCGGCTTGTTCTCGATCGCCATCCGCAGCCGCATCTCCGGACGTCCGGAGATGCGCACGCTCTGCGTCAGCTCGGGGGAGCGGTAGGCGAGCCGGTTCGCGCTCGCCGTGTCGGGGTTGGCGACAAGCGTGTCCGGGTGGATGGTCCGGCCCTCGTCGACGAAGCTCTGCTCGACAGTGGCCTTCGGCGGCTTGCCCGTGGTGAGCGCCCCCGGGGTGGTGGCGTCGGTGGCGGCGAACCGCAGCCCGACCGTACGCGCGGCGGGGTCGGGCCAGTTGGCGTACGTGGTGTAGGCGCGGTCCTCGCGTTGGAGCACAGCGGTCGGCTCGTCCATGATGCCGTTGCGGACGTTCCACAGCCAGAAGTCGAACCAGCGGTTCTCGGTCTGCTTGTAGGTCCACGTCTGCCCGCTGGGCAGGGTCACCGAGGCGCTGCTGCCCGGGCCGCCGTGCCCGCCCTGGTGCAGCCAGATCTTGCGCGGTACGTCGTGCTTGGCGAGCTGGTCCCACCAGCCGGCGAAGTGCTCGGTCTTCACGTTCCAGTCGTTGAGGCCGTGCACGACGAAGACGCTGGCCGTGACGTTGTCGGCGTCGAGGTAGTCGCGGTCCTGCCAGAACGTCGAGTAGTCGCCGGTGATCCGGTCCTGCTCCTCGGTGATCTTCGCGAGTTCGTCGGCGCACTGCCCCTCGGCGCGTGCCTGCCCGGCGGTGTACTGGGCCAGGATGTCGAGGTCCTCGCCCTGGAACGTGCCGGGCGCGACGACCAGACCGTTCGCCCGGTAGTAGTCGTACCAGCTGCTGATCGCGGAGACCGGCACGATGGTCTTGAGTCCCTTGACTCCGGTGGTGGCGACCTGGTTGGGCAGCGTCCCGTTGTAGGAGACGCCGGTCATGCCGACAGCGCCGGTGGTCCAGCCGGCGGTGACCGGGGCGCCGGTGGCGTCGTACCCCTTGGCCCGGCCGTTGAGCCAGTCGATGACGGCCTTGGTGCCGAGCGTCTCGGCCTGGTCGCCGCTGGTGGGGCAGCCGTCGGAGTCGCCGGTGCCGACGCTCTGTCCGAGCACCACCGCGTACCCGCGGGGCACGTAGTAGTCGTCGAGCGAGCCCGGCAGGTTGGCCTTGGCCTGGGCGCGCTGGGTGCCCACGTCGAGCGCCCGCCGTCCGGAACTGTCGGTCAGACCGTTCTGCGGCAGGTCGTCGACAAGCACGCTGGGGTACGGCACGTCACCCCAGGTGTCCTTGCGGTACGGGCTGTGTTCGAAGATCACCGGCACCTTGAAACCCTGCGTGGCGGTCTCCCGGGGGCGGGAGATGTCGATCGCCACCCGGTCGAGCCGACCGTCGTGGTCGGTGTCCACCGGGGTCTGGACGAACACCCGCTCCTCGATCGCGTCGGCGAGCGAGAACACCGGTTGGGTCATGCCGTCGCTGACCACGATGCCGGTGGGCGTGGTGGTCGTGGGCGGGGCCGCAGTCGCGGTGGAGGCTGCGGCAAGGACCAGAGCGCCGGACACACCGACGCTCAGTAGGGCCAGATGGCGGGGTCGACGCACGCGCGTCTCCCTTCGGTTGGGCTGGTCGCCGGGTGTCGGCAGGGGCCTATCTCGAAGATCCATTCGTCGCCATGCTAGGTGCGGGCCCGGGTCCCGTCGATCCTTTCGGCGGGGGGATGTGCTCGTCATCCACAATGTGCCGTTTTGGCGGAGGGTGGCAATCGAACCGTCATCGAACCGATCCTGGCGGTGACCTGCTGCGGAAATCCCGGCCACACCAGCGGAAAAACCTGTCGGTGAAGGCCTCTGAAGATCACGCGTCCGTGCATATGATCTTGCGGAAAGCCGCCCGAAGAGGCGCTTTCGTCCACATTAGACGAGGAGCAGCATGCTCAGGACAACACGGTGGCTGTTGGCCGTCGCCGTCACGGCCACAACGCTCACCGCCCTACCGGGCGGCGCGGCCACAGCGGGACCCGGTGGCGCGGCCACAGCGGGACCCAGCGGCATCGGGCTGACCGGCCCACCCGCAACCTCGATCGACGGCAGGACGCACACCGTCACCCTGCTGACCGGCGACGTGGTGACCGTCCGCAGCACCGGCTCGGGATGCCCGCACGCCAGCGTCCGGCCGGCCGACGAGAACGCGGTGATCCGCCAGACCTGCGGCCCCGACGGTCACCTGCACGTCATCCCCGCCCGCGTCGCGTCCCAGATCGGCTCGGTCCTCGACCCCGACCTCTTCGACGTCACCACGCTGATCGCCGACGGGTACGACGACGACAACTCCGCCGAGCTGCCGCTCATCGTGCAGCCCGCCACCGCGTCCGCCCGGGTCGCCGCGCTCGGTGACGTACTGCCGCTGCCCAGCATCGGCGCGGTGGCCGGCCGGGTACCCAAGAAGAGCCCGGCCACCGCGAAGCTGGCGACCAACTCGCTGCTCGCCGGCGCCAAGAAGGTCTGGCTGGACCGCAAGGTGCGCGCCACCGCGCTCACCGGCGGCGGGCAGCAGCGCGACCTCGACCGCAACCTGGGGCAGATCTCCGCACCCGAGGCCTGGAAGTCCGGCTACACCGGCGCCGGCGTACGGGTCGCGGTGCTCGACACCGGCGCCGACTTCACCCACCCGGACCTGGTCGGCCGGGTCGTGGACAGGTCCGACTTCACCGCCGAGGGCGGTGACGCCGTCGACCACAACGGCCACGGTACGCACGTCGCGTCGACGATCGCCGGCACCGGCGCGGCAGCGCACGGGCAGCGTCGCGGCGTGGCCCCGGACGCCAAACTGGTGATCGGCAAGGTCCTCGACGACCACGGCTCGGGCGAGGACTCCGGGATCATCGCGGGCATGGAGTGGGCCGCCACCCGGGCCGACGTCATCAACATGAGCCTCGGCGGCAGCGACCCCGACGACGGCAACGACCCGTTGTCGCTCGCCGTCGACGGTCTGAGCAAGCAGACCGGCGTGCTGTTCGTCATCGCCGCCGGCAACAGCGGCGGAGCCATCTCCTCGCCGGGCTCCGCCGCCAGCGCGCTCACCGTCGGCGCGGTGGACCGCGACGACAAGCTCGCCGACTTCTCCAGCCGCGGACCCCTTGTCACAAGCAACGTGGCCAAGCCGGAGCTGGTCGCGCCGGGTGTCGACATCGTCGCCGCGCGGGCCGCCGGCACCAACCTCCAGGACCCGATCGACGAGCACTACGAGGCGATCAGCGGCACCTCCATGGCCAGCCCGCACGTCGCGGGCGCCGCCGCCCTGCTCGCCCAGCGGCACCCGGACTGGACCGGTGCGCAGCTCAAGGCCGCGCTCGTCGGCGCCGCCGACCCGCTTACCGGAGTCGACGCGTACGCCGTCGGTGCCGGCCGGCTCAACGCGGCCCGCGCCCTCGGCGGCCCGACCAGCAACCAGCCGGTGGTCAACCTCGGCACCTTCACGTACCCGCAGTCCGGCGCCAGCGAGGCGAAGCTGAGCTGGACCGGCGCGGCCACCCCGGCGACGACGGTGCTCGACCTCGACGTGACAGTGGTCAACCACGACGGTCAGCCGGTGCCGCGCGCCGCGGCGTCGCTGTCGACGGCCCGGCTGACGCTCAAGCGCGGCTCCACCGCCGAGGCGAGCCTGCGAATCGATCGCGCGGCGCTGGCCAACCGGCCGGGCTTCTACCTGGCCACTGTCACCGCCCGCACCGCCGGCCACAAGCTGGTCGCGACCACGCCGGTGAGCTTCTACGTCGAACAGCCCAGCTATGACCTGACGATCCACACCAGGCCGTTGTCCGGCCTGAAGGACGGCGCGGAGAGCTGGATCAACCTCGCGGTCACCAACCTCACCGACCCGGTGCTCTACTACGGCGGGGCCGGCGGTGCGCCCGGTGACGACTTCACGCTGCGGGTTCCGGCCGGCCGGTACTCGGTGCTCGGCGCCTCCGTCGCCTACTACGTCGACAGCGACGTGCTGGAGACGACGCTCGTCGGCGAGACCGACGTGACAGTCACCGCCAACCGGAACGTGACGCTCGACCCGGCGCGGGCCAAGCCGGTGACCGCGACTGTCGACGGGGTCGCCACCCGGGCCACCAAGACCGATCTCACGAACGTCCAGACGTCGGTGAACGGTCTGTCCTGGTGGAACCAGATCAGCGGGTACGGAACCGCGACGGCCGTCCGCACCTCCGCACTGCCGAAACCCGGCGTCGGATCGCTGCGCAGTTGGGCCGCCGTCAACCTCGACGCCCCGGCCGGCACTGCCAAGCCGTACCGCTACAACCTCGTACACGAGTACCCGAACGGCGTACCGGCCGATCCCGCGTACCGGGTGAACGCCGCCGAGCAGGCGAAACTCGCCCGGATCGAGGAGCGGTTCCACCAGGCCGACTCGGAGGGGATGGTCACCCAACTGATCCGCAACGCCTTCACGCCGGACGGCGTGTGGCTGACGGAGACCCACGAGGGCAACCTGCCGCCGTACCGCACCGACTACCTGTCGCCCGGCTACCTCTGGTCCGACGAGGGCGTCTACGGTGGCCTGTCGGCCCAGGAGGCACCGCGCCGCTACCAGCCGGGCAGCCGGCAGGCCAAGGTCTGGGCGCGGCAGCCGCTGCACTCCGGCTTCTACGACGACCCGGCCGGCGTCGGCTACAGCTGCGCCACCGCGCCGTCGCGGACCCGGGGCAACCTGCACATCGACCTGGTGACCCTCACCGACCAGCACCAGCGGGCCGACTGCCTGCAGGGCAACTCGATCGGCGTGAACCGCAAGCTGTCGTTGTACCGCGACGGCAAGCTTGTCGACGAGCGCAACCTCCCGCTCGCCGACTTCACAGTGCCGCAGCAGATGGCGGACTACCGGCTGACCCTCGACGTCGACACCAGCCTGATCCTGCCGATCTCGACCAAGGTCACCACCTCCTGGACGTTCCGGTCGGCCGGGCCGGACGGCACCGTAAGCGTGCCGTTGCCGCTGCTCGCGGTGGACTACGCGCTGCCCATGGACACCGCCAACCACGTCACCGGCACGACTGCCGAGATGGCCGTCCGGCAGGCGAACGGCGTCAAGGCGCAGCAGGTGACCTCGGTTCAGGCCTGGACCTCGACCGACGACGGCGCCAGTTGGACGTCCGCCCGGGTCACCGCGAGCGGCGACAGCTACCGGGTCGCCCTGCCGAAGGCCACCGCCGGGCAGGCCGTATCGCTGCGGGTGAAGGCCGCCGCGAACGGCGGTAGCGGCATCGACCAGACCATCATCCGGGCGTACAACGCCGGCTGATCGTCACGCCGCTGGTGCGGCCCGGCCCGCGACCGGGCCGCACCAGCAACTCCCGGGGTCACTGCCCCTCCCAGACCACCTTCGCGCCGGAGTCGCCGGTGCGGACCACGTAGTACACCGCGACGCCTGCGGCTATCAGCGACAGCACCTGCAACGCCACGGTCAGCGCCCGACCCGGCCGGGCACCTCCGGTGCTGCTCGCCTCGGCGGCTCGCGGCGGAACGAACCAGACAAGCGCCAGCGCCACGATCGCCAACCCGAGGGTCGCCCAGAGCGTGTTGTCCCCGAACTCCTGGTGCGCCTCGATCTTCGGAACGAACTCGGGGGTGACCCGGTTGGCCGCCCGCATCCGCGCGAAGAAGGCATCTCCGGACTGCGTCGCCAGCAGGGCGGCGACCGGCGCACCCACGGCGAGCAGCCCCAGCACCCAACGGGTGTGCGGCCGGATCGGCGCGACGAGCGCGTAGCCGACGCTCAGCAGGGCCAGCAGCGGGACGAACACCACAGCGGCGTGCACCACCAGAGGGTGGGCGGGGAGGCCCATGAACTCCTCGAACATCGTCGATCTCCTCCGGTGGCGTCTGACGGACGTCGATCGTCCGGGACCGGACGTTATCGGGTCAGCGGTCGCAGCGCAGGACGGCCAGGTCGACGGCGTCCGCCATCGCCTGCATGCCCCTGTCGTTCGGGTGGAGATGATCACCGCTGTCGAACAACGGCTCGAGCCTGCGCGGGTCGTCCGGACTGCGGGTGATCACGTCGAAGTCGACAACGGCGTCGAACACGCCACTGTGCCGGATCCAGTCGTTGACGCTCTGCCGCACTGCCTCACCCGCGTCGTCGTACTCCGGCCAGCCCTGGTACGCCATGACCGTGGCGCCGACGACGCACCGGCCCGCCGCGTGCGCCCGGTCGACCAACTGCCGGTAGCCGGCGGTCAGGTCGTCCACAGTGACACCCGTGTGAGCCTTGATGTCGTTGATGCCCTCGTGGACGACCACGGTGTCGACCCCCGGGTGGGACAGCACGTCGCGGTCGAACCGGCGCAGCGCGGCCGGCCCGGCACCGCCGGCGAGCACCTTGTTACCGGAGATGCCCTCATTCGCCACGCCCCGCACCGGGCTGTCGGGCGCGGCCCGCAGCCGCCGGGCCAGGTAGTCGGGCCAGCGGCGGTTGGTGTCCCTGCCGGAGTTCAACCCGTCGGCGATGGAGTCGCCGAGGACGACCACCGAGCTGACCGCCGTGGACGTCCGCACACTGACGGCGTCCAACCAGTACCAGGACTTCACCGTCGCGGTCCAGTTGGTCGCCGCCTCCTCGGCGGCATGGTCACCCGCGCTGGCGTACGACGTCTGCAGGGCCTCGACGTGCCCGCTGCGCATGCCCAGCGCGCCGATGACGTGGAGACTGACGACGAGGTCGCTCTCCGGGGCCAGCTCGCCGGTCAGCGGGTCGCTCAGGATCATCTCGCCCGCCGCGACGGTGACCGAGGGCTGACCGCCGAACGTCAGCCGCCGGTTGCTGCCCGCGACCAGCTCCGCACCCTGCCGCCGCAACCCCGCGTAGGCGCTGGCGAAGGTGACCGGGTGCTCGCCGAACGCGTTCGTCAGCCGGATCCGCAGGGCGTCCCCGCCGACGCTGGTCCGGACGACGAGCCGGTAGCTGCCCTCGGCCGGCCCGGCACCCAGCCGCTCGGCGCTGGCGGCCCAGGTGACCGCGAAGTGCTGTTGGTCCCGACCCGCCGCCGGCCCGGGGTCCTGGGCCCGAACCAGCGCCGGGGCCGGGTCGTGCCGTGCCCGCTCCAGATGCACGACCAGGGGTACGCAGAGCGCCGCCAGCAGCGCCGCCACGGTTGACGCCGTCACGCGACGGGCCGACCCGGCTTGCATCAACGGGCTCCGGGGAAAGCGGGATTCACCTGAGGCCCTTACCGAAATTGCTGCTCAGGGCGACCCGCGCGGCGCACGGCAGCTCGCCCGGGGCCAACTGGGTGTGCGCCGGCCGCCACAGCTCCGCACCGTTTCCGGTGACCCGGGCCAGCAGGCAGTCGTACTGCGCCGCCCGCAGGGCCACGCCGACCCGGCCGTCCTCTGCGCTCACGTCCACCACGATGGCCGGATCCAGCTTCAGGTCGTCGATCGCCGTACGAACCGCCGTCCCGTCTGGGTCGACGGCCTCCAGAGCGTTCTTCAACCGGTCGTCGACCCCGTCGAGCGACGGGTCCTGGGCAACCTGGAGGGGATCGTTCGGCGGGCACTCGATGTCGTCGTCGCGGCTGTCGTCGCGCGGGCCGAGCTGAAGACGAAAGCAGATCGCCTCGTCCCGTTCGTCGATCACCGAGCCGTCCGCGCCGATCTCCACCCCGTGCCCCGCCACCCGCAGCACCAACGTCACGCCGGTCTGCCAGTGCGTCTCACCGGAGACCTTGAGAACCGCGACGTCGGGGTCCTGGTTCGCCGAGTGCACGTACTTGTCGGCCTGGTAGAGGTGGTCGGCAACGAATCGGGCCTGGACCCGGTCCACCTTCTTCGCGGCGTCGACCACAGCACTGCCGTGGATCGGGTCGTCCCGACTGTGCACATAGCGCCACAGACCGGCACCGACCAACGCCACCACCAGCAGCAGGACGCCGCCGAAGATTCCCCGCCGTTTCCCGTTCAGCACTGACGGATTATGTCGCAACCGGGACGCCGCCGACGCCCCCCGGCTACCGGGAGCGCGGCAGGCAGTCCTTCTTGTACTTGAGGCCCGAGCCGCACCAGCAGGCGTCGTTGCGCTCCGGCGGCCAGGGGATCCGCGCGCTCGGACGGGCCTGCACCTCGGCCGCGTAGCCCGCCCGGACCGCCGCGTCGGTCGGGTCGCCGTCCCGTCTACCGGCGACCGCGTGCAGCCCGTCCACGCTGGCGCGGAACACGCCAAGCCCGGCCTGACCGGCTTCCCGGAGCCGGACCAGCTCCTTCTCCAGCCGGCCGCGGTGCGCGTCCCAGTCCGGCCCGTACACCTCGGTCAGTGCGGGGTGCTCGGCGAGCAGCCGATCCAACTCGGCGCGCGGCCAGAAGAGCAGGTCCGTTCCGGCGTCCCGGCGCTCTCCGGCCCGGCGCACCAGTTGGGCCTCCAGCCGGTCCGCCAGATCGTCCTGCCGATCGTGTGGGAGGTTCAGATTCCGGCGTACCCGGTGCCGCTGTTGCAGGAGGAGGAAGAGCACCCCCGGCGCGTCCGGCGGACCGAGTTCCGCCACCGGGTCGACAGCGGTGATCGCCTGCGCCGGCTTGTCGGCCGCGTTCGCGCGCTCGCCCAGCAGGGTGTCGACCGCCTCGCTCAGCCAGGTCTCGGCGGTCGCCGAACGACCACCCGCGTCCAGCGCGGCGCTCACGTAGGCGGGGGCGTCGGGCTGCCCGAGCAGCAACGGGCGCAGCGCTGTCAACTCCGCCATCGCCTCGTCGTCGCGACCGCCGGCCCGGAACAGGGCCCGGGCCCGCAGCGCCCGGGCGAACCCGGCACGCGGGTCGTCCCCGGACGGGTACGCCGCCAGCGCCTGCTCGGCGTACCGCAGGGCGGCCTCGGGCCGCGCCCGGATCTCGGCGATCTCGGCGGCCAGGGTCAGCGCGTCCCCGGCGTCGTCCGGATCCGCAAGCCGACCCTGCTCGGCCGCCTCGGCGACGTCCGCGGCGACACCGAGCGGGTCGGCCGTCCCGAGCGCCGAGCGGCGCAGTTCGGCGAGGTCAGCCTTGGTGAGTACGTCTCTCGTCGGCACGATCTCACGGTACGTCGGAGGGCTCCCGTCCGGCCCAATTATGGTCATCTGCCGTCAACCCGGCCTCGATAGCGTCCGGTCGCCAGTTTCTCGACCAGGTCGCACAAAGGCGGAGTTATGGGCACGGTAGATCGGCGTACCTTCCTCAAGGCGATGGGTGTCCCCGCGATCGGCGCGGCGCTCCCGCTGGACCTCAGCAAGGCACTCGCCATCCCGGCGAACAACCGGACCGGCACGATCAAGGACGTCGAGCACGTCATCATCCTGATGCAGGAGAACCGCTCCTTCGACCACTACTTCGGCACCATGCGGGGCGTACGCGGCTTCGGTGATCCGCATCCGGCGACACTGCCCTCCGGTAAGGACGTGTGGCACCAGCCCAACGGGTCCGGCGAGCTGCTGCCGTTCCGCCCCGAGGTGCAGGACCTCGGCCAGACCTTCCTGCCGGACCCGCCGCACGGCTGGAACGACGGGCACGCCGCCTGGAACGACGGCCGCTTCGACGGGTGGGTGCCGAACAAGGGCGTCACGGCGATGACCTACCACAACCGCCAGGACCTGCCGTACCACTACGCGCTCGCCGACGCGTTCACCGTCTGCGACAGCTACCACTGCTCGCTGATGGGCCCGACCGACCCGAACCGCTACCACCTGTGGAGCGGCTGGGTCGGCAACGACGGCAAGGGCGGCGGCCCGGTCATCACCAACGCGGAGGCCGGCTACGACTGGTCGACCTACCCGGAGCGGCTGGAGCGCAACGGCATCTCCTGGAAGATCTACCAGGACGTCGGCACCGGCCTCAACGCCGCCGGCTCGTGGGGGTGGACGAACGACCCGTACATCGGCAACTACGGCGACAACTCGCTGCTCTACTTCCACACGTACCAGGACGCGCAGCCCGGCACGCCGCTGGCGGACAGGGCGAAGACCGGTACCGAGATCAGGACCCAGGGCCGGGACCCGGAGGCGCTGCTGGCCGACTTCCGCGCCGACGTCGAGGCGGGACGCCTGCCGGAGGTCTCCTGGATCACCGCACCCGAGGCATACAGCGAGCACCCGAACTGGGGGCCGGCGTTCGGCGCCTGGTACATCTCGCAGGTCATCGACATCCTCGCGGCGAACCCCGAGGTGTGGAGCAAGATGGCGCTCTTCATCACCTACGACGAGGAGGGCGGCTTCTTCGACCACGTGGTCCCGCCGACGCCCCCGCAGAGCCGCGAGCACGGCCAGTCGACGGTGCCGACCACCAACGAGATCTTCCCCGGCGACGCCGACCACCCGGCCGGACCCTACGGCCTCGGCATCCGGGTTCCCATGGTCATCGTCTCGCCGTGGACGCGCGGCGGCTACGTGAACTCGCAGGTCTTCGACCACACCTCGCTGATCAAGTTCCTGGAGGCGCGGTTCGCCGACGGCCGTCCGGACCTGATCGAGAAGAACATCACGCCGTGGCGGCGGGCCGTCGTCGGCGACCTGACCAGCGCCTTCGACTTCCGGCACCCGAACCGCTCGCGAGAGGTCCGGCTGCCCGACACCGACGACTTCAAGCCCGAGGACCTCATCCGGCACCCCGACCAGGTGCCGGTGCCGCCGGTCGACCAGCGCCTGCCCAAGCAGGAACACGGGGTACGCCCGGCGCGGCCCATCCCGTACACCCTGCACGCCGACGCCCGGGTCGACGGCGACTCGCTGCGCATCGACTTCCGCAACGCCGGCGGGGCCGCCGCGGTCTTCCAGGTCCGCCAGGCCGGCAGCGCGGACGCACCGCGCAGCTACACCGTCGAGCCGGGCAAGCACCTGACCGACACCTGGACGATCGGGTCCTCCTACGACCTGTCGGTGCACGGCCCGAACGGCTTCCACCGCCGATTCACCGGCGGCCCAGCCCACCTCGACATCACCCCCTCCTACGAGGAGCGCAACGACAAGGTGGTCCTCACGCTCCGGAACCCCGGATCGAAGCGGGTCGAGGTGACGGTCACGGGCCGGTACAACTCCCGGCCCGTCACGCTGTCGCTGCGCCCGGGTCAGACGGAACGCGCGCACTGGCAGCTCTCCCGCACCCACGGCTGGTACGACCTGACAGTCAGCGTCGCGGGCGACGCCGCCTTCGCCTACCGGTACGCGGGCCACGTCGAGAACGGCAAGGACAGCATCAGCGACCCGGCCCTCGGCGGGCTGGTCTAGGGCGCGTGGTGTCGCGTCACCCGGGGCGTGGTCCTGCCCGGGTGACGCGACACCGGCGGCCTACGGAACCTCGTCGAGGTACGCCAACATCGCCTCGCGGCTGCCCGGCAGGCCGTACTCACCGACGAGCATTGACACGTTGCCGAAATTCTGACCGTCGATCAACCACGGCTCTGTCGACGCGCCCAAAACCTCGGCGAGCCGCCGCTGCCGGGGCAGCAGCGCCGCGACCGGCGTTTCTGCCGCCGCGGGGCCGTCCGGAAACGCGAGGCGCAGAGCCACACCCAGCACCGTCAACGACCGCTCACCACTGACGGTGGGCAGCCGGGCGAGCAGCGCCTCGAAGGCGCGGTCCGCGTGCCGCGGCCCGAGCTGCCGCACCGCGAGCGCCGCGTAGCCGGCAAGATCACCGTCGAGGAACGGCACCCACTCGCCCTCGACCGGCCCGCTGTCGGCGTCGTCGGACGGCGTCGACGCCCAGCCCAACAACTCGTCGGCCGTCGCCGGGTCGGCCGCCGCGCCGAGGACGCGGACCCGACCGATCGCTGCGGCACAGCGGACCACCGGGCGCGGATCGGTCAACCACCGAACGTCCGGCGCGGCACCCAGCAGCCCCGACGCCACCAGCATGGTGGCCACCTCACCGGGCGTCGACGCGACGCCCGGGCCGGCAGCGGCGTCGACCGCGCCGGCCAGCGCTGGCACACTGCCGTCGGCCTCCTCCGGAAACCAGGCGAGGGTGTACGCCGCGCCCGTGCGCACCTCCGGGTCGGAGTGCCCCAGCAGAGTGCGGAACAGGGGAACCCCGGCGCGCACCGCGTCATAGGTCGCCAGCTCGACGTACGCCCACAGTCGGCCCTGATCCGCCGCGGACAGCGACTCGACGTAGGCGTACTCGACGTACTCCTTCTCGGACTCGTCGGGGCCGGTCCACGGCGGCGGCTTCGCGGCGAGCAACTCCCGGCCACCCTCGGCGGCCCGCCGGTACTCGGCCACCGGGAAGCCCTCCGGCAGCACGCCCTCGTCGTACCCGACGGCCAGGGCGCTCACCAGCCCGAGCACCGCCGCCGGCTCCGGGGTGGCCGGGTCGGCGAGCATCTCCAGCAGGAACGGCACCGCGTACGCGCTCGCCTCGAACCGGCCGCCCTGGTGGAAGACGTTGGTGTAGAGGTCACCCAGGGCCTCGTCCCGGGTGGCCGGATCGGGGGAGACCAGGGCGCGCAGCTGGCCGGGCACGTCGTCGGCCGCCCCGTAGGCGTGGCCCAGCCGCGCCCAGTCGATGTCGTCGAGTCCGTCGAGCACGACCCATGCTCTCCCGACCCCCTGACAGTCCGGTGCGGAGGGTCGGTCAGAACTCCTCGTACACCGCCGGGTCCTGATCTGCCAGCCGCCCGTCCGGGCGGCCCAGCGCGGTGATGGCCTCGACCTGCGCGTCGGTGAGCGTGATGCCGAAGACGTCCAGGTTCTCCGCCTGCCGCTGCGGCGAGGCGGCCTTGGGTAGCGGAATCACCTGGCGGGCCACGTGCCAGGCCAGGATGGTCTGCGCCGGGCTGACGCCGTGGGCTTTCGCGATCTCCGCGATCACCGGGTGCTGTTGCAGGTCGTTGCCGTGGCCGAGCGGGCTCCACCCCTGCACCAGGATGCCGTGCTCCCGGTGGTAGTCGAGCGCCTCCCGCTGCGGGAAGTGCGGGTGCACCTCGATCTGGTTGACCACCGGGGCGACCCCGGTCTCGGCCACCAGCCGGTCGATGTGCTCCGGCAGGAAGTTGGACAGCCCGATGTGCCGCACCAGACCACGCTCGCGTGCCTCGATCAGCGCCCGCCACGCCTGCACGTACAGGTCCTGCTTGGGGTTCGGCCAGTGGATCAGGTACAGGTCGACCCGGTCGAGGCCGGTCCGGAACACACTCTCCTCGATGGTGGTCAGCGCCTCGTCGTAGCTGTGGTGCCGCCCCGGCAGCTTCGACGTGACGATCACCTCGTCCCGCACGTCTCCCGCAGAACGGACGGCCCGACCGACAGCGCCCTCGTTCTCGTAGTTCACCGCCGAGTCGAGCAACCGGTAACCAGCCCGGATCGCGTGCCCGATCGCGTCGACGCCCGCCGAGCCGTTCAGCTTGTACGTGCCGAGCCCGATCGCCGGCAGAGTGGTGCCGTCGGCAGCCGTCAGATGGGGAATCGTCATGATCAGAACCCTACCCGCGCGAACCGTCGCGCAGACCGTGTCCGCCGCCCGTGCGGCTCAGCCGGTGGGGGCGTCCCGGATGGCGAGTACGGCCTGGATGAGCGCCGCGTGGGTGAGCGTCTGCGGATAGTTGCCGAGGTGGGCACCCGTCGCGGGATCCACCTCCTCGGCGTACAGGCCGAGTGGGCTGGCGTAATCGACAATGGCCTGGAACAGCTCGACGGCCTCGCGACGACGCCCGGTGCGGGCGAGGGCCTGCACGAGCCAGAACGAGCAGGGCAGGAACGCACCCTCGGTGCCGGGCAGGCCGTCCCGTCCGGGCGGGTAGCGGTAGAGCAGGGGACCACCGGCGGACAACCGGTCCCGGATGGCGTCGACGGTGTCGCGTACCCGGAATGAATCGGTGCGGTCCATCCCCAGCAGCGGCAGCACGAGCAGCGCCGCGTCGAGATCCGGGGAGCCATAGGTGCGGACGTAGCTGCCCACCGGCGGGTCGAAGCCGTGCGTGCGGACCTCGGCGGCGATGGCGGCACGGGCGTTCTGCCAGCGTCGACGTTGACGCTCCGGCAGGTGGTGCGTGTCGGCGATGGCCAGGGCGCGGTCCAGGGCGAGCCAGCCCATGAGCTTGGAGTGGACGTGTTGGGCGGGCTCGCGTACCTCCCAGATACCGGCGTCGGGCTCCTGCCACCGGTCGGCGACCACGTCGGCGAAGCCACGCACCGCCCGCCACGTCTCCGCGTAGAGGCGGTGTCCGGCCTGAACGAACGCCCAGGCGGCGTCGATCACCCAGCCGTACCCGTCGAGCTGGTGCTGACCTGCGGCACCGTTGCCCACCCGCACCGGGACGCTGTCGAGGTAGCCGGGCCAGCCGGACAGTTCGCGTTCCGCCGGCACCTGCCTGCCGTGCAGGGTGAGCAGCGCCGGCAGGCGTGGCCGCTGCAACCGGCTGGCGTGCAACAGCCACGCGAGGAAACCACGGGCCTCGTCGGTCTTGCCGACGCTGAGGAAGGCGCTGACGCCGATGCTGGCGTCCCGGGGCCAGACATAGCGGTAGTCCCAGTTGCGTCCCCCGCCGGGATCCTCGGGCAGTGACGTGGTCGGTGCGGCCACCGGCGCTTTGCAGGGCGAGTACGTCAACAGCCGCAAGGTGAGCAGGCTTCGTACGACGTGCTCCCGGAACGGCAGCCGCTCGTCGATCTCCGCCGTCCAGGATCGCCACCGGGCCTCGTCCTCGACGAGCAGGTCCCAGGCGGTGGTCGGCTCGACGTGGATCAGCGGTTCGCGGTGGGCCACGGCCAGCACCAGCGTGACCGGGCGACCCGGCCGGACCGTGACCGAGGTGGGCCGACCCGGCTCGATGGTCAACGCGGGCGTGCTGCCCAGCGCGACCGCAAGCGAGCCCCACTCACACACCAGGCCCTGGCGCCGGTGCTGCGTTCGGGGCCGGCGGTGCCGCGCGCCGAGACGTGGATCGAACTCCACCATCGCGTCGACAGCCGCCCGCTCGGCCGACAACCGTCGCACGATCAGCGTCGTGGGCAGCAGGCGACCGCTGACCTCGGCCACCATCGCCTCGGTCAGGCGGAGCCGGCCGCCGGCCGCCGCCCAGGTGGTCTCCAGGGTGGCGGTGTGCGGCAGGTACCGTCGATCGACGACAGTGGCCGGCCCGGCCGGCCCGACCCGGAACGTTCCGGCGTCCGGGCCCCCGACCAGTCGGCCGAACAGGGGATCACCGTCGAAGCGCGGGACGCAGAGCCAGTCCATCGCGCCGTCACTCGCCACCAGGGCGGCGGTACGCGTGTCGCCCAGCAGCCCGTAGTCACTGATCGGCGGCCCGTCAGTCATGGAAATCGCTCCCCGCCGAGCGGCCGGTCACCGGGCCTGCAGGAGCAACCCGAGAACGGCCCCGTAGACGACGTGCACGACAGCCGTGACCACGGGGGTCTGAATGCCGTAGTTGACGGCGAACAAGCCGGGCGGCTCCAACACCGCAGTGCTGGCCGGCCCCGCCCGTTGCGAGGCCATCCGCGGGTGCACCCCAGGAAGCAGCGGCAGAATCACCGTCAACGCGATCCCGACGTGCACAACCCCGAGCAGCGCCCCGATCCACCAGGTGGCGCGGTCCAACAGCGCGAACGTGGCCGCGTAGCCGAGAGCGAAACCCTGACCGGCGCAGAGGTGCAGGAAGAACCCGACGACCCGGGCCCGATCGGGGTCCTCGCTGACGAAGGTTCCGAGCACCAGGGGAAGGTCGAGCCGGGTGAGACCAACCAGCTGGGCGGTGATCATCGCCGCGGTGAGCGCCGCGGTGGCGATCAATCCGAACAACGCCCATCCGGCCCAGTCCATCTCAGCAGTCGTCGGCGTCGCGGGCGTTCTCGGTCATCGATCCACCCTCCGACTGAACAACGTGAATCCCACGGCCCGGACCGGACACCCGCCCACCGGGCGTCCGATTCCTCACCATAAGCGATCGGACCTGTCACGCTGACCAGCTCGCCCTGACTCATCACGCCCAGCGCGGTGCCGTTGTCGGCGGCGGCCACCCATTCGCGCACGTCGGCCGCCGCGGCCCGCCAACCGGTGTCGCGCTGCCGCAGGAACCCCTCGGGCGTCGGTGAGCGCGTCGAGGCCGAGGATCGCGAAGAGCTGGCTCTGCGTGCCGGCGGCGAGCTTGCGCAGCTCGGCGGTCTCGGTCGGAACACCGCCGGCGGCGGCCAGCCGGTCGAAGATCAGCTCGATCAGGGGTGTGGTGGGCGGCGAGGGCTGAGCCATTGTCGTCTCCAGGCGTGTGGTGTCCGCGGGCCGACGGGTCCGTCGGCCCGCCCGGGTGAGCGGTGGAAGTGAGGGCTGCTGTCGGCCCGGCTGCGGCGGGCGGTGGTGGTCGTCGGGCGCTGTGGAGCTGATGTCGTAAACGAATCAGTGGCTCAACGTCGGCGGCCTTCGCTCCGGACAGCTTGACGAGCGGTCAGAGCGTGACGTTCGTGTGCCAGTCGCGCAGGAACGCGTCGACAAGTGCGTGCGCCCGAGGACGCAGGTCGAAGGACTCCTCCCGCCGGCGGCGGGCCATGTGCGACAGACCGTCGGCGGCCTCGTTGAGGGCGTGGCCGCTGTGCCCCTTGACGTGCGCGAACGTCAGGTCGGGACGGTCGGCCACCTGCTCGGCGAGCCGGACCAGTGTCGGTTTGTCGGACCAGCGGCGCTGCCGCAGGCTGTAGCCGCCCGGCATCGCGTCAATCTCGCCGGCCTGCCAGCGGTGCAGGTACCGCACGGCCGTCAGGCTGTCCAGCAGCACGGTCAGACCCGCCGACACCTCGTCATAGTCGGCGAGGAGATAGTCGACAGCGCGGAGTTCGTCGACGAGCACCCGGGATCGACCGGTCGGGTCGAGTCGGCCGGTGCCCCGCCCGAGCAGACCGTAGTGACCGTCGCTGACCACGTACCCGATGCCACCGTCGCGGCCCTTCCAGCTGGCGTCGGTCGCCGCCACCAGCGGACCGGACGCCTGCGCCCAGCGCAGTACCCGGCCGCGCCCGCGCTGCTGGTCCGGGCGCGGCGGCGTGTGCCCGGTGTGCTCGGTGTGCTCGGCGGCGAGGCGTTCGGCGGTGTCGAGCAGCTCGCCCGCGGAGTTCAGCTCGTCGTAGTGGGCGGCGGTGAGGGCGAGGTGGACGGCATCACCGATGCTCCGGCAGGCGTCGCAACCGGTGGTACGGGTGTAGGGGCGAAGGATGAGGACGCGGTCGTGCAGGGTCGGGGGGAGCTGGGTCAGGGCGCGGAGGAACTCATCGGGACGCACGACGTCTCCTGACGTCTTGTGACGGGGACAGGCTCATTGGGGTCTCACAGCTCCGACACGTCGGTCGCGACGGCGGTCAGCTTGTCGCCGGAGCGTTTCGTGCTGGCCGTCTCCTCCTGTTGGACGGAGGCGGAGTCGCCGGTCACTTCGAAGGTGTTGATGATCGGGTCCTCGGCGCCCTTGACCTCGTACGTCACCTCATAGGTGCTGGACGGGTCGAGGCCGTCGCCGACGTAGGTGACGTCGATCCGGTAGGTGATGTTGCAGCCAGCGCTGCCGAAACACTGCTTCCGCAGCGTCTTGACCTTGAGCGTGAAGTCGCCCTTCGTCGGCGTGTCGTAGACGGGTGCGGGCGGTGCCGTCGTCGCGGGCGCGGTGGTCGGTGCGGCGGCGCTGGTGGGGGCGGACGTGCCGGTCCGCGACTGGGAAGCGGCGGTGGGGGCAGGCTTCCCCTGGTCGGGCGACTCCTCATCGTTCCTGGTGGCCACCAGCGCGCCGCAGCCGCCGAAGCAGAGCAGCAGCACCAGAACGGCAGCGCCGGCGATGACCCACCGGAGTCGGGATCGTTGGCGGATGATGGGCTGCGGGCTCGTTGCGCCCACGGTCTCCGTCTGAGCCGGGGTCTCGGCGGGTGGGTCCGGCTGGTGGTGAGGTTCGGTCATTGGGTTCTCCTCAGTTGAGCGGGAAGCTGTGGAGCTGATGTCGTGAACGGATCAGGTGGACGGGATACCGATGACCTCGACCTCGACGCCTTCGTTGCGCAGGGATTTCATGGCCCGGTAGAGCGCGACTTGGGCGAAGGTGAAGAGCGAGTCGACGGTGAGCGGCTTGCCGGAGCCGAGGGCGATCGCGTAGATGACCTTGCGGGGCTGGAAGTTCAGATCGATGACCCGTCCAGACGGTTGCCGCTCGACCATCTCGACGAGCGCGTTGCGGGCGTCAGCCTCGTACCGCAGTGCGTCGACCGACACCGCGCCCTGCGCGAAGAGGTGACTCAAGGCCGAGCTGCCCTTGGCGCGCTTGACGTGGATCAGCTCGCCACCGGGCCCAAGCAGGTCGCAGGCCTCGATACGGTGAGGGTGCTGCTTCGTCCGCAGCAGCTTCCGGTCCAGCAGAGTCAGTCCGCAGACCTCCGCGGCGCGGATGTTGTACGCCTCCTCGTCCGTCAGGTCGGCGGTCCAGGCCGGGAGTGCGAAGCTGGCCGGGCCGGTCAGGATCTGTGCGATCTCGGCACTGAGGAACTCCCGATGCCGGTCGCCGATCTCGTACCAGCCGCCCTCGTGCAGCAGGAGTTGACTCTCACCGTGCGCGAGCTGCGCGGTGATCCAGCGGGACGCGGCAGTCGAGCCGATCTCCTCCTCGCCGGCCGTGTCCGCGTAGACGGTCACGCGCCCACTGCAGAGCGACGCCCACCGCTCGCCGTCCGGCACACCCTCGGTCTGCGCGAGCACGTCTGCCAGCGTGAGCTCCGGCAGCCGCGCCGGAGCGAGGCCGGACTTCGGCACCCGAAGCTTGTACGACTGGATCCGCTCGATCTCGCCGAAGACCCGGCCCGGTACGGCCAGCCCGACCTCCACCGGATCCGGCAACCGGAGCAGCCGGTCCAGCTCCTCCTCCACCTTCGACAGCCGGGGATCCCGGGCAGGCACCGGTCGGATCTGGGTGATGAACTCCAGGTCAGCGAAGGGTGCTTCCTGCTTGCAGACCCGGTCGATCTCCCGCAGGTCGGCGAGCAGGCTCGCGGGCTCGACACCGAGATGGATGCGCAAGGTGTCGCTGCCCTCGACCGGGGTGGCCTTACCCGTGGACCGGCAGACGGTCAGGTTCCGGTTGAATGTCCGCCCGCAGACCTGGCCGACGATCTCGCCCCACTTGTCGATGCCGTACATCCTGATGTGCTGACCGCCCGGGACCATGTTGCGGTCGACGCGGCCGGTGGTGCCGAACACCCGCCGGCGTACCTGCTTGATCTCGTCCGGGGCGAGCGACCGCACGGCGAAGCCGATCCCGAAGCCGGAGTTGGCCAGGTCCAGATCGACCATGTGACGGCCGACGGTGCCGTAGGCGAGCGCGTAAACGTGGTCGTCGACCGCGACGAGCAGAGCGGCACCGCCGCTGCTGAACCCCAGGTCGATCGTCTCCCCGGTCACCGAGGCCAGCACATCGCACCAGTCGGCGCGCGAACGCGGCACCGTCCCGTGCACCAGCAGCGCCGGTGCACCGGCCACCCGGCGCTCCTCGACCAGGAAGTCGTGCTTTCGCACGTAGCGGTGGTTCACCGCGTCGTGCAGACCCTCGACAGTCGGCGCCACCCGCTCAAGCTGGTAGACCGACGTCAGATACGTGCCCTCCGGCCTCTCGGGCAGATCGAGGTCGAAGAGGGTGGGTACGTCGTAGGGCGGACGGGTGACGTCCTTGCGGACGACACGGCGGTTGGTCGGTCTGGTCGTGGTCGGCTGGCTCGCACGGCGCACGTCGATCTCCTCGCGTTGAGAATCGGGGTGGCGGTGGTGCGGGGAGGGGTGCGTCGAGGGCGGGCTTCGCGGGTCCCGCCCTCGGCGCGAACGGTCAGCTCAGGGCGACGTCGACGCCGCCGGAGAACATCGAGTCGTGCAGCTCGAGCTTGGCGAGCTTGACGTTCTTCGGGATGTCGAAGACGACGACACCGGTCACCTGGTTGCCGGGGTTGATGTCGTTGAGGAACGTCTCGGCGTTCTTGTTCGCGTAGATCGCCGCACCGGAGTCGGCGGAGTACTCGGTGCCGTCGGCCGCGTACGCCTTCTGGCTGCTGCCGTCGAACATCTGCGCTTCCTTGCCGATGTTCTTCACGTTGAGCGTGACCAGGCAGAACTGGCCCTGAGCCTTCTGGCCGAGCATGTCGCTGCCGATCTTGGCTACGCCGCACTTGGACGACTTGACAGTGAACTCGAACTTCCCGTCCCGGGCCGGCTGCCCGATCGTGGCGGTCTTCGGCTTGTCCTCGGCCTTGGCGCCGGCTTCGTCGCCGCTGGCGTTGCTCGCCTTGTTGTCGCCGCTGGAGTCGCTGGCCTTGTCGGCGGCACCGGAGCCGCAGCCCAGGGCGATGAGGCCGGTGGCGAGCAGAGCGAGAGCGGTGGTCTTGCGCATCGTTGTCCTCCTGATGTGAACGTGGCGGGGTCAATAAGAGCATCGTCCGACAACACTGTCAACAGACAATTTCGTGCTTGACAGGTGTGCGAGACTTTCGGCGTGCAGGAGAACCCGACCATCACGGCAGCGGAGATCGCCCGGCTCGCCGGCGTCGGTCGCGCTGCGGTCAGCAACTGGCGTAAACGGCACCCCGACTTCCCCGCCCCGGTGGGCGGGACGACGGCGAGCCCCGAGTTCGACCTGATCCAGGTCGAGCAGTGGTTACGCACCCAGGGCAAGCTCCCCGAGCTCGCCACCGCCGACCGGCTCTGGCGACACCTCGCCGCAGCCAGCGACTCCCCGGCCGGCGGCCTCGCCACCGTCGGCGCTTTCCTGCTGGCCCGACAGCGCGGCTCCCGCAGCGGCCACCCCGACGCACAACTCGCACCACTGCTGCCCGACATCGACGCCCTCGCCGACGAGCTGGGCGCGCAGGGCGCGTTCGACGAGCTGTGGCAACGGTTCTCCGCCCCGGGGCCCGGCCGTCCCTTCGCCACCCCCGACGACCTCGCCGACCTGATGATCGGGCTCGCCACCGTCGGCGGCGGCTCAGTGCTCGACCCGGCCGCCGGCTCCGGCGCCATCCTGCGGGCCGCCGTGCGCGCGGGCAGCACCTCCGTCTACGGCCAGGAACTCGACGACGACCTCGCCAAACTCGCCGGACTGTGGCTGGCCCTGCACGACGTACCGGGGGAGGTCAGCACCGGTGACTCACTGCGCGCCGACGCCTTCGCCGGCCGTGCCGTCGACACCGTCGTCTGCCACCCACCATTCGGCGCCACCAACTGGGGCGACGAGGAACTCGGCCACGACCCCCGGTGGATCGTCGGCACCACACCCCGCACCGAACCCGAGCTGGCCTGGGCACAGCACGCCCTCGCCCACCTCCGGGTCGGCGGGCACGCCGTCCTCCTGATGCCACCCACCGTCGCCAGCCGCCGCGCCGGCAAACGGATCCGCGGCGAACTACTGCGCCGTGGCCACCTGCGCGCCGTCATCGCGCTTCCGCCGGGGGTGGCGGCACCGCACGGCGTACCCCTGCATCTGTGGGTGCTGCGACGCGCCGCAACGGACGCGCCGCCACCGGCGCGGGCGCTGCTGATCGACGCCGCCGGCGGCGATTTGGCCAACACCGCGCCGCGCGTGCTGGCCGCCTGGCGGGCCTTCGCCACCGCCCCCGACGGCGACGTCGAGGAGGCAGGGTTCGCCCGGGCGGTCCCGGTCATCGAACTGCTCGACGAGGAGGTCGACCTCACCCCCGCGCGCCGGCAACCCGCCGTCGTGGGCGAGGCATCAGGCGAGCATCTGGTACGCACCAGAGAACGACTGGCCGCCATCGTCGGCGAGCTGCCGGCGCTGCTGCCCCAGGTCACGCCCGCGTCCGACGGGCCGGACAACCTCTTCCTCACCGTGGGAGAGTTGGCGAAGACCGGGGCGCTGCAACTGATCGGGCCGGTCCGCGCCGGCACCTCCGCACCCGCACCCGACGGACCACCGGTGCTCACCGTGCAGGACGTGCTCGCCGGGGTGGAGGCGTCCGGGCGGGTCGACGACCGGTTCGGGCAGGAAATCCCCCTCGCGGTGGGGGACGTGGTGGTGCCGGTGATCGCGCGGCAGCTCATCCCGCGGGTGATCACCGAAGAGGGGGCGTTGTTGGGGCGCAACCTCTACCTGTTGCGACCCAACCCGTCCGCGCTGGATCCGTGGTTTCTGGCGGGGCAGCTGCGCACGTCGGCGAACGAGAAGCAGTCGTCGAGCCTGTCGGGAACGATGCGATTCGATATCCGACGGGCACAGGTGCGGCGGTTGGCGCTGGACGAGCAGCGGATTCATGGCGATGCGTTTCGGCGCCTTGAGGCTTTCGAGTCAGCGATCCGCCGGGCGGCCTCGCTCGGGGCGGAGCTGGCGCAACTGACTGCTGACGGCTTGGCGCGGGGGGCCCTGCGGCCAGACGCCGACATCGGCTGAGGCGACGCCTGGTCGCTACTCACCTGGTGGTCATCCCGGCGCGCTCAGTCGTCGACGGGCCCTGGTCGATCCCCCTCCGGGTCTGTGCGTGACGGCTGCGGGACATCATCGATTGCGATCGTGGTGCACAGTGGAGGTCCGGAGCGGGAGCCGAGGTGCGTACGGGGAGGTTGTCGAGTGCTTGGGCAAGATCCGGACGCGGCCCAGGAGATGCTGCATTCCTGGACAGCCGAGCTGTCGACACGCGCTCAGGCTGCCGCCGACTTGTCGGAGCGGGTCGCGGCCCTGGCGGCATCGGCAGCCGGTGCGGACGGTGCAGTCCGCGTGACGGTCGCCGCCTCTGGGGCGCTAACGGACCTCCGCATGGACGACCGCGTTCAGCGGCTGCGCGGCTCCGAACTCGCCAGCATCATCATGGCCACCGTCGCCCGTGCGCAGGCCGGGCTGACCGAGCAGGTGATTGCTGCGGTGCACGACACAGTGGGCATCGACTCGGAGACCGGGCGGGCGGTCACCGACACCTTTGCCAGGCGCTTCCCCGGGCCCTCCGACGAGCGGCACGATCAGTGGGACCGGGACGCCAGACGTGGCCGGTGACACGGAGCTGCACATGTCGGTGGCGGCGGTGATTCGGCACGCCGCGACTGTCGACGATGCCGCCGACAAGATGGAGACCGCCCGTGGGGCGGCGGCATACGTGCAGCTGGGCGCGGAGGCGTACGGGCAGATCTGTGGGTTCCTGCCTCGTCTGATCGACCCCGTGGCGGACCGGGTGGTGACCGCGTTGGGAGAGTCCGCTGTGGCGCTGCGTGACGCGGCGGCGAATCTGCGAGCGGCTGCGGCCGCGACCGAAGCGACCGACGCGGCGAGCGCCCGGCGAATCAACCACAGTGGTGGCCGGTTGGATCTGCCGCTGTGACAGACATGGCGGCTAACCCGCTGGTGGCGGCACGCCACGACTCGACCCACTGGTACACCGGGTTCGGCTTGGCGGAGGACGTCGCCGACGCGGTGTCGGGAATCGAGTCGGGCAGCTGGATCGACTCGACGATCGGTGGTGTCGCCACGTCGATGGACGCCCTGGCCACCGTGCTCGACCCGCTTGGGTCGCTTGTCAGTTGGGGCGTCGGCTGGTTGCTCGAACACGTCAAACCGTTGTCGGACGCGCTGGACTGGCTGGCCGGCGACCCGGACCAGATTGCCGCCTACGCGTCCACGTGGCGCAACGTCGCCAAGCAGAGCACTGATGCGCTCTCGGACCTGCACGCGGGGGTTTCCGCGCAGCTCGCCGAGTGGGATGGTGCCTCGGCGCGTGCCTACCAGGCGTCTATGGCAGGTCAGATACGGGCGATGGAGGGCATCGCGCGGGCAGCCAGCGGCGTCGCTTCGCTTGTGGAGGGCGCCGGGCTGCTGGTGGCGTTTGTCCGCGAACTGGTTCGGGACCTGATCGCGGACTTCGTGTCGGTGCTTGCGGTCAGGCTGCCGCTCTGGCTGGCCGAGGCCGGTGCGACGCTGGGCATCGCGACTCCGTTGGTCATCTCCCAGGTGAGCAGCCTGGTGGCCAAGTGGGCGGCGCGGATCGGCAAGCTGATCAGCGCCCTGATCACCAGCCTGCGTCGGCTGATTCCGCTGCTCCGACGCTTGGACGACCTGATCGACGAGCTGAATGGCCTGTTACGGCGGTCCGCCCACGCCGAGGCGGGCAGCCCGCCGAACGGCGCCGTACCCGGTCAGCAGCCTGAAACCTGGGGCGAGGCAGACCTGGATTCGATGGGACGTCGCTCGGACTGGAAGGACCCTTCGGCACATCCCTACGCGCCGCCACCCCCGGATGCGAACCTCCCTGCCGGGGATCCGGTATACCACCGGCCGAACAGCACGGCCATTGGCTACGACGGTGCCACCATGCGTAACTTCGACACGGTGGCGCCGATCCCCGGCCACCACGACGTGGTCGTGCACGGCGTACCGAGTGGCCTATTCCGGCCCGGCCTCCTCGGCGCTGATGGTGCCGACTACCCGACAAACCTCACCGACCCGCAGCAGATCGCCGACGCCATTCGCGCCAACCCCCACTACGACGGCGGCCCGGTGCGGCTGGTGTCCTGTCACAGCGGCACCGTCGACCCCGAAGCCGGCCTGCCACCAGCGGCGCAGCGGGTTGCCGACGCCCTCGGGGTGCCCGTGATGGCACCGACCGACGCCGTCGGTGTCGACAGGTATGGTCCGGTGGTGCAGACCCCGATGATCCGGGGCGACGGAGAGTGGAAGACCTTCTATCCGAACGGTGGGCGTTGATGGACGGCGGTCAGTTGAAGGCAGCGGGCATGTTCCGCGAATTCGGGCCGATCCGCTCCGCCGAGCCGCAGGAGAGCATCTTCGACAACGTCACCGCCGAGGAGCTGCCCGACCTCGCCCAGGTGGTCACCTACCTGGACTCGGGACACGTCCTCATCGACGTGATGGACGTCGCCAACGACGCCTTCGATGCGACGCGGCAGCTGATGAACGGCTCTACCGTCATGACCGACGGTGACTGGCTCTGGCGGAAGGACCTTGCCTACTACGTGCGGAGTCACCGGGTCGCTGTGCCAGAGGACTTCCTCGCGCTCATCCGCGAGCGTGACTACGTCGTCCCTCCGCGCGGTGTGCCGGAGCTGACGTCCTGTTCGCGGCAGGCACGCGACCTCATGTTCTGGAACAGCTGACAAGCTTTCTGGTCACAGGCACGGTTGGGGAGCTGAGTCTTCAACTGCGTCGGCACCGCGTCCCGTTGATCAGGTCAGACCTCGACGATGGGCCAGTCGTCGCCGAGCACCTTCCGCAACTGATCGGCCCGAGACGTGATCACGCCAGCGGCGTTGCTGATCGCGAGGAAGGCCGCGTTGCCGGCACCGAGACGGCCGGCCTGCCTGGCCATGCCCCCGATCATCGGACAGTCGTCGGCCCGGTCAACGTGCAGAGCAGGTGTGATGATCCGCACGGCCGGGTTGCGGCGCAGCATTGACAGGTATTCGTGCTCGGTGTGGTCGAGCTGACTGTATGCCTCAATGAGGCAGACTAGGGGCGTGGCAACGGTTTCGTCAGCGTCGGCAGCCGCCACCAGCGCTTCACCGACAGCGTCGACACCCTGGGCGTAGGCCATCAGGGCACCGGTGTCGAGCACGTAGACCGGTGCGCTCACGCGGCACTCGGCCGGTCGAAGCCGGCGCGGACCTCCTCGACCGGGCGTTCCAGCAGCTCTGCGACCCGGGCAATCGCCGCCTCGCGCATCTCTGGTGTCACCCGGCGGGAGGCGAGGTGTCGCACCGCGCCCTCCGGGTCGTACGGGTGCTCGCTGTGCCCGGCGGCTCGCAGGGCCGCCCGCATGTCGTCGGATTTCCGACGGCGGCGCAGCGCTTCGGTGACATACGCGGAAACCTGACGAGCCGGGAGCGCGTCCAGCTGCTCAGCCACGTCATCAGGCACGGAGATCGTCACTCGCCGACTCATACACAGAGCCTAACAAAGTATGAATTCGAGGCTCACCAGGAACCGCCGTTCGGACGCTTCCTCGCAGAAAGTTCAACGTTGTACGGTCATGCGTCCGCCGAGGCGTCGAGCCGACAGGGCGGACGAGCAGTTCGGGCGGGTGTCATCGTGAGGGGGACGAATGACGCTGGGCAGAATCGGCGGCTACGAGTTGGTCCGACCGCTTGGCTCGGGCGGTATGGGCGATGTGTTCTTCGCAGTGTCGCCGACCGCCGAGCGGGTCGCGGTCAAGGTCATCAAGCAGCACCTGATCGAGGCGCCGACGGTGCGTGAGCGGTTCGCCGCCGAGGTCGACAGCCTCAAGCTGGTCTTTGGCTCCCGGGTGGCCCGTCTGGAGGGCGCGGACCCCTATGCGAACCCGGCCTGGCTCGCCGTGGAGTACGTCCCCGGGTCCACGCTGCGCCAGCACGTCGACGCCCGAGGGCCACTCTCTCTGCCGCTGGCCGCGATGGCCGGTGCGATGCTCGCCGAAGGCCTCGCCAAGGTGCACGAGGTCAAGCTGCTGCACCGTGACCTCAAGCCGCAGAACATCATCCTCGGCCCCGATGGTCCCAAGCTGATCGACTTCGGGTTGGCGGTGTTGAGCGACCGAAATGATTACCTGACCGAGCCCGGCGCACTGGTCGGCACTCCCGCCTACATGTCGCCCGAGCAGGTCAAGGGTGAGCGGAACCTCACTCCGGCGGTCGACGTCTATGCACTTGCGGCGACGCTGGTCTTCGCGCTGACCGGGCGTGGGCTCTATCCGTCGACCAATTCGTGGAATCTGCTGCTGCGCATCAGCGAACCGAGCGACCTTCCCGATCTCTCCGAGGTGCCGGCCGAGCTGGTGCAGTTGCTCGGCGCGATGCTCGCCTTCGACCCCACGGCCCGACCTGGCCTCACCGACGTTCGCGCCCGGCTGCTCACCGTTGCCACCGCCACCAGCGGCAAGAGCGTCCATGCCCTACGCCAGGAAGTCGCCGACCTCACCTACGACGGTGGCACCGAACTACTCGTCCCGCAGGACCTGGATGATCCGCGACAGGACCCCGAGGGCACACCGGTAGTCGAGGATGTGCCCCCTCCGGATCCGGTGGTGAAGCCCGACAAGCGCGCCCCGCAGCCATCTACCAAGGCGTCCATGGACGTGACGTGGCTGGTCGACAAGGTGCGCCGCCAGTACGCCCGCCGCTCGACCCTGTAGGAAGGCACCACCGATGACCACCACCCAGGCCGCGACCTTCGCCCCGGGCTCCCGCATCGTCGTCCGCGACGAGGAATGGCTGATTCGCAGCGTCAAGACCGGCACCGCGGACGGCACGATGGTGAAGGCGGTCGGTGTCTCCGAGTTCGTCCAGGACGTCGAGGCGACCTTCTTCACCGATCTCGAAGCCATCACGCCGTTGGTGCCCGAGGAGACGGAGCTGGTCCAGGACAACTCGTCGCGATTCCGGCAGAGCCGCCTCTTCCTGGAAGCCGTGCTGCGGCGCACGCCGCTGCCCCGCACCGAGCGCGGGTTGGCCCTCGCCGACCGGTTCCTGCTCGACCCGCTCACCTACCAGCAGCGTCCCGTTGAACTGGCGCTGTCGGGGTTGCGGCCGCGGATCCTGCTGGCCGACGTCGTCGGCCTGGGTAAGACCCTGGAGATCGGGCTGATCCTCGCCGAGCTGATCCGCCGGGGCCGGGGGGACCGCATCCTGGTGGTCTCCCCACAGCAGGTGCTTGAACAGTTCCAGCGGGAGCTCTGGACCCGGTTCGCGATCCCGCTCGTCCGGCTCGACTCGACCGGTATCCAGCGCATCCAGCAGGAGATCCCGGCCGGGCGTAACCCGTTCACCTACTTCAAACGGGCCATCATCTCGGTCGACACCCTCAAGGACGCCGGCCAGTTCGGCCACCACCTCGACGCCACGACCTGGGACGCCGTCGTCATCGACGAGTCGCACAACCTCATCAACAAGGGCACCCAGCGCAACGAGTTGGCCCGCCGCCTGGCCGCGAAGACCGACGCGCTGCTGTTGGCCAGCGCCACCCCGCACAACGGCGACAAGGAATCGTTCGCGCAGCTGATCTCGCTGCTCGACCCGGCGGCCATCGCCAACGAGAAGGACTACCAGGCAAGCGACATCGCGCACCTCTACCTGCGCCGCACGAAGATCAGCCCGGAGGTACGCGACCAGATCGGCGACCGGTGGGCCGACCGAGGGCCGTCCCAGGCGCTGCATTGCGCGGCGACGTCGATCGAGGAGCGGATCTTCGACGAGCTGACCGACGTGTGGCTGGCCGGCAAGTGGACCGACGAGGCGATCACCGGGCAACACCGGCTCTTCCCGTACACCTTATTGAAGTCGTTTCTGTCCTCGCACCGCGCGTTGCACGAGACGGTGACCAACCGGCGCAAGAAGGCCACCGGCACCGAGCGGGCGGCGCTGGACCGGCTCGCGGAGCTGACCTCGGCGATGACTGACAAGGACTCCAGCAAGCTCAAGGGGCTGGTCGACGAGCTGAAGAAGATCGGTGTCGGTAAGGGCAGCAGCACTCGGGCGGTGGTCTTCTCCGAGCGGGTGCCGACCATCAAGTGGCTCGCCGAGGTCGTTCCCGGGATGCTCGGCCTCAAGTCGAACGCGATCCGGGTGCTGCACGGGGGCGTGGCCGACAAGGATGAACAGACGATCCTGCAGGATTTCGAGCTGGCCGGCAGCGACGTCCGGTTGCTCTTCACCGGCGACGTCGCCTCCGAGGGTGTCAACCTGCACCAGCAGTGCCACCATCTGATCCACTACGACATTCCGTGGAGCCTGATCCGCATCGAGCAGCGCAACGGCCGCATCGACCGTTACGGACAGAAGCACCAGCCACAGTTCCGCGCGTTGATCCTCACCTCCGACCGGGAGGACGCCAAGGACGACCGGACGGTCGCCGAGAAGCTGCTCACCCGGGAGGAGACCGCGCACCGCAGCCTCGGCAGCGTCGAGGCCGTGACCGGCCAGTTCGACGCGAAGGCCGAGGAGGATCGGCTGGTCCGGGACCTGCTCGCCGGAAAGTCGGTGGACGAGTCGTACGAGGCCGCCCACGCCGAGGTCGACGTGATGGCCGACCTCTTCGCGGAGGTCGGCAGCGCGCCGGTGGCGGCGGACGTGTTGCAGGCCCGAGTCCCCAAGCTCTTCGACTCCACCCGGGACTTCGTAGACACGGCCCTCTACGAGATCTACGAGGACCGCCCCGAGGACCACATCGACCTACGCCGCGAGGACGAGTTGCTGACTTTCCTCGCGCCTCACGATCTGGTGCACCGGCTCACCGACCTGCCCCGCTCCTACCTGCGGGCGCACCGGGAGGGCGAGGAGCTACGGCTCAAGGTCACCTTCGACCGCCCGCTCGCCCAGCGCAAGCTCGACCAGGCGCGGCAGAGCAAGACCCCGATGTGGCCGGACATCGCGTTTCTCAGCGACGTGCACCCGATGGTCGACTGGCTGGTCGACAAGGTGCTGATCCGGCTGGGTCGCCAGCAGGCCCCGGTGCTCACCGCCGACGTCACCACGCCGACGTTCCTGATCCAGGGCGTCTACGCCAACCGACTGGGCCAACCCACCGTTGTCCAGTGGATGGCCATCTCCGACCTGCCCGCGTCGCCGACGATTCGGGCCATGGACGAGGTGCTGCGGGAGGCAAACGTCGGTCCGACGATGGTCAACCGCGCCGAGGCCATCGCCATCGACCCGCTGAAGGAGCTGCTGCCGCAGGCCGTCGGGGCCGCCCGGCAACACCTGGAGGGCAAGCGCGACGAGTGGGCCGAAGCCAACGCCGAGCCGCTGCGAAAGCACCGCGAGCAGTTGAGGACCTTCCAGCAGGCGAGCATCCTCGACGAGCTGCCCGGCGCGCACCGGGAGAAGCGACGCCAACGCGTCGACACCACCGTCCAGGAGCAGCACGACCTGCTCGACCGCTTGGAGACCACCGGTGACCCGCTGCTGCGGGTGCTCGCCGTCCTCGTACCGTCGCAGGAGAACGCCGCATGAGCTTCGAGTCGCTTACCAACCGTGGCGAGTACCTCTCCGCGCACTACCTGGCCGAGATCCTGCCCACCACTCTCAAGGGTGGCGTGCTCAAGCAGTGGGCCGAGGACGAGAAGTCCGGACGGGTCACGCCGCGCGCCGGGCTGCGCGGCATGCGCCGGACCTACTTCGACGCCAAGACCGAGCTGACCGACGTCGACTTCTTCGACCCGGAGCGGCTGCGCAAGCAGCACCAGGACGTGCTGCGGGCGCTCGGCTTCGACCCGCAGCCGCAGACCATCACCGTCGAGCGCAACGCCCAGGAGTACGAGGTCCACGTCGCCCACGCCGAGCTGACCACCGCGCACGGCATCGTGGCACTGGACTGCGGCTGGGCGGTCGACACCGAGGCCGCCCAGGACCCGGACGACGCCGGCCGGCTGCTCGACCCGCTCACCCTGTCGAGCACCGAGACCGTCGAGACGGGCGCCAAACTCGCCTCCCTGCTGTTCGCCGCCGACAGCCCGAAGCCCCGCTACGTGCTGATCCTCAGCGGTGGCGTGGTCACCCTCGCCGACCGCACGGTCTGGGGTGAGGGCCGCTACCTGGCCGTCAGCCTCGACATCGCGTACGCCCGCAACGATGACAAGGAACTCGACGTCGTTGCCGCCCTCTTCGGCGCCGACTCGCTGCGCCCACCCGCCGAGGGGGGCACCGAACCCCTCGCCGACCTGGTCACCGGTTCCCGCCAGCACGCCGTCGGTGTGTCCAGCGAACTCCGCGTGGGCCTGAAGGATTCCGTCGAACTCATCGCCAACGAGGTCCTCAACCAGATCCGGCGGGCCGGCTACCAGCCGCAGCAGGTGATGGACCTCGACGAGCTGGCCAAGGAACTCGGCCGGGAGTCGCTGCGCTACCTGTACCGAATCCTGTTCCTGCTCTACGCCGAGGCCCGCCCCGAGCTGGGTGTACTGCCGGTCAACGACCCCCAGTACGTCGAGGGTTACAGCCTTGCCCGCCTCGGTGACCTCGTCTCCCGCCGCCTCGCCCCCTCCGCCGAGGACGGCACCCACCTGTACGAATCGCTCGACCTGCTCTTCCGCATGGTCAACGACGGGCACCGGCCACGTGGCGGCACGGAGATCGCCGACAAGGCCAGCGAGGGCGAAGGGCTGCGCTTCGAGCCCATGAAGTCCGACCTCTTCCTACCGGAGAAGACCAAGCTCATCGGCCGGCTGATCCCCGTGCCCGGCAGCGACCCCGACGACGAGGACGCCCCGAAGATCGACACGCGGCTGCGCAACAAGGTCCTCTACGAGGTGCTGCGCCGGCTGATGCTCACCAAGGGCGGCAAGAAGCGCCGCGGCGGCTTCATCTCGTACGCCCAGCTCGGCATCAACCAGCTCGGCGCGGTCTACGAGGGCCTGATGTCGTACACCGGCTTCGTCGCCACCGAGCAGCTCTACGAGGTCGCCAAAAACGGCGACCCGAAGGACGGCTCATGGATGATCCCGGCTTCCAAGACCGACGAGTACGACGACAACGTCTTCGTCTACAAGGAGAACGCGTACACCGGCGTGCGTAGCCGGGTCTGCTACGAGGCGGGACAGTTCGTCTACCGGCTCGCCGGCCGGGACCGACAGACGAGCGCCTCCTACTACACCCCGCAGTCGCTCACCGAGGTCACCGTCCAGCTCGCCCTGAAGTACCGGCTCGACCAGGACGGCACGGTCACGAAGGCGCGCGAGCTGCTGGACTGGACGATCTGCGAACCGGCGCTCGGCTCCGGCGCGTTCCTCAACGAGGCGATCAACCAGGTCGCCGCCGAATACCTGCGCCGCCGCCAGAAGGAGCTGGAGGTCACCCTCGACCCCGAGGACTACCACCTCGAACTCCAGCGGGTGAAGGCGTACATCGCGCTGCACAACAGCTACGGCGTCGACCTCAACCGCACCGCCGTCGAGCTGGCCGAGGTGTCGCTCTGGCTCAACGTCATGCACGCCGGCCTCCAAGCACCCTGGTTCGGCCTGCACCTACAACGTGGCAACTCCCTCATCGGCGGCGGGCGCAAGACCTACAGCCCGAAGCAGCTCGCCGACAAGTCGTGGCTCACCACCGCTCCCAAGGAGCAGCCCTTCCGGGACGGGCCCATCGACGAGGGCACCATCCACCACTTCCTGCTCCCCGCCGACGGCTGGGGCGCGGTCGCGGGGGAGAAGGAGGCCCGCGAGCTGGCGCCGGCTGAGACCGCCCGTTTGAAGGCTTGGCGTACGGCGATGAAGCGCACGCCATCGGCCAAGGGCAAGAACTCGCAGGTCCAGCGCTTGCAGGCGCTCGCTCGGCGGGTCGAGTTCCTGTGGGGGCTGGTGCAGCAGCGCCTCGACATCTCCGAGCGGGAGATCCGCCGCGACATCGCGGTCTGGGGTGCTGAGGACCTGCCGCCGGTTACTGAGGCGGTGCCGCGGGAGGAGATCCTCGCCGACCTGACCGCGCCCGGCACGCCGTACTGGCGGCTCAAGACGCTTATGGACGTGTGGTGCGCGCTCTGGTTCTGGCCGCTGGACAAGGTCGGGCTGCTCGATGGCTCCGACCCGGCATACCCGGTCGCGCCCGTCCAGGTCTCCCACATCAAGGACGAGCCGGCGTACGAGGAACCGGCCGTCTATGAGACCGCGGACATCTTCGGGAACGTGCAGCCGCAGCAGATGAAGCTGCCTACGAAGCCGACCGGCGGCACGCGGCGGATGACGGTGGCGGAACAGCTCCGTCAGCAGGTGCCGCTGTCCAACCTGGATGATTGGTTGACTTTCGCCGAAGCGCTCGTCGGCCGGAGTGACCTGGACGAGAGCACCGAGCGGTTCTACGGCCGGGCGTTCACCAGCCTGAGCGAGATGAGCGATTTCGAGCGGAAGCTTGACGGGGTAATTGGCGTCGACTCGCCGTGGACGCTCTCCGATCGGTTTCCCTGGCTCCTCGCCGCCGACCAGATCGCCGAAGAACAGGGCTTCTTGCATTGGGAACTCGCCTTCGCTCAAGCCTTTTCAAAGGGCGGCTTCGACCTTCAAGTTGGAAATCCTCCGTGGGTTCGCCCAGATTGGAAGGAAGATCTAGTTCTCGCCGAGCATGATCCGTGGTTTCGGCTTGTTGACAAACCGACAGCCGACTTGTGGCGCGGGCGCAAGGAAGAACTCATCGGCCGATCGGAGGCAGTACGCGAAAACTTCGTCAATGAACTGCGTGTCAATGCTGCTTCGGTTGCCGTACTTGGAGATGTTGCAACCTACCCGCTGCTACAGAGGTTGAAAGGCTGAGGTTCGGGCTATCACGGGGGTTCGGGGTCGAGGGTCATGCCGGTGTTGGCGAAGAAGCCGGCGAGGAGATCG
>NZ_JBEZFA010000058.1:0-34767 GCF_040649215.1 Micromonospora sp. NPDC049044 | reverse complement strand
GCGCGACAGCCCGGTCAGCCGGATGAGGTCGGCCCGGCTGAGCGGGCCGGCGCTGCGGAGCTGGGCCAGCAGGGCCTCCGTGGGCGCCGGCCACCGCGCCGTACGTTGCCGCGACGACACACGGAAGCAGGCGTCGGTCATGATGGTGCCGTGATCGAACGTCCGGATGCCATGCAACGCGTGCGGCTGGCGCACACGGAGGCCCTGCTGGCCCAGCTCCGCAGCGCCGGCCCGCTCAGCCGGGCCGACCTCATCCGGCTGACCGGGCTGTCGCGCACCACACTGTTCGACATCATCGGCGACCTCATCGCCCGCGGGGTGGTCGTGGAGCGGGAACCGGCGCTGTCCGGCCAACGGGGTCGGGGACGGCCGTCCACGACCGTCAGCCTCAACCCGTCCGCCGGCCGCATCGTCGGCATCGACCTCGGCCGGGTGACGATCACCGTCATCGTCGCCACCCTGGGGCACGACATCCTGGCCCGCGGCAGCCGCCCCATCACGCTGGCGGCGGGCCCGGCGCGACGCGCCAACGCCGCCATCAAGCTGATCGACGACCTCGTGCAGGAGCACGACATCGACCTGCGCGCGCTGGAGGCGATCGGCCTCGGCCTGCCCGGCCTGGTGGCGGGTCGGGGTCGTCCGGCGGGCGGCGGCAGCCCGTCGGTGGCCGCGAAGCAGATCAGCACGCGCATCCAGGACCGGTACGGCGTCGCCGTCGTCACCGACAACAACTCACGGCTGGCCGCACTGGCCGAGGGCACCTGGGGAGCGGCCCGCGACGTGCGGGACGCCATCTACGTCCGGTGGAGCGACGGCGTCGGCGGCGGGCTGATCGTCGACGGCCGACTCGCCCGCGGTGCGAACGGCGCGGCCGGCGAGATCGGCCACGTCAGCGTCGATCCCGACGGGGATCCGTGTCCGTGCGGTGGCCGTGGCTGCCTGGAACTGCTGATCCGCCCGTCGGCGCTCATCGAGCGGTGCGCCGCTCGTGGGGTGACGGTCGCGGACCCGGCCGACCTGGTGGCACTGGCGCGCGCGGGCGAGCCGACGGTGGTGGACGTGCTGCGGCACGCCGCGACGCTGCTCGGTCGTGTCCTGTCCGGGATGGTGGTGCAGTTGGATCCGGGCAAGGTGGCGATCGGCGGCACCCTGGCCCACACCGGCGAGGTGGTGCTCGACCCGGTCCGCGCGGCGATCGCCGAGCTGGCGATGCCCCGGCACAGCCGACGCCTGGACGTCGTGCCGGCCCAGTTCGGTGACGAGGGCGGTGCCCTGGGCGCCGTGGCGGCGGCCCTGCGACTCAACCTGTCCGAGCCCTCGCCGGCCTTCGGCGGGTAGTCCCCCTACGACGCTTCGGGCAGCAGCGTGAGCAGCCGCTGCACGCCCTCGGTCACCGCGTCCCGGCCGGCTGCGAGATACCGGCGCGGGTCGCGCGAGTGCGGCACTGCGGCACGGACGGCGTCGGTGAACGCCACGTTGAGGGCCGTACCGACATTGATCTTCACCATGCCCTGGGCGACGGCGGCACGGATCTGCTCCAGCGGCACCCCGGAGGAGCCGTGCAGGACCAGCGGCACCGGTACGGCGTCGCGGATGGCGGCCACCAGGTCGAGATCCAGCGAGGCGGTCCGGTCGGCCATCGCGTGGGAACTGCCCACCGCCACGGCGAGGGCGTCGACGCCGGTCTCGGCGACGTAGCGGGCGGCCTCGGCCGGGTCGGTGCGGACCCCGGCGGTGTGCGCGCTCGCCGGGGCGTCCGGTTTACCGCCGACGTAGCCGAGTTCCGCCTCCACCCACAGCCGGTGGTCGTGCGCCCACTCGGTCGCCTTGCGGGTGGTCGCCACGTTGGCGGCGTACGGCAGCGCTGACGCGTCGACCATCACGGAGCTGAAGCCGACGTCGGGCGCCTGTTCCAGCAGGGCCGGGTCGTCGACGTGATCCAGGTGCAGCGACAGGGTGGCGCTGGACAGCCAGGCGACCTCGGCCGTCGCCGAGGCGATCGCCGACACGCCCGAGTGGTAGCGCGCGGCGTTCTGACTGATCTGCAGGATCGCCGGCCGCCCGGCCCGCTCCGCCGCGGTGGCGATCGCCTGGGCGTACTCGATCGTGATCACGTTGAACGCGAGCACGCCGGTACCGGCGGCCTGGGCCGCCGCCACCAGGTCGGCGGTGGGAACGAGGGTCATCAGCGGCCTCAGGCGACCGGCGCGGTGAGGACGACGGACCGGGTGAGCAGCCGGGGCTGATCCGGATGCAGGTCGCGACGCACCGCGAGTTCGACAGCGAGCCGCTGCGCGGTGGTGAGGTGCGCCATGGCGTCGACGTCCTCGTGCACCACCAGCGCGCCGGTGGCGGCCAGGTCTTCGAGGAGGCCGGGCACCACCGGCCCGAAGATCCAGACCACGGACCGGTGGTCCACCACGCTGATCGGGCCGTGCCGGAACTCCATCGCCGGGTACGACTCGGCCCACATCTGTGCCGCCTCGCGCAGCTTGAGCGCCGCCTCGTGCGCCACACCCACCGTCCAGCCGGTGCCCAGGAAGGTGAACTGGTCCCGACCGACCACGGCCGGGTCGAGTGGCGTGCCGAGCTGGACCCGCGCCTGGTTGATCACCTCGGTCAGGTCCGCGCCGAGACCGGCACGCCAGAGGGCGAGCGCGGTCGTGGCGAAGCGGGTCTGCACCACCGACTGCTCGTCGGCGAAGTCGAGGACGACGCAGTCGGTCACCAGCCGGGTCACCGGCCGGTCGGCGTCGGTGGTGAGCACCGTCGAGCGGCTGCCAGCCGGCAACTGTTCGAGGAGTCGGAGCACCTCGGTGGTGGTGCCGGAACGGGTGATGGCGACGACGCGGTCGTACCGCCGCCCGGCGGGGAACTCGGAGGCGGCGAAGGCGTCGGTCTCCCCCTGGCCCGCCGACTCCCGCAGCGCCGCGAAGCTCTGCGCCATGAAGTACGACGTGCCGCAGCCCACGACGGCGACCCGTTCGCCCGGCTGGGGCAGTGCCTGCGCCACGCCGGGTCGGGCGACGAGATCGGCGGCGCGACGCCACGTCTCGGGCTGGGAGGTTATCTCGGAGGCGACGTGCGACACGGTTCCTGCTCTCTGTCGGTGCGGTGTTCTTCCAGTTCGTCGACAGTGGTGCCGGGCAGCAGCCGGGACGCCACGGCGTCGTCGTACTCGCCCGCCCACGGGCAGGCGACGGCTGCCGCCGAGACGGCCGCGCCCCGGGCGAGGACCTCCCGCCACGGCGCCCGGGTGTGCAGTCCGTACGCGAGCACTGCCGCGAGGGCGTCACCGGCGCCGGTCGGGTTGCCGACCACCCGTTCGGGCGCGTGGGCGCTGTAGGCGGCCCCGCCGTTGACCGCCACGAATCCGTCCGCGCCACGGGAGACGACACCGGCGACGGCGCCGAGCCGGACGAGCCGGTGCGCCACCTGTACGGCGTCGTCGCGGGTGCGCACCGGGCGGCCGAGCAGCTCCGCCGCCTCGTGGACGTTGGGTTTCACAAGCGTCGGCGCGGCGGCCAGCGCGTGGCGGAGCGCGGCGCCGTCGGTGTCCACTATGGTCCCGACCCCGCTGGCCCGGGCGATGGTGACGAGATCGCGGTACGCGGTCTCGGGGACGCCCGGGGGTCGGCTGCCGGACAGCACCACCACCCGTGCCGCCCGGACCCGCTCGGCGAACTCGTCCCGGAACGACTCCCACTGGGCGACTGTGACGCGCGGGCCGGGTTCGTTGAGGACTGTCGCCGTGCCCCGCCCGAGGACGGTGACGGTCCGGCGGGTCTCCGCGTCGAGGCGGGTGAACCATGCCGGCACCCCGGCCGCCGCCAGCTCGGCCTCGATCTGCTCTCCGGCGGGGCCGCCGGCGAGCCCGAGGACCATCGTCTCGGCCCCCAACTGCCGCAGCACCCGGGCGACGTTCAGGCCCTTGCCACCGGCGCGGGAGACCACGTCGGTCACTCGGTGGGAGGTGTCCGGCACCAGGTCGGGCACCGTGTAGGTGATGTCCAGGGCCGGATTGAGCGCCACCGAGATGATCAGATCGCCGCGCACCCGGGACTGCGGTGGACCGCCGTCCAGGTCTCGTCTCATATCCGCCTCTTCCGGGAGATGCCAGCCACACGAGCGCACATGATCTTTCGTGACATCCCAGCGCCAGAATCAATCAGGATGTTGCAGACCTTAGGATCTGGCCTTGGCGGCGTCAAGGTCGATCCCCGCCCGGCGCTCAGAGTTCGGAGCCCGCAGAACGTTGCATCAACTTGCACGGGGATCACGAAGCCGGAGGTCGAGCGACCCTCGCGGGCGGGCCGTCGCGGCCGGAAAAACCGCTCTTGACGGGCTTCGATATCGCTCGTAGGTTCGTCTGACATCTGACGTAGGACAATCCCCCCCCAACTGTCCGAAGGACCCCATGACGACACGACTCCCCCGCCGCGCGGTCGCGCTGGCGGGTGCCGCCGGTGCCCTCGCCGCCGTCGCCCCGCCCAGCCGCGCCGATGCCGCTGTCGCTTCGACGTCCCTGCCGGTGCTCGGCGTCTCCGACGACTGGAACGCCGTCCTCGCCCGTACGCCTCAGGTGCAGCTCGCGCCCGGCGCCACGTACACCCTCACCGCTCCGGTCGCCCTGCCCGACCGCTGCCTCATCGTCGGCAACGGCGCGACAGTCACCGTCCCCAACGACCAGACCGGCGCGCTGTCCATAGTGGGCCGCAGCGGCGTCACCATCAGCGGCGTCCACTTCCTCGGCCGCCAGGCCAGCCCGGTCGGCACCGCGCCACAGTTCGGGCATGTGGCCATCCGGATCAGCCGCAGCACCGGCGTCCGGATCCTGGACTGCGACTTCACGAACTGGCGCGGCGCCGGCCTGGCGATCACCGGGTCGGCCGCCGACGACTACTTCGGCTACCGGCTCAAGGTCAGCGGCAACGCCTTCCACCGCTGCTACTTCGGTGTTTCACTTGCCGACCGCAGTGAGTACTCGCAGCTGACCGCGAACAGCTTCACCTCGTGCCGGCTCGCGATCTGGAACTCCTCGGGGAACTGGACGGTCAACGGCAACGTCATAGTCGGCTGCTACGGCGCCTACTACTCGTTCGCCCAGACCAGCCCGTACGGGGCGCTCGCCAGTGACAACTGGGGGCACGGCAGCCTGACCGGCAACACCGTCAACCACTGCAACGGCGGCGTCCCCGTGCGGTGGAGCACCGCCCTGTCGTTCCCCATCGGCGGGGTCGAGCGCAACCCGGGCACCGGCGTCGTCGTCGACGGCGTCCTGCCACCGACCTTCACCGGCAACACCCTCTGGTACAGCGACATCCGCGCCACGAACCTGCTCGGCACCCGGTGGCTGCTGTCCGGGTGCACGCTCTCCAACCTCGCCGTCGCCTGCTCCGGCGCCACGCCTGTGCACCTGGTCGGCACGCAGTCCAACAGCGGCACCGCGCCCCTGTTGCAGGGCAACGTCAAGGATCTCCTTCCGCTCTGAACGACCGGAGGTACGTGACAGTGTTCTCTTCCCACAAGCGGCTTCTCCCTCTCCTACTCGCCTCCCTACTGGTCGGCGTCGGGCTCGGTGTCCCGTCGGCGGCGCGGGCGGCCAACCCGGCACCCCAGGTCGCGCCGAGCGTCCGGGAGTGGACCGGCGGGACCGGCGTCTGGACGCTGGCCCCGTCGTCCCGGATCCTGGTGGACCCCGCGTACGCCGCCCAGTTGTCATCGGCCGCGACGTCGCTGCGCGTCGACCTCGGCGCGATCAGCGGCGCCGACGTACCTGTCGTCTCGTCGGCGACGCCCGGTACCGGCGACATCCTGCTCACCCTGGCGAGCACCGACGCCGGGATCGGCGATCAGGGCTACCTGCTGACCGCCGGCTCGACGCTCGTGATCCGCGCGAACGCGGCGGCCGGCGCGTACTACGGCACCCAGACCCTGCTGCAGATGCTCAAGCAGAGCACGACGAGGACGACGGTCCCGGCGGGGACCATCCGGGACTACCCGCAGTACCGGGACAGAGGGGTGATGCTCGACGTCGGGCGGCACTTCTACGAGATGGACTACCTCGAGAACCTGCTCCGCCGCATGGCGTGGCTACGCCTGAACACGCTGCGCCTGCACCTCACCGAGTGGAACGGCTTCCGGTTGCGCAGCGACAGGTACCCGGGTCTGGCCTCGGCGCAGTCCTACAGCAAGGCCGATCTGCGCCGGTTGCAGGACGTCGCCAAGCGGTACCACATCACCATCGTTCCCGAGATCGACCTGCCGGGCCACGCCACGGCGATGACGACCTACGACCCGACGATGCGGTTCACCTGCTCGTCGATGGACTACGCGCCGTGGCCGGGCGGGTCCAACGGCGGCTGGACGCTGAACCTCACCAAGGACAACGCCCGGACGTTCGTGATGAACCTGCTGACGGAGTTCGTGCCGCTGTTCGACGGCCCCTACTTCCACATCGGCGGCGACGAGTACCAGACCGACAGCGCCAAGAACGCCTGCCCCGAGCTGGTCAGCTACGCGCAGGCGCGGGGGTTCGCGTACCCCGGTGACGTCTTCACCGAGTTCATGAACCTGATGAACGACAAGGTGCGCTCGTACGGCAAGACGGCGCAGCTGTGGAACTGGTGGGAGACGAACGGCCAGCAGACCAGCATCAAGCCGGCCACCAGCATCGTCCTCACCCCGTACACCGGGTCGCTGAACTACTTCTACAACCTGGGCTACACGGTCGTCGGCGTACCGGAGAGCACCCTGTACGTGACCCCCGGGCTCAACCTCTACGTCAACACCAAGAACGTCTACGAGAGCTGGACGCCGGACCAGAACGCGAAGGTCAACGGCTACCAGATGGCCCGCTGGTCGGACGCCGTGGAACACCAGACCGACGAGTGGTTCGACCAGTACGCGAAGCGGCCGACCGAGGTCGTGGCGGAGCGACTGTGGGGCGGCCCACGGTCGGGCACCGTGGAGGCGTTCTTCGCCCGGGTGGACGCGATCGGGGACGCCCCGGGTGTGCCGAGCGTGGTCCAGGTCAACGACAACACCACAGGCACCGGCGACAACCAGTTCAGCTACTCGGGCACGTGGTCCTACGGGGCCAACGGCAGCAAGCAGTTCCAGCGCGACGACCACTACAGCAGCACGCTCGACAGCGCGTACCAGGTGCGCTTCACCGGCAACAAGATCAAGCTCTTCGCCGCCCGGGCGGCGAACCACGGGCGGGCGGGCGTCTCGATCGACGGCGGCCCGGAGACGGTTGTCGACCTGTACTCCCCCACCCGGATCGACCAGGCGATGGTCTTCACCAGCGGACAGCTCGCACAGGGCTCCCACGTCCTGAAGGTGCGGGTGCTGAACAGCAGGAACAGCAGCTCGTCCGGTACGGCGGTCACGGCGGACAAGGTCGAGGTGTCCACGGCGGCGACCCCGGCCACCGCCTTCGACCCGTCGACGGAGTACCGCGTCGTCAACCGCAACAGCGCCAAGGTGCTCGAAGTGCCGGCGGGCAGCGGGGACGGCGCGAACGTCATCCAGTGGACGGGCAACGGCGGGGCGCACCAACGATGGACGCTCGTCGACGCCGGCGGCGGCTACCACCGCATCGTCAACCGCAGCGGCGGCAGGGTGCTGGACGTCTCCGGCTCGTCCACGGCCGACGGGGCAGGCGTCGTCCAGTGGACGTACCACGGCGGTGCGAACCAGCTGTGGAGCGTCATCCCGGTCGGCACACATTACAAGATCGTCAATAGGAGTTCCGGCAAGGCGCTCACCGTGGCCAATGCCGCTACCAGTGACGGCGCCGCCGTCGTCCAGTCGACCTACCGCGGAGGTACCGAACAGCAATGGACCATCACCCGATGAACGGCCGGTCGGGGGCGCGTCCGAGCCCGGCGGCCCGGACGCTCACGAACCGGGCCAGCGGGAAGGTCGTGGAGGTCGCGGTCGCCGCGCCGGCTGACGGCGGCGACGCCGTCCAGTGGGCCGACAACGGTGGTCTGCACCAGAAGTGGTCGATAGTGCCCCTCGGCAACGGGGCGGACGTCGTCCAGCGCACCGCCACCGGCGCGACCCGCCAACAGTGGTCGCTCTCCTAGGACCGTCGTCGCAGGACGCCGCGGGCTGCTCCAGCAGCCCGCGGCGTCCCGCTTCCACAGGGGTACGGGGTCAACTCCCCGACGCTGACACCACAGCTCTGCCGGTGAGCGTCAGGTCGGCCACCGTCGTCCACGGCCCCCGGCCACCGGCCTCACTCAGTGCCCGCAGACGCACGTACCGGCCGCTTCGCGCGGCGGTGAACGGCACCACCTTCTGCGTCGACGTGTCGGCGAAGGTCCCCGACGCCACCGCCGTGCCCCAGTTGCTCGGGCTGTCCGAGACGTACACCTCGTAGCTGCCGATCCGGCCGTTGACTCCCCCGTCCTGCCGGGGCAGGTACCGCAGCCCGTCGACCTGGTACGTGGCGCCCAGGTCGAGCTGGATCTCGTGCGGCAGGGGCGCGGCGGTGGCCGACCAGGCGCTGTGCCAGAAGGTGGCCGTACTGCCGTCGAAGGCGTTCGTTGCCGCGCCGTTCTCCGCGCTGGTCTCCTCGCTGTCGGCGTACACGAGTCGCCAGTTGTCGCGCGGGATCGGCGACGGCGTCGTGCTGGTGTCGGCGACCGGCAGCACCGCGCCGTCGATCCGGGTCTGGAACGCGGCGCTCCGCGACCCGGCCTTGATCCGCAGAACCCCGTCGGCGTAGAACCAACCGCTGCTCGCCGCGTCGTACGCGGCCCGGGTGACCAGCGACGGCACTGTCTGACCGGCGACGGTGACCGCGCGGGGAGCGGCCGCCAGGTGCGCGGTGAACTCGTAGGAGCGCGACGACGGCTTGCCGGCGTAGGTGCCGACGGATGCGCCCACGTCCACGGTGACCGTCCCGGTGCCGGACGTCGGCGCCGTCATGCTGACCTGCTGGGTGGCGTAGGCCCCGCTCTGGTGGGCGCGGGTGATGCCGTCGTCCTCGTAGAGCGTGAAGCTCGACGAGCCGCGCGGATACAGGTCGTAGGTGAGCGTGGAGACCGGCTTCTCACCGGTGTGGTTCATCTGCGGCCACATCGGCACTATGGAACCGCCCTTGACGAACAGGGGCAGGCGGTCGAGCGGAGCGGCGTACCCGTTCAGGGTGAGCGGGCCCTGGTAGACCCGGCCGGTCCAGTAGTCGGTCCAGGTGCCGGCCGGCAGGTAGATGCCGTCGCGCAGCTCGGTGTCGGAGACCACCGGCGCCACCAGGAACGCGTCGCCCGCCATGAACTCGCCCGACGTGGCGTTCCCCCGGGCGACCGGGTCGTTGGGATATTCCAGCACCAGGGCCCGGGTCGCCGGTACGCCGGTAGCGCTTGCCACCCGGCTCATCGTGTAGTGGTACGGCATCAGCCGCATCTTGAGCTGGAGGTACCGGCGGTTGATCGACAGGTACGGCTCGGCGTACCGCCAGGGCTGTTTGTCCTGGTAGCCGGCCGCCGGGTTGGTCACCCCCCACCCGGACATCGTCATGAACGCGGGCGTGAACGACTTCCACTGCAGGTCCCGTACGTAGGTGTTCGGGCTGCCGCCGAAGATCCCGTCGACGTCGCCGGTGGCGTAGTTGAAGCCGGACAAACCGGCACCGGCGACCGCCGGCACCGTCCACCGCATGTCGTCCCACCGCCCGTACGTGTCACCGGTCCAGACCACTGCGTTGCGCTGGGTGCCGGCCCAACCGTCGACGGTCCAGACGTAGCGACGCGCGTCGGAGTTGCGTTCGATGCCGTCCACCGCCTGCTGAACACCACGGAACGCGTTCTGGTAGCCGCCGCCGACCCAGGCGACGTCGGTCTTCACGCCACGGGTGCCGGCGGTGCCGACCTCGTAGTCGATCGACGACAGGCCGGTGGAGGTCCACAGGCCGGTCTGGAAACCGAGCGCCTTGGCACCGGCGACGGTCGCGGGCAGGTCGGTGTAGCCGCAGCCGTACCCGTCGTTGGGCAGGAACCAGCCGGACGGCATGTCCTTGGCGCGGGCCTCCCGCGCGTACGACAGCACGTCGGGGGTCCGCTGGTGCCCGGCCCGGTTGTGGTCGCCCTGGTAGGCGGGGTTGGACGCGTTGAAGCAGTCGGCGTTGCCGAGTTCGAGGCCCCACATCGGGCTCAGGAACGGCTTGCCGGTCACGTCGGTGTACGCGCCGAGCACCCCCTTGAGGGAGTCGCCGACGAAGTAGTAGGCGTCGAACCGTTCCTCGTTGTGGGTGGTGGTCACCGGCGCGGTGAAGCCGTACGAGCCGGGCGCCCAGGTGTTGCGCAGGACGCCGTAGCCGTTTGTGGACATGTAGAAGGGCGCCGGACTGGCGTTGGTGTTCTCCCGCCACTGGTTGTCCACGGCGACCGGGACCGTCTTGTCGCGCAACGCCCACTCCCCCAGGCGCAGACCGGTGCCGTAGAACTGCTCGTCGGCGGCGCGGGCCAACCGTTGCGTGGTGCGGCCCGAGCTCCAGTCGAGCGGTTGCGACTCCCGCCAGATCAGCCTGCCGTCGGGGCGCTCGACCTGCATCGTCAGGGGGCTCTTGGTGATCCGGATGACCACCGCCGAGGTGGCGATGCGGAAGGCGGTGCCCTCGTCGGTCGCCGTGCTGGCGACAGTACCGAAGTCGGTCCGCACGGTGATCTCGTTCGCCGCCGGTTCGGTGAAGGTGCCGTTGGGTGCGACCCAGACGCGGAAGATGTCCGCGCGGGCCAGGGTGAGCCGGATGCGGGCGGCGGTGCTGGTGGCGACGGTGTACGTGTTACCGGCCCGGGTGAGGCCGGTCGCGCTCCCCGGTGTGGCCGCCCGGGCGGGTACGGCGTACAGCATCGCGGCGAGCAGGACGAGGACCACGACGGCGGCCCGGACGGAGGTGCGGCGGACGTGCGCGGGCGGCGATGACCAGATCATCGTTTTCTCCCGGTGGGGTGAGGGACGATGCGGGCTCCGAGTGCGCCGGGCTGACGCGTCGGCGCTGGCCGGAGGCACGGCTGGGGTCCACCGGCCGCGACCGACACGGATCACGGCATTCACAAAGACCGATGAGATGGAATGCTGCACCCGATTGAATCAAGATGCAAGAAGTAAGCCGCAATTTCGCATCGAGTTACATCTTGTCGGCGGGCCGTACTCAGACGGGTGCTCCGGCAGACCGATCCAGAGGCCGACCCTCAGACCTGGACCACCTTCACCCCGGCCTGCTCGACGAGGCTCACCTGCTGCGGGTCCGCGGCCCGGTCGGTGATCAGGGTGTCGATGTTGCCCAACGGGCAGATCCGGTTGAAGCTGCGGCGGCCCAGCTTGGAGGCGTCCGCGACGACTATCGTCCGCGCGGCGCTGGTCACCATGACGTGGTTGACCGCCGCCTCGCCGTCGTTGTGGGCGCTGGCGCCGTGCTGGTGGTCGATCGCGTCCACCCCGAGCACGACGACGTCCAGCGCCACGGACGCGAGCATCGTCTCCGCGATACGACCGACCAGCTCGTACGACTGCGGGCGGGCCGTGCCACCGGTGAGCACCACCCGGATGTGCGGACGCACGATGAGCTCGTGGGCGATGTTCAGCGCGTTGGTCACCACGGTGGCCTCGGACAGCTGCCCGCTTCCGTCGGTGCGCAACGCGAGCGCCCGGGCCACCTCGGTCGTCGTGGTGCCGCCGTTGAGCCCGACAGTGCTACCCGGTGGGATCAGCGCCAGGGCCGCCGCGGCGATCCGCTGCTTCTCCGACGCCTGCCGCACCGCCTTGTAGCGCAGCGGCAGGTCGTAGGAGACGTTGGTGACGACGACGCCGCCCCGGGTGCGCGTCACCAACTGCTGGGTGGCCAGCTCGTCGAAGTCACGACGGATTGTCGCCGCGCTCACGCCCAGCTCGCGGGCTGTGGACTCGATCTCGAGTTGACCCTCGACGGCGACCATCTCCAGGAGCCGGTGCCACCGCTCGCGCTGGTTCACGTCTCACTCCGGTCGCTCCGCCCACCCATGCGGCCATCTTTGCATCTCCGATGCAACGCCCGTACCGCACCACGACGCCATGGACAGATCACCGCGACGGGCGAGGCCCGGCGGGTGACCCGCTGCGGCCGCCGTACCGCAACAGGTCACCCGCCGGCCCCACCGTCCCGCCCGACGACTACCCGGGCGGGCGTCAGGTGCCCCGGCGACGTCAGGCCGGGGTGAGCCGCCAGTGCTGGGCGGCGCTGCCGGTGTCGGTCTGCTGCACGATCACGGCCCCGTTGGTCGTCGCCCCGCCGGCCACGGCCAGGACCTTGCCGGTCTGCACGTTGACGAGCTTCACGAAGTCGCCGGACGCCGTGACGACCCGCCACTGCTGGTTACCGCCGCCCGTCGCGGTCCACTGGATGACCCGCGCCCCGTCCGCCGTGGAGCTCGCCTCGACGTCCGCGAGCAGACCCGAGCTGACGCTGGTCATCGTGGTGACGGCACCCACCGCGCCGGCCATCAGCCACGCCTGGTTGGCACCGCCGTTGGGGGTCCACTGGATCAACTGCACGCCGGTGACCCGGGACAGGTCCGGCACGTCGAGGGCCTTGCCGCTGGCCCGGTTGACGACAGTGTGCCGGACCGCGCCCGACTGGCCGCTCAGGGTGGCCTCGAACGAGATCGGCTGGGCCTGCGTCTGGTGCAGGTCGAAGACGACGATCTCGTTGGTGCCGACCCGCAGCCACGGCGCCGGGCAGTAGAGCCGCTGCTGCGGCCCCACCTTCCAGTAGCGGCCCAGGTTGCGGCCGTTGACCCAGACCACGCCCTTGGTCCAGCGGGACATGTCGAGATACGTGTCGCCGGTCTGGGTGAGGCTCACTGTGGCCTTGAAGAAGATGCCGGGCCGCGAGCTGTTGGTGATCACCGGACGGAGGCCGGCCACGAACGCCTCGTCGACGGGCAGCAGGTGGGTCTGCCAGTTGGTCAACGTGCCGGTCAGGGTGCCCGCGTCGACGAGTGCCACCCGTTCGGTGATGCCCTTGCGGTCGACAAGCGCCTGGCCGTAGTTGTTGCGGCCCATGCCCTCGACCAGGATGTCGAGCGTGGGGCTGCCGCTGGCCGAGGTCTTCAACGGCAGCGGCGCGTCCTGCACCGTCACGCCGAGCGGCGTGGTGTAGGCCGCCGGGAGGTTGCTCCGGGACAGGCCGCCCTGGTAGACGCCGTCGAGGAACACCGTCGCGTAGTCGCGCACCGACCTGATGTCCAGCGTCGCCCGGGTGTAGCCGGGCAGCACGCGGCGGTACAGCATGAAGCCGGAGTTCTGCCCGTACATCTCCATCGGTTGCGGGTTCGTCTGGGTCGACAGTGCGGCCGGCAGGTTGTCCCAGAGCGAGGCGTACGGCGCCGGCAGCACCGCCTGCCCGCCGGTACGCACGATGGTGGGGATCGGCGCCGGCACGGCCGGCAGCGTCACCCCGAGGGCCGTGCCGATGATCTCGCGGTAGGTCGGATACAGCCGCGACGGGCCGCCCTGCTCGGTGATCGGCGCGCCGTAGTCGTAGGTGGTGACGTCCGCCTGGTAGCCGGACCCGTTGTCGGCCGCGTTCGCGCCGGCCGAGTACCCGAAGTTCGTGCCACCGTGGATCATGTAGATGTTGAACGACAGCCGGCCGGCCATCAGGCCCCGCAGCTGGGCGGAGATGTCGGTGTTGGATCCGGCGAAGCCGCCGTCGCCCCAGTGGGTCAACCAGCCCGGGTAGAGCTCGCCGGACATGGCCGGGACGGTCGGGAAAGACTTGCGCGCGGCGGCGATGGCGGCGGCGTCACCACCGCTGAGCGCGATCGCGCCACCGGTGACGACAGTCCGGTTGCCCTGCACCTGGCCGAGACCGTCCTCGGTGTAGAACGGTCCGGTGATCCCGGCCCGCAGCCACAGCTGTCGCAGTTCCTCCAGGTAGACGACGTCGTTGCCGTACGAGCCGTACTCGTTCTCGATCTGCACCATCAGGATCGGTCCGCCGTTGGCCACCATCAGCGGCTTGACCACCGCGGCGAGCGCGTTGATGTAACGCGTGACGGCGGCCATGTAGTTGGGGTCGGCGGCGGTGCGGACCCGCAGCCTGATGCTCGGGTTACGCAGCAGGTACGGCGGTAGGCCACCGAGGTCCCATTCGCCGCAGACGTACGGGCCGGGACGCAGCAGCACGTACATGCCCTCGGCCTGGCACAGGCGGATGAAGCCGGCGATGTCCCGCCGATCGGTGGTGAAGTCGAAGACGCCCTGCCGTTCCTCGATGTGGTTCCACATCACGTAGATGGCGATCGTGTTCATGCCCATCGCCTTGGCCATCTGGATCCGGTGCCGCCAGTACTGCACCGGGATGCGGGCCGGGTGCATCTCGCCGCTGCGGATCTGGAACGGCTGGCCGTCGAGCAGGAAGTTGCTGCCGTCGGCGGAGAACCCGAAGGTCTGCGCCGCCATCGCGGCGTTGGCCGGGCCGCCCGAGGTCAGCATCGCCGCGAACGGACTGAGCACGCCGAGGGTGAGGACTTGGCGCCGTTCCATGGAGTCTCCTTCGGACAGGCGTCGCCGACGGCGGTCGCGGGCCGGGGGCGGGCCCGATCGCCGAGATGACGAAGGTGGTCGATGTAGTCGAGCCTGCCAGACGACGCAACATGATGTAAATATGTGTGCCCTATCCGGCATCTTCGATCAGAGCAGCCCGCTGTCGCACCGTCCCCCCGGACGCCCGCGCCGCCGCGCACCCTCCCGCATCGATCTATTGACGACCGGTGTGGCGTCCGGTTAGCGTCCCGACATCAGATATCCGACGTCTTACGCCTTACTTCCCCCGTTCGCACCCCCGTCCCCCGGAAGGAATCCTGTGTCTCCTGTCCGAGCACTGTCGCGCCGAGTGACAGCGGTCGTGGCCGCCGTCCTCGGCGTGGCCGCGATCCTGCCCGCCACGCCCGCTCACGCCGCCCCCGCGGGCGTGAGCGCCACCGCCAGCGCCGACTGCACGACCGGCCGGCTCAACCTGCGGCTCACCAACGGCAGCACCACCGCGCAGACCTTCACCGTCACCTGGCCGGGGCGCACCAACTCGCCCTGGACCCGCACCGTCGCAGCCGGCAGCAGCAGCAACGAGCTGTTCTGGACTCTCCCGCCGGGCACCGCGTACACCCTGCGCACGACCACCCCGACCGGCCTGGACGACACCTCGGCCGGCATCTTCCACTGCGGCACCGGCATGTCCGCGCTCGCCAGTTACGACTGCACCGCCGGCCGGCTCCAGCTCGCCCTGGAGAACCGCACCACCACCGCCCGGGACTTCACCGTCACGTGGCCCGGTCGCACCGGGTCACCGTGGACCCGCAGCATCGCCGCCGGGGGTAACTACCTGCACTACTGGACCGTCGGCGCCGGCACCGCGTACACCCTGCGGGTCACCGCCCCCGGTTTCGACACCACGGTGCGGGGCACCGCCGGCTGCGGCCTCGCCGCCGGCACCCCGCAGATGAACGCCACAACGGTCATCAGCACGCAGTCCGTCATCCGCGACCTCAACGGCCCCAACGGCCGCTACGACGGCACCTCCGCCTCGGTCCGTATCCCGGGCATGGCCGTCACCAACAACGGCACCGTCATCGCCGTCGCCGACGCCCGGGTCAACGGCTCGTACGACCTCGGTGGCGGCACCAACAACATCCAGATCGCGATGACCCGCAGCACCGACGGCGGTCGCACCTTCGACCAGCCGCGCATCATCCACGCACCCGCCACCACGAGCGAGGGAGCTGGCGACCCCAGCCTGCTGGTGGACCGCAAGACCGGCACCGTCTACTGCTTCTACACGTACTCCCCCCGGCCGGGCATCAGCTTCTGGTCCGGCTCGTCCGGCCTCAACACGGCGAACGACCCGAACAGCCTGCACCTGCAATACATCACCAGCCGGGACAACGGCGCCACCTGGAGCACCCCGGTCGAGCTGAACCCGACGATCAAGGTCGCGAGCTGGCAGCAGGCGTTCTTCTCCTCCGGGCACGGCATCCAGACCAGCACGGGCCGCCTGATCCAGCCGTTCGTCTACCGGGACGGCGCGGGCCTCACCCAGACCGCCAACGTCTACAGCGACGACAACGGTGTGACGTGGCGACGCGGTGGACCCGCCGGCGGGAACATCAACGAGAGCAAGGCGGTCGAGCGCGGCACCGGGGCCATCGTGCAAAACATGCGGCACAACAGCACCCGCAGCCGGTTCTACTCCACGTCCACGGACGGCGCTGTGACGTTCGGCCCGGCCACGGCCAGCGCAGTGTTGACCGACCCGCTCTGCAACGCCGACGAGATCTCCTACCTGCGCCCGTCCGAGGTGGGCGCGAACGGCGCTCCGGTGCGCACCCGCACCGCCCTGTTCAGCAACAACGCGGCCCCGGCCGCGCGCAACGACCTCACCGTCCGGCTCTCCACCGACGACGGTGGCAGCTGGCCGGCGCGTGCGCTGGTCAAGCCGGGCGGCGCGGGCTACTCCACGATGGCCGTGCTGAACGACGGCACTGTCGGCAACCTGTACGAGGTGGGCAACACCGGCGGGATCTTCTTCGCCCGCTTCACAGTCGACTGGGTCAAGGGGGCCTGATCCGCGAACCACCCCGCCCCCGGTGCCGGCACCACGCCAGCACCGGGGGCGGTCCCGTTCCCCGCTCAGCCGAGGGTGCGGATCACCTCCCCGGTGTCCAATCGGGGCAGGCGTCCAACTCGCGCGTCCGGGACCGGGTGCCCGAGATTGAGTAGGAGCAGCACCTCGTGCCGACCGTCGGGGAAGAACTCGCGCTGCACGCCTGCGGCATCGAAGCCCGCCATCGGGCCGGCGGCGAGACCCGCCGCGCGGACACCGACGATCAAGTAACCGATCTGCAGTGTCGCGTTGAACCGGGCCTGCTCGACCCGCGCCGCCCGATCCGCCAGCCAGTCCCGGGCCTGCGGCCGGTGGGGGTACAGCTCCGGCAGCCGCTGGTGGAAGTCCACGTCGGCGGCGAGGACCGCGGTCAACGGGGCGGCTGCCGTCTTCGCCCGGTTACCGCTGGACAGGTACGGCAACAGCCTCGCCCGGGCTGCCGCCGAGCGCAGCAGCAGCACTCGCAGCGGCTGGCCGTTGTACGCCGTCGGCCCGTACCGGACCAGCTCGTGGATCGCCGCGATCTGGGCGTCGGTGACCTGCTCGTCGGTGAACGTGTCGGCCGTTCGGGCCTCCCGGAACAGCAGGTCCTGGGCGGCCCGGTCGAGCGCGAGCAGGTGCGGCGTGGTGGGTGCGCTCACACCTCGACCGCCGTGGTGTAGCCGCCCCGGTGGTGTACCAGGGGCGCGCCGTCGCCGCCGTCGCCGAGGGCGAGCGGCTCGGCGATCACCAGCGTGTGGTCGCCGGCCGGCACCCGGTGCGCCACCCGGCAGAGCAGCCGGGCCAGCACACCCGTCAGCAACGGCACCCCGAACGGTCCGGAAGTCCAGTACGGGTACGCGGCGAACCGGTCGATGCCGCTCGTCGCGAAGACCGTTGCGGCTTCCTGCTGCCCGGCGGTCAGCAGGTGCACAGCGACGTGCTCCGCGCGGGCGAGGACCGGCCAGCTCGACGAGGTCACTCCGAGGCAGAACGAGACGAGCGGAGGATCCAGCGACACCGACGTGAACGAGGTGGCGGTGAACCCCGCCCGGATCGGTGCGCCGATCCCGCCCAGGCAGGCGGGGTCGGTGGCGCGGGCAACTGCGGTGACCACTGTGACGCTGGTGGCCTGCCGACGCAGCAGCGCACGGAACAGGTCCCGGTCCACCGGCTGCAGTGTGTCCTTCACGGGACGCTCCACTGTGGTCATGCCGACACCAGTGTCGACGCGGCGTACGCGCTGACCGGTCGGGATAGACCGTCGTGCTCGCGCAGCGTACGGCAGGTGTGCTCGGTGCGGAACAGGGCAGCCTGGAGGCGGTGCCGGGGGTGTCGCCAGGCGGCCTCGTGGTGGCCGACACCCATCAGGATCGCGTCGAGGTGCGGGGTGCGAGGCATGCGGAGTCTCCTGATCTGTCCACGACGGGAACGGGGACGCCCGGGTGAGGGCGCGAAGGCACGCTGCTCCGCGTTGAGCGGGCGGGCGGTGGGGGTGCGGTGTTGGAGTCGAGCCGGATGGACCGGTCAGCTCAACAGAGCGCGCTCGCGTGCCGGACCAGGTCGATGTGCACACGAGCGGTGAGGTGAAGCTCATCGCGCTGCGACATGACCTCATGTTGCCGGGACCGGGATCAGGTGGTCAATGGCCTTCCAGAAGATGAGACTTGCATCGCCGCCGATGTTACGAAGCATCTTCAGCAGCGTATACCGCGCGGCAACACCTATCTGCTGAGTAGAGATTGGGGCGCGCGGCCGGCACTGTCCAGGACGGACACCGAGATGGTTTCAAAAGTTGCCGGTCCGGGCATGTTCGATCTCGACACGGCAGGGAAACGGTGACGAGGGGAGTCCTCCGATGGGCCTCATGTTTCGCAAGCGCAAGAAGTACGGTCCGATCATCCTGAACTTCACCGAGAACGGATTCTCCTCGTGGAGCATCAAGATCGGGCGCTGGTCCTGGAACTCCAGGGCTCGGGCGCACCGGGTCGACCTGCCGGGTCCGCTGTCCTGGAAGCAGGACAAGTCCCGGTCGTAGCCTCCCGGGAGTCGAGCGGGGTGCCGGTGATTCACCGGCACCCCGCTCGGCGTCTGCGGGTCCGCAGCGCGACGTTTGGCGTGCTCAGCGGGTCGGCGTGATGACCTCGTCGCCGGCGAGCCTGCCGGCCTCGCGGTCACGTCGCACCTCGCCCGCGTCGAGCAGGTCGGCAAGCGCGCGATTGGCGTCGGCGGCCCGGTAGACGGTCGTGGTGAGGGTGTGCCGACGCAGCTCGGTGACCGGTCGGGGCCCAACCCGGCGCAGCTCCGCCAACAGCTCGCCTGCCAGCGGTTCGAGGTCGGGATCGCCTGTCACCTCGACTGTCGCGCCGCTCGCGTCGCGGTAGCGTACGCCGAGGTCCGCCCCGACCGCCCAGAGCGCGTCGCGGACCGCCTCCAGACTCCGGTCCGAGCGACTGCCGAACGCGATCACGCCGATTGCCTCGTCGTCGGGCAGCACCGGTGTCAGCTCGGCCACCAGGGGAAAGCCGACCGCGACGAGCGCGTCACGGGTGCTGGCGCCGGCATGCAGCAGCACCTCCCCGGTGCGTCCGTTGGCGGCGGCGCTCAGCAACTCCCGGCTCGCCGCACCGGGCAGGGCCACGAAGGAGAACAGCGGTGAGCCGGCCGCGCCGGCCGCCTTCGCGGCGACCGGCAGCCGGTCCGGGGTGCCGGGCAACAGGTGCACGGTGACCTCGGCGGGCAGCTCCGCCTCGACCGGGCCGAGGCGGACCGGCAGGTCGGGCGCGTCGTCGGCCAGCACCAGCACCGTCACCTGCCGGCCGCGCAGCTGGTCGGCGTGCGCGGCGACCAACTGCAGCGCGGCCACCGCGGTGCCCGCGTCGGTGCCGGCGAGCGCCACTGTCGCCCGCCGGGAGCGGTGCAGGGCGGTGGGCAACCAGGTGGTCAGCTGGCGGACCAGCAGGGCGCGGAGAAAATCGTTCGTCCGGTCGGTCGGCATCGGTCCGTTGTACCGTACGACCTGCTCAGACCGGCACCGAGATCCCCACCCCGCCCCGGGTCTGACCGCCGTAGCGCCGCCGCTCGGCGTCCAGGTCGAGCCGACCGATCTGCTTGCGGGCGGTCAGCGCGGCGTCGTCGAGCAGGTCGGCGGGGACCAGCCAGACGATCTCGAACTCCAGACCGTCGGGGTCCCGCCCGTAGAGGCTCTTGGTGGTGCCGTGGTCGGAGGTGCCGCCCAGAGCCCCGGCGGCGGCGAGCCGCTCGGCGGTGACGGCCAACTCGTCGAGGGTGTCCACCTCCCAGGCGAGGTGGTAGAGGCCGACGGTGGTCCGGCCGGCGGTCGAGCGCCCGGCACCGGCACCGATCTCGAACAGGCCGAGGTCGTGGTCGTTAGTGGAGTCGGGAGCCTGGAGGAAGGTGGCGCCCCGGAAGCCGTCCGGGGTCATCGCCACCGCCCGGAAGCCGAGCACGTCCCGGTAGAACGCGACGCTGCGGGCGAGGTCACTGACGTAGAGGACCGCGTGGTTGAGCCGATGGATACCCATGACCCGAGGTTAGCGCGTTTTTGTTGAACGTTCAACTATTTGGGCTATGATGGGGGTCATGACCCGCTGGCTGGACTCCGACGAACAACGCACGTGGCGCGCGTACCTCACCGCCTCCCGAGCGTTGATGGACACGCTCGACCGCGAGCTGCAACGCGACGCGGGCATGCCACACGCGTACTACGAGATCCTGGTCCGGCTCTCCGAGGCCCCCGGGCGCCGCCTGCGGATGAGCGACCTGGCCGAGGCCGCGGGGTCGTCACGCAGCCGACTCTCCCACGCGGTGGCCCGGCTGGAGGCGGCCGGATGGGTGCGTCGCGAGGACTGCCCCACCGACCGGCGTGGGCAGATCGCGCTGCTCACCGACGAGGGTTTCGCCACCCTCGCGGCCGCCGCGCCCGGCCATGTCGAGGGGGTACGCCGGCATCTGTTCGACGCGTTGAGCCCCGCTCAGGTCGACCAGTTGCGCCGAATCAGCGAAACCCTGGCCGACCACCTGAGGAGATCCTGACCAATCGACACCGGCGCGGGTCTTGTACTTACCGTCGCCGAATGAGCACGATGGGGCGTGTCTTCCGGCTTCGGTGAACTGACTGACCAGGCGCACCACCTCGTGTCGGCCGGCGATCTGGCCGGTGCGCAGCAACTGCTCGCCGACGCGCTCACCGACGCCGACCCCCGACCGGCAAACGCCACAGCGGAGTTGGCCGACGCGGCCAGCCTCCAGGCGCGGGTGTTGGTCGCCCTCGGTGAACCGCACTCCGCCCGTGGCTGGGCCGCCTACGCGTACGCGGCCACCACCCGACTGCACGGCCGGTCCGACCCGCGCACGGTGGCCGCCGCGGCGACCCTGGCCGCGGTGCTGCACCGGGTCGGCAGCCACTCCCGGGCCGCTCGGCTCTACCAGGAAGTCATCATCGAGCTGACCGCACAGGACGGCCCCGAGTCGCTGCGGGTGCTCGCCGCGCACGCCGACCTGGCCACCGTCGAGTACGCCCGGGGCCAGTGCACTGTCGCCCGGGACCGACTCCAGGACGCCTGGGAGTTGCACAGGGAGGTCTACGGCGACGGGCATCCCAGCGGCATCAAGATGCTGGCGCGGCTCGGGTCGATGCAGCGCGACTGCGGGCAGTTCACCGAGGCGCACGACAACCTGGCGCTGGCCCGTGAGCTGTGCCGACAGCACCTTCCCGCCGGGGATCCGCTTGCCGCGCAGGTGGCGGCCCTGGCCCGGGCGGCGGCCAATCCCGGCCACGCCTGCGCCGACAACCCGCCCACCGCACAGGACACACCTGTGGTGCCGGCCGCCCGCGTCCCACCGCACGACGACCACCCGACCGAGGACGACCACCAGCCGCCGGCCCCGGCTGCCCATCCGGCCGGATCGACGGCCGGCGGCACGGTGCCGAATCCGCGCACGCCGGCCGACGAACCGGTCGGGTCGACGGGCACCAGGTGGCCGCCCGAGTCGGCGCAGGAGCCGCCGTCCCCCGGCACCGACACACCGGTGCCCCCATCGGTGATCGGGCTGGCCGGCGGCACCGAGGAGCAGCCCGGGGTGTACCGGCTGCACCGCCCCGCCACGCCGGCCGACCCGTACCAGCCGTCCGAGGCATACCCGCCGTCCGACGCATACCCGCCGTCCGACGCATACCCGCCGTCCGACGCATACCCGCCGTCCGACGCATATCCGCCGGTTGAGCCGTACACGCCGTCGCGTCTGCTGCCGGTCCCCGTGCACCGGGCACCGGCGGCCCAGCGCAACCGGCTGGTGCCGGTGCTGGTGGCCGGCGTGGTCGTGGTGCTGCTCGGCGCGGCGGCGGTGATCGCCGGGGTGGCCCGGGTCGACGGCGACGACAAACCGACCCCGCCGCCGGCGAGCGGCTCCCCCACCCCCAGCCCGCCGGTCGCCACCGCGCCAAGCTCGGGCGGTGCCGCGCCCACACCGGCCGACACCGGGGTCCCGCCCGGGAGTCCGCCCGGCGCGGTGACCCTACGCGACACCCGGGACAGCATCTCGCTCAACTGGACCTACCCGGCCGGCAGCGAGGGTCCGGTGGTCATCGCGGGCGGCCGTAGCGGGCAGGATCGCAACGTCTTCGCGACCCTGCCCGCCGGCACCACCAGCTACGTCATCTACGCGCTCAACCGCACGAACGACTACTGCTTCACCGTCGCCGTGGTCTGGTCGACCGACACCGTCGCCAACTCCGAGCAGGTCTGCACCCGCCGCCGCTGACCGGCCCGCCGCGTCGGTCGGCCCGCGGAAGCCCGCGTGGATCAGGCCGCGTGACTGTGCCGTCTGCTGACGCAAAGCGGAGGCTCCGCGGTCGGTGGGCGGGTGCCGCCACCATCACCGCGCGTCAACAGTCGGGGCCGGCACCGCCGGCAGCAGCAGGCACACCCGCAACCCGGGCTCGTGCGGCGCGTCGCTGAGGGTGATGCTGCCACCGGCGCGTCGCACCAACTCCCGAACGATGGCCAGCCCCAGGCCGGCGCCGCCCTCGTCGCGGGCCCGGCCGTCGTCCAGCCGGGTGAACCTGTCGAACACCCGCTCCCGGTCCGCCGCCGGAATCCCCGGGCCGTCGTCGGTCACCGTCACCAGGTGGTACGCCCCGACGGCAGACCCGGCCGTGCGCCGCGCCGTCGAGGTCGCCTCGGCGGCGAGGAGCACATCGGCGCGTGCGTGCCGGACCGCGTTGTCGACCAGGTTGGTGAGCACCCGTCGCAGTTCGTCGGCAGTGCCGCTCGTCCACAGCGGTCCCGGCGGCAGGGCCACCCGCACCGGCGACGCCGGGTAGCGGGCGGCGACGTCGGTCAGCAGCGCGCCCAGCTCCACCGGGCCGGTCCCCCGGGCCGGTGCGGCCTCGTCCAGGCGGGCCAGCAGCAGGAGATCATCGACCAGGCGGCTCAGCCGGTCGGTGTCGGCAAGCAGGTTGGCGGTCACCGCCGTCCAGTCCGTCCGGTCCGCGAGGCGCTGCGCCACCTCCAGCTCGGTCCGGATGTTCGTCAACGGGCTGCGCAGCTCGTGCGCGGCGTCGGAGACGAACGCCCGTTGGCGCACCCGGCCGGACTCCAGCCGGTCCAGCATGCCGTTGAGGGTGACCGCCAACCGGTGGATCTCGTCGGCCGACGCGGGCACCGGCAGCCGGCCGGTACCGGCCCGTCCGGTGATCTCCTCGGCGCCCCGACGTAACGCCTCGACGGGCCGCAACGTCGCGCCCACCACCCGCCACGCCACGCCGGCCAACACGGCCACCAGCAGTGGGAAGGCCACCAGCAGGATGACCCGGACCACGTGGGTGCTCTGCCGCACGTCGGCCATCGACCGGGCGACAAGCACTGTGAGCGGGTCGGTCGCCGTGCCGGCGGGCACCGTCACCACCTGGACCGGGCCGGTGAGCCCGACCCGCTCCGCCGGCACGTCAAGCCGTTGCCGCTGGTCCTGGCGCAGCCGCTCCGGGCGGACCATCGGGACGAGCCGGTCGGCGTCGATCGAGGCGGCCCTGATCCGCCCCTGCCCGTCGACGACCTGGACGCGGACCTGCCCGCCGGCCACCGGCAACGGGTCGGGCAGCACGTCCTCGGCGGCGAGCAGGGCGACCGCGTCGGCGGTCCGGAAGGCCTCGGTGTCGACGTTTCGCTGGAGTACGAAGCGGAGCGCGCCGAGCAGCACCACCCCGCCCAGGGCCAGCCCGATGGTGAGGCCGAACACTCCGATCGCCATCAGCCGCCCGCGCAGCCCCAGCACCGGCAGCCGGCCCTGCCACCCGCGACGGGCCCACACCGGCCCGTCAGTGCTCACGTCGCGAGCCGGTAACCGGCGCCCCGGACCGTCTCCAGCCGGTCCCGGCCGAGCTTGCGGCGCAGGTAGCCGACGTACACCTCGACGATGTTCGGGGCGGTTTCCAGGCTCGCGTTCCAGACGTGGTCCAACAGCTCGATCTTGGAGATCACCTGGCCGGGCCGACGCATCAGATAGTTCAACAGCGCGAACTCCCGGGCGGTGAGCGTCACCTCGGTGTCCGCCCGGGTCACCCGCCGGCGGGCCGGGTCCAGTCGCAGGTCACCGACCGCGAGCACCGCCGGGCGTTCCGGTGCCCCGCGGCGCAGCAGCGCCCGCAGCCGGGCCAGCAACACCACGTACGAGAAGGGTTTGGTCAGATAGTCGTCCGCGCCGCAGTCGAGGCCGTCGGCCTGGTCGTACTCGCCGTCCTTGGCGGAGAGCATCAGCACCGGCAACCAGTGCTGCTCCGCCCGCAGCGTGCGGACCAACTCGTAGCCGGAGAGGCCGGGCAGCATCACGTCGAGGATCATCGCGTCGTACCCGCCGTGCCGGGCCGCGTCCAGGCCGGCCGGCCCGGTCCGCGCCACGTCCACCGCGAACCCCTCCGCCCGCAGGCCGCGTTGCAACGCAGCCGCCAACCGGGCCTCGTCCTCCACCACCAGCAACCGCACCGCTCAAGGGTGCCACCCGGATTCAACAATCGGCGCCCGGCGTCCTCAGCACGTTCTCAGCGCCGAGGGAGGAGGATGGTGGTAGGAGGTGCCACCATGTCCGTCCTGAGAAGCCGTCCCGTCCTTCGTTGGCTGGTCCCGGCCACCGCTGCCGTCGCCGTCATCGGCGGTGGAGCGGCGGTCGGCACGTTCGCCGCCGAGGCCGAGCCCAGCCTGCCGCCGCGTACCGCCGCCCAGCTCCTTGTCGACCTGCAGACCTCCCGGCTGGAGGGGGTCTCCGGGACCGTCGTGCAGCGCGCCGACCTCGGCCTGCCGCCGCTGGCCGGGCTGCTCCCCGGCAATGAGCTGACCAGCATGGTGACCGGCACGCACACCCTGCGGGTCTGGTACTCCGGACCGGAGCGGCAGCGGGTCGCGCTGCTGGACACCCTCGGCGAGCAGGACGTGATCCGCAACGGCCGGGACGTGTGGACCTGGGAGAGCCGGACCAACACCGCCCGCCACCGCACCCTCGGCGACACCGACTCGGCAGGTGCCGCGCCCGACGCGCGGCCGAGTCTGCCGGCCACTCCGCAGCAGGCCGCCGACCTGGCGTTGGCCGCGATCGACCCGAGCACCGAGGTGAGCGTCGGCCGCTCGGCGACAGTCGCCGGTCAGGACGCGTACGAGCTGGTGCTCCAGCCGCGCGACACGGGTTCCCTGGTGCACCAGCTGCGGATCGCCATCGACGCCAAGCAGCACGTGCCGCTGCGCTTCGAGGTGCTCGCGAAGGGCAGTGACCAGCCGGCGTTCGAGATGGCCTTCACCCAGATCGACTACCGCCGGCCCGAAGCCGACCAGTTCGCCTTCAACCCGCCGCCCGGCGTGACCGTCACCGAGGAGAAGGCTGACCGGCCGGCCGCGGGTCGGCCCGGCCACGTCGAGGCGGCCGGCGATCCGCAGGTACGCGCGGTGGGCACCGGCTGGACGACAGTGCTTGTCGCCCGCCTCGACGGGGCGGTCGGTGGCAGGTCGGGCGCCCCGGGGGCCGGCGTGCCGGACGCAGACGTGTCCAAGCTGCTCGGCGGGCTGACGGCGGTCAGTGGCGACTGGGGCAGCGGCCGGTTGCTCACCAGCAAGCTGTTCAGTGTCCTGCTCACCGACGACGGACGGGTCCTCGCCGGGGCGGTCACCCCCGAGCGGCTCTACCAGGCCGCGCGCGGCTGATCCACCCACCTCGCGCCGGGTCGACCCACCGGTCGCCCCGGCGCGTCGTCGTACCCGACCGAGGCCCGGCTCACCGCCCGATCGAGCCGATCAGTGCCCGACCGAGGCCTGGCTCACTGCGCGACCTAAGCCCTGCTCACTGCGCACCGAGGGCGCTGAGGTAGGCGTCGGCGAGCACCGCGTGGCCGGGCAGGTGCGGGTGCACGCGGTCATCGGCCCAGCGGCTCGACGGGCTGACCGTGAGCACCCTGTCGAACGCCGCCTGGTTGGGCACGTGCACCGCGTCGAACTCGGCGGCCAACCCCGCCACCACCGCCGCGTACCGGTCGGTGTCGGCGCGTTGCGGGACGCCACGGTCCGCCTCGATGAGAAACGGGTCACCGAGGATCAGCCGGCAGCCGGTGGCGTCGACCGCCCGACGCAGCAGGTCGCGCAGGGTGCGCTCGTACTCCTCGATGCCGACGGCCTCCGCCGGCCGATCGCCGTAGCGCCGCCAGATGTCGTTGATGCCGATCAGCACCGCGAGCCAGTCGGGCCGCTCGGCGATGGCGTCGTCGTCCCAGCGGGCGGCCAGGTCCCGTACCGTGTCGCCGCCCACACCCCGGTTGACCCAGGTCAGCTCCAGCTCGGGGTGCCGGGCCTCGACAAACGCACGCACCAGGCTCACGTAACCGGAGCCGTAGGGCGCGGCGATGTCGCGCCGACCACAATCGGTGATGCTGTCGCCGATGAACACCACGCGTTGCCCTGGGCGCAGGATCATCAGAAGCCACCTCGCGATCACCGGCGCCGACCCGCCGGGCTTGGTGAGAACCGGCGGAACCCGCTATCTTCAACAGTTCGAGGACACAAAAAAGAACGGCTAAAAGCCGTTCCTGCAAAGGATTCTAATCTTTAGGGAGATGGCTTGTCAAGGCACTCCGGCGGTTCCGGCGAATTGCCGCTCGACGACGAGATCGGTCGCGAGCAGGAGTACGTCTCGATGCTCTACGACCGCCTGGACGGGCTGCGTGAGCAGGCCGCCCACCGGCTCACCGCCGAGCTGCGCAACACCGGTGGCACCCTCCAGGACCGCTCGCAGCGCGACAGCTCCGTGGCGATGTACGCCGATCAGGTCGAGCAGTTCTCCGCGGTGGAGAACGGACTCTGCTTCGGCCGGCTCGACGGTGACGACGACTCCCGCCACTACATCGGCAGGATCGGCATTTTCGACACCTCCGGCGACTACGACCCGCTGCTGATGGACTGGCGGGCCCCCGCCGCCCGCGCCTTCTATCTCGCCACCGCCGCCAACCCGCAGGGCGTACGCCGCCGCCGGCACCTGCGTACCCGCCAGCGCAAGGTGACCGGGCTCAACGACGAGGTTCTTGACATCGATGCCGCCGCCCCCGGTGGCCACGAGGAGCTGACCGGTGAGGCGTCGCTGCTCGCGGCGCTCAACGCGGGCCGGACCGGCCGGATGCGCGACATCGTCGAGACCATCCAGGCCGAACAGGACGAGGTCATCCGCGCCGAACTGCCGGGCGTCATGGTGGTCCAGGGCGGCCCCGGCACTGGCAAGACCGCCGTCGCGCTGCACCGGGCGGCGTACCTGCTCTACACGCACCGCCGCGAACTCTCCAGCCGGGGCGTGCTGCTGGTCGGCCCGAACGCGACGTTCCTGCGCTACATCTCCCAGGTGCTGCCGACGCTCGCCGAGACCGGCGTGCTGCTGCGTACCCAGGGTGATCTTTTTCCCGGGGTGAGCGCCCAACGGACCGAACCGGCCGAGACCGCGGCGCTCAAGGGCCGGGCGGTGTTGGCGGAGGTACTGGCGCTTGCCGTCCGGGACCGGCAGTGGGTGCCGGACGAACCGCTGGAGATCGAGGTCGAGCGGGAGGCGCTGAGCCTCGACCCGGAGATCGTGCGCACCGCCCGGGACCGGGTGCGCCGGGTCGACCGGCCGCACAACCTGGCCCGCGGGCTGTTCGAGATGGAGATCGTGCACGCGCTCGCCGAGCAGGTGGCCGAGCGGATCGGCGCCGACCCGCTGGGCGGGGACAACCTGCTCGACGAGGCCGACCGGGCCGAGATCCGCCGTGAGTTGCGCGAGGAGTCGGAGGTTCAGGCCGCCCTCGACCGGCTGTGGCCGGTGCTCACCCCGCAACGCCTGCTCGCCGACCTGTATGCCGACCCGGACCGGATCGCCGCCGCCGCGCCGATGCTCACCGACGACGAGCGGGCGCTGCTGCGCCGCGAGCCCGGTGGCTGGACGCCGGCCGACGTGCCGCTGCTCGACGAGGCCGCCGAGCTGCTCGGCGAGGACGAGCGGGCCGCTGCCGCCCGCCGGGACCGCATCCGGATGATGGAACGGGAGTACGCCGAGGGTGTGCTGGAGATCGCCCGGGGATCCCGCTCGATCGACGTCGAGGACGAGGCCGAGGGCGGCGAGATCCTCGGCGTGACCGACCTGATCGACGCGGATCGGCTGCTGGAACGGCAGGAGGAGGCCGACCGGTTGACCACCGCGCAGCGGGCCGCCGCCGACCGGACCTGGGCGTTCGGTCACGTCATCGTGGACGAGGCGCAGGAGCTGTCGCCGATGGCGTGGCGGCTGCTGATGCGCCGCTGCCCGAGCCGGTCGATGACGATCGTCGGCGACGTCGCGCAGACCGGGGCGCTCAGCGGCACGCCCTCGTGGGCGGACGCCCTCGCCCCGTACGTGGCGCAGCGGTGGCGGCTTACCGAGTTGACTGTCAGCTACCGCACCCCGGCCGAGATCATGGCGGTCGCCGCCGACGTCCTCGCGGAGATCGACCCGGCGCTGCGGCCACCGCGCTCGGTGCGGGAGAGCGGCGTACCCCCGTGGGATCGGACGGTGCCGGACGAGCGGTTGGCGCCGGAACTCGTCGCGGCGGCCACCCGCGAGGTGGCCCGGATGGCCGAGGGCCGACTCGGCGTGCTCGTGCCGACCGGACGGGTCGGCGAGTTGGGCGCGGCGCTCACCGCCGCCCTGCCGGAGGCAGCCGTGGGCGAGCACCCGGAGCTGGAGAGCCGGGTGGTGGTGCTGACCGTCGCCCAGGCCAAGGGGTTGGAGTTCGACTCGGTGCTTGTCGTCGACCCGGACCGGATGGTCGCCGAGTCGCCGCGCGGCCGCAGCGACCTGTACGTCGCCCTGACCCGCGCCACCCAACGCCTGGGCATCCTCCGCCCCGCACGCTGACCCACCGGTCGATCATGAGGTTGACGTGGACTGTGCTCTTCCCACAGCCACGTCAACCTCATGACCACGCCGTCAAACGTGGGTGGGGTCAGTCGGTGGATCTGTCCTTGATGGACTTAGCCGGGGCGGTCGCGGACGTGGACTGGTCGCTGGTGCCGCCGCCCATCGGGGTGCTCAGGCCGCCGGTGGTGGCGTCCCCGGTCGTCGTCGGGGCCACCTTGCCCGGGTGTCGCTCGGGCTGGCGGGCCACCCGGCGCACGCTCGCCGGTCCGGCGGTGCCGCCGGTGGTGGTCACCGCACCCTGCCCACCGACGGGGCCACCGTCGCGCAACACCTGCGGATCGATCGGCTCGTTCGCTGGGTCGAGTGGATCGTCGCGCTGGATCTGGCTCTCCACGTCGGTGCGGGGCAGCGTCACCTCTTCGACGGCACCCTTGCCGTACACGCCTCCGGCGATCCGCTCCTCGGCCTGGCGGGCGGCATCCTGCCGCATGTCGTCCTCACGCACGATCATCACCTCGCAGAAGCTGTGGAACTGACTGCGTGCCCGACCACCGGCCGACCAAACCCGGGAGGTCGTCCACGGCGGTTCACCGTCGCGCCGCCCACTGGCCGCCTGCCCGCCGCCCGAGGTGTCCATGCTGTCCGGCGACCGGTGGGAGATGCCCACCGGCAGAGGGGATGACAGCGTGCGCACAGTACGCCGTACCGCCGTCGCGGCCCTGGTGGCCGCGACGGTGACGACCGGGCTCGCGGTGCCCGCCCAGGCGAAGCCGCGACCGGACCGGACATTCGACGTGCAGGCCCACCGCGGCGGCCTCGGGTTGCGGGTGGAGAACACCCTCGCGTCCTTCGGCAACGCCCTCCAACTCGGGGTGACCACCCTCGAACTGGACGTGCAGATCACCGAGGACGGTCAGGCCGTCGTCACCCACGACCGGAAGATCAGTGGCGCCAAGTGCACCGACACCGCGCCGGTGACTGCCGGCGACCCGGAGTTCCCGTACGTCGGGAAGTACCTCAACACGCTCACCGTGGCCCAGGTGCGCACGTTGGACTGCGGCTCGAAGACGCTCGCCGACAAGCCGGGACAGGTCGCCGCGCCGGGCGCCCGGATGCCGCTGCTACGTGAGGTCTTCGCGCTGGTGAACCGCTACCGGGCGAAGGACGTGACGCTCAACGTCGAGACCAAGGTGGAGGCCGGCGCGCCGACCGAGACCGCACCCCGTGAGCAGTTCGTCCGGGTCACCGCGGCCGAGATCCGCGCCGCCGGGCTGCTCAGGCAGGTCACCATCCAGAGTTTCGACTGGGGCGCGCTGATGCGCATGCGCCAGGTCGAGCCGAAGCTGCCGCTTGTCGCCCTGACCAACTACGACTTCCTGCAGACCGGGCAGCCGGGCGCCTCGCCGTGGCTGGGCGGGCTGGACATCGACGACTTCGGCGGCGACCCGATCAGGGCGATCCGCAGCTTCGGCGCCAGCGCCTTCTCCCCCGTGCACGGCATGCCGCAGAACGGCACCGTCACCGACCCCGGCTACCAGCCGTACGTCACCAGGGAGATGGTCGCCGAGGCGCACCGTTACGGGATCAAGGTGATCCCGTGGACCGTCGACGACCTGCCGACAATGGCCAAGCTCATCGACGACGGCGTGGACGGCATGATCACCGACTACCCGGACCGGTTGCGCGGTCTCCTGGCGCAGCGCGGCTACCGGCTGCCCAAGGCCTACGCCTCGCCGTTCGACATCCAGGCACACCGGGGTGGTCGGGCCACCCGGCCGGAGAACACCCTGCCGGCGTTCGCGAACGCGTTGTCCAACCGGGCCATCTCCACGCTTGAGCTGGACACCGGGGTGACCGCCGACGGCAGGCTCGTGGTGCTGCACGACCGCACCGTCAACGGGTCGCACTGCGTCGACACCAAGCCGGTACGCCCCGGCGACCGGATGTTCCCGTACGTGGGCAAGCAGGTGCACCAGTTGACCCTGGCGCAGCTCAAGACCGTCGACTGCGGCACGAAGACGCTTCCCGAACTGCCCGCGCAGGTGCCCGCGCCGGGTGCCCGGATCCCGACCCTGGACGAGGTCTTCGCCCTGGTGAAGGCGAGCGGTCGCAGTGACATCGGGATGAACATCGAGACGAAGATCAGCCCGGTGGTGGACGACACCGAGCCGTACCGCAGCTTCACCCGCAAGCTTGTCGACGCCATCCAGCGCGCCGGCTTCACCAACCGGGCCACCATCCAGTCGTTCGACTGGCGCACCATCACCTACGCCCGCCAACTCGACAAGCGCATCGGCACCGTCGCGCTGGTCTGGCAGTACGGCCCCGCCGAGTGCGTCACCCTCGCCGACGAGTGCTCGTTGCAGGCGGCGTACGGCAACCCGTCGGTGCAGAGCCCGTGGACCGGTGGGCTGGACTGGTGGAAGTACCAGGACCTGGGCAAGCTGACCCGGGCCGCCGGTGCCGGCACTGTGTCGGCCAACTGGCAGGTGCACGACCCGAAGCAGGGCACCGTCGCCTCGGCCGACTGGTACCTGCGGGAGAACCCGGCATACTTCCACGGACCGGACGTGCGCACCCTGCAGACCCGGGACGGCCTGAAGGTGATCCCGTACACCGTCGACGACGCCACGGTGATGCAGCGGGTCATCGACCTCGGTGTCGACGGCCTCATCACCGACGACCCGGAGTTGTTGGTGCGCGTGGCCATCCGCAACGGCCTGCGCTGACCTGCTGACACGCTGGTCGCCGGCCGGATTTTTCCGGCCGGCGATCGGTGTTACCTGCTCCCGGCCCTCGGGTAGTCGGGGGTTGTCCCCGCCACGAAAGCGAACCGTGCCGTGGCCGAAACGCGGTAGCGGGGCGAGGGAATGCAGGTACGACTCATCGCATCCTGAGGAGGACCAGATGAGCACGCAGGCTGCTTCCACCCGGCCGATGAACCGGCCCATGAACGACCCGCAGAATCCGGCGTCGATGCAGAACACGTCGACGCAGCAGATGCCGGTTATGCACGACGGGCGTCGCAACGACATGCAGGCACCTGGTACGGAAACCAAGCAGGCGTTCAAGACCACCGAGTTTTGGATCTACCTGATCGCGGTGGCTGCCGTACTGGGCGCGTCGCAGGTCGTCGGGCAGAACTCGGCTGGGGTGGACATCTTCCGGGCCGACAACGCCTGGTTCCTGATCACCCTGCTGACGCTTGGCTACCTCGGTAGCCGGGGCCTGGCCAAGGCCGGCAGCGCCTGGCGCAGCGGCGACGAGCGCAAGGCCCGGCACTGACCGGCCAGCAGCTCACAGTGGCCTCCGGGAGACTCTCCCGGAGGCCACTGTGGTCGTTTGTGGACGGTGAGCTACTCGTCGCCGCCGAAGTCGCCGAAGTCGCCCTCGAAGGCGTCCTCGATCATCTCGCCGGCGATCATGCCGCCGGCGACACCGAGCGCCGCGCCGGCCACCATGCCGCCGACACCCATGCCGCCCCGGCCGTGGCCGTGCCCGTGGCCCGGGCCGTAACCGTGGCCGTACTGGGAGCGGAGGCTGCCGTAGCGGGACGTCGTCTCGCGCAGCCAACCGTCGACGACCTGCGCCCAGTCGACGCGGTCGACGTCGGTGTGCGCCACCTGGAAGCGGCCGAACGCGTCGTGCCCTGCGCTGAGGAAGCCGCCGCGCTTGTCGCACTCCAGGACCACCTCGACGCCGCGCTGGCTGGTCACGAAGGTCAGCTCGACCTCGTTGATCGTGCTCGCGTACTGCGGAGCGGCGAAGAACTCGATCTCCTGGTAGAACGGCAGCGTCTGCTGCACGCCCCGGATGTGACCGCGCTCCAGGTCGGCGTGCTTGAACCGGAAACCGAGCCGCTGGAACGCCTCCAGGATCCGCTCGTGCACCGGCAACGGGTGCACCGCCACCTGGTCCAGGTCGCTCTTGTCGACCGCGCGGGCGACCGCGAGCTCGGTGCGCAGGCCCATCGTCATGCCGTGCAGGCGCTGCCCGTACACGTCGGTGATCGGGGTCTCCCACGGGATCGGCAGCTGGAACGGGATCGAGAGCTGCTGCTTCGGGGCGAGCTGCAACGCGCCGCTGACCGCCATCCGGTGAAACTCGAGGGTGCCCGAGTATTCGGCGTCGTGCCCCTCGACCTCCACCCGGGTCACCAGACCGATCACCACCTGCTCGATGGCTGCCTCAGCGTCGCCACCGACGAGGTTGACCTGCCCGTCGAGGGTCAGGCCGGGCCGGGTGTTGGGGTTGGTCAGCACAGTGTCCACACTGGGACCGCCCACACCGAACGCGCTCAACATCTTCTTGAAGACCATCGGAACTCCTGTGCGACGCCGACCGCTCCAGGCTGGAGTCGGACGTTGACTCGACCGGCACCCTATCGAGCACCCCTGTGAGATGGCTGTGAAGCGCCAGGAGTCCGGCAGCACCTTTTGATCAACTCGGGCTCCTGAAAGTCGCGGTGTCCCGTTCGCCAGGACACCGCGACTTCGCTGAATCCGAGTCGATCAGCGGGTCAGATCCTCGATCGCCAGCTCGGCCGCCCGGACGGGATCGTTGCCGCCCCGGTTGAGTAGTCCGTCCAGGAACCAGTGGCCGGAGATGTCGGCGCCGTCGGTGATGTCGAGGTACAGGCCCAGGTCGCACCGCTCCCCGAAAATCGCGATCCGCAAGTCGGGGCGGAGCTTGTGCACGGTGTTCAGGAGCTGCCACGCCGACTCGTCGCGCTGGGAACGCCACGCCCTGTCACACTCGCGCACCGCCTCGGCGACCGCTTCCACGCTCGGATCGAAGCCCTCCAGCAGTGCCGACAGCGTCGGGTCGGCAAGGTACGCGGCGGCCTTGAGGGTGAACGGGTGGACCCCGTCCTGAGCGAGCAAGTCGCGTACCAGGGGAAGGGCCCGGGGATCCCGCCGTCGTGCCAATCCCCGCACGCCTTCCTCGCGTACCGCCGGGTGGGTGTCCTGGGTACGGTCCCACAGCGCCTGTCGGACGGCGTTCCCGTCCGCGGTGCTCACCCAGCCCAGGCCGAAGGTGGCCCACTCCCGAACCTCGGGTTCGACATCGGTGCACAGGTCGATCAACACCGCCTCGCCGGCCGCCTCCGGTGGGTCGTCGAGCACCGCCGGCACCGCCACCGCGACCTGAAAACGCACGTCAGAGTCCGGGCTCGCCGCGAGGGCCACCAGGGTCGGCAGGGCTCGGGCGTCGAAGGTGTCGCCGAGGGCGCGTGCGATCGACCAGTGCACCTCGGGGTCGGACTCGTGCGCCGCCAACCGGATCAGAGCGGTAGCGACCTCTTCGCGCACCTCCATGTTCAGACTGCTCGCCGCGCCGAGCAGGTCGCAGGCCGCCGCGCGAACCACACGGTCGGGATCCGAGAGTCTGCCGACAGCCAGCCCGACGGCCTCTGCACCCGAGTCGGCGGCGCGGCGAAGCAGGTCGGAGCCGTCGTCGGAGTCGCCCGACTCGACGACGCCACGCAGCTGCTGCACCGCCCGGTCGAACAACTCCGCCACCTCGTGGGACTCCACCGCCGGATGGTGCCACACCAGATGGTCGACGGCTGAGCCGTTTTAGCCGTGATCACCTCGGGTTCCTGGAAACCGCGGTGTCCCGGTTGCTTGGGCTCAAGTGGTTGTTGCAACGGGGTGGATTCTCGTCAGGATGAGGGGTCATGCCGGGGCAGAGGTTGTCGTCCGTTGAGCGGGCGCAGA
>NZ_JBEZFA010000057.1:0-38606 GCF_040649215.1 Micromonospora sp. NPDC049044 | reverse complement strand
GCGGCGCTGATCCTGGCCGGGTCCGGCTACCACGACGAGGCGTTCACCCGGCAGCTCAACGAGAAACTCGCCGCGTACGAGGCCACCAAGTTATTGCCAGGACACGCCGAGCTGGCTGGCAATAACTTCATGATCGACGCGGGGCACCCGACGCGGTGGGGGTTAGACGGGGAGGTTGACCTCGCCTGTTGCTACCAGGACGGCGGGGCCGGAGAGCCAGCAGGAGGTCTCGGTCACCGTGACCGTCAGGCGGCCGCCGGGGACGTCCACGGCTACCACCCCGGTGTCCCGGCCGGCGTCGCGCAGGGCCACCGCGCCCACCGCGCAGGCACCCGTGCCGCAGGACAGGGTCTCGGCGCTGCCGCGCTCGTACACCCGCATCAGGCTGTGCGCGTCGGTGCCGTCGACCCGGTCGCCCGCCACGATGAACTCCACGTTCACCCCGTGCGGGAAGACCGCCGGGTCGAACCCGGGCGCGACGGTCAGGTCCAGCGCGGACAGCTCCACGCCGGCCGGCAGCACGCAGACCAGATGCGGGTTGCCGATGTCCACGGCGGCGCCGGACAGGGTCAGCCCGCCCAGAGTGGCTGTCGAACTGTCGTACACCCGGGGGCGGCGCATCTCGACGGAGACCGCGTCGCCCTCGACGAGCGCACGCACGACGCCGGCCCGGGTGGCCACCGGCAGCGCCGCGCCGGCCGGCGTCGCCAACCCGGTGTCGAGCAGGTAGCGCACGAAGACCCGGGCGCCGTTGCCGCACATCTCGGCGAACGACCCATCGGCGTTCCAGTAGTCCATGAACCACTCGGCCTCGCCGGCCAACCCGGCCCCGTCCGGATGCTTGGCCGCCCGGACCACCCGCAGTACGCCGTCCGCGCCGATGCCCCGCCGCCGGTCGCAGAGCGCCGCGACCAGCTCCGGGGTCAGGTCGAGCTGACCGTCCGGGTCGGGCAGGAGGACGAAGTCGTTGCCGGTGCCGTGGCCCTTGGTGAACTCCACGTCCCCATCATCGCGCAGCGGCAGGCACCAGGCGCAGGGCGGCCCCGATCAGGTCCGGTGCGGCCGAGTCCAGCCAGTGGATCCGCGGGTCGCGCCGGAACCAGGACCGCTGCCGGCGGACGAAGCGCCGGGTGGCCCGGATCGTCTCGTCGTGCGCCTGCGACTCGGTCAGCTCACCGGCCAGCATGCGCAGCACCTGCTGGTAGCCGAGTGCCCGGCTCGCCGTCCGCCCCTCGGGCAACCCCTGCCCGACCAGCTCACGGGTCTCCGGCACCAGGCCGTCGGCCCACATCCGGTCGACCCGCAGCGCGATCCGCTCGTCGAGCAGCCCGGTGTCCAGGTCGACGCCGAGCTGCACCGACGGGTAGTACGGCGTGGGCTGTGGCAGCGACGCGGTGAACGGCGCACCGGTGAGCTCGATCACCTCCAGCGCCCGGACGATCCGCCGACCGTTGCCGGGCAGGATGCCCTCGGCGGCGGCCGGGTCGGCGGCGCGCAGCCGCGCGTACAGCGGAGCAGGGCCGACCTCGGCCAACTCCCGTTCCAGCCGTTCCCGCAGCACCGCGTCGGTGCCGGGAAACTCGAAGCGCTCCAGCACCGCCCGCACGTACAACCCCGAGCCGCCCACCAGCAGCGGCACCCGCCCCCGGGACCGGATGTCGTCCACCGCCGCGCGGGCCAGCCGCTGGTACTCCGCGACGCTCGCCGGCTCGGTCACCTCCCAGATGTCCAACAGGTGGTGCGGCACGCCGTCGCGCTCGGCGGGGGTCAGCTTGGCGGTGCCGATGTCCATGCCCCGATAGAGCTGCATCGAGTCGGCGTTGACCACCTCACCGTTGAGCGCGTGCGCCAACGCGATGCTCAGCGCCGACTTGCCCGCCGCGGTCGGGCCCACCACCGCGACGACCGGGCCCCCCGCGTCGCCTGTCACACCCGCTCCCAGCAGGCCACGAAGTAGGCGACACCGTAGGGGGCCGCGTCGTGCAGCAGCTCGCCGCGCCACCCGTGGCCGGCCGAGCCGGCCGCCCTGGCGAGCACCTGCCAGGGCGCGCGACCGGCGGCCTTCAGCTCCGCCGACAGCACCGGGTCGAGGTCGAGCAGAACGTCCAGGTCCGCCTCGGCCAGCGCCGTGGCGACCCGCTTGTCGTACGGGAGGGCGCGCGGGTCGTCATACCCGGGGGCCTTCTCGCCCCGGCAGGCCGACCCGTCTCCGAGCACCAGCAACGCCACCCGGTCGGCCGCGGCGGCGACCTCGTCCGCGAGCGCGGCCAGCCGGGCCGGGCCGGCGTCGGCGGCGACCTGCACGGCGCTCACCGACTCTCCCGCGTCGTGCCGGGCCAGCAGCCACGCGCCGATCGTCAGACTCAACGGCAGCACCGCGCCCCGGTCCGGCTGCCCGGGGACCAACGGCACGTCCAGGTCGACGCCCCACGGCTGGAGGGAACCGGTCGCCGGGGTGCGGATCAGGCCGGTGGCCGGGCCGGTGCCGAGCAGCACCACGGTGTCCGCCTCGGCGGCCAGCAACCGGCGTACGGCCACGTCGCAGGCCGCCCGCAGGTCGTCCAACTCCGGGGCCGCGGAGCCGGCCACCTCGGGCACGAGCAGGGGCGGATGTGGGCAGACGGCAGCGGCAACCAGTGGCACCCATTTACCGTAGCGGGAATCGTCGGTGCGTCTCCGCGCCGATCCGGTCATTCGGCCCCTAGGACACCGTATGGTCACGGTCGGCGATAGGCGCTCGACGCGGACCGGGTCGGACCTGTGACAATGCCGGAAGTAACTTGGCTGCGCCGTGGCGGCGACGGGGGATCGATCCTTCGACGCCGGGAGAACGAGGATGGGCACATGAGCGACTGGACTGCCTTCGGACGGGTGGATGCGGACGGCACCGTCTACGTCAAGACCACCGAGGGCGAGCGGGTTGTCGGATCCTGGCAGGCGGGAGCACCGGAGGAGGGCCTGGCACACTTCGCGCGCCGCTTCGCCGACCTGGTGACCGAGGTGGACCTGACCGAAGCGCGTCTCAAGTCGGGTGCGGCCGACGCCGGGCACTCGCTGAGCACGATCCGGCGGATCCGTGCCACGCTGCCCGAGGCCAACGTGGTCGGCGACATCGACGCACTGGCCGCTCGCCTGGACAAGCTGGCCACCCTCGCCGAGGAGAAGGCCGGCGAAGCGCGGGCCGCCCGGGATGCCGCTCGCGGCGAGGCCCTGGCCCGCAAGACCGCGCTCGTCGAAGAGGCCGAGAAGCTCGCCGCCGAATCCACCGGGTGGAAGACCGCCGGAGACCGGCTCAAGGAGATCCTCGACGAGTGGAAGACCATCCGTGGGGTCGACAAGAAGGCCGACGGTGAGCTGTGGAAGCGCTTCGCGGCTGCCCGGGACGGCTTCACCCGACGCCGGGGCGCCCACTTCGCCTCCCTGGACTCGCAGCGCAAGCAGGCACAGACGGTCAAGGAGGAGCTTGTCGCCGAGGCGGAGAAGCTCCAGGAATCCACCGACTGGGCCGCTACCGCCAACCAGCTCAAGGACCTGATGACCCAGTGGAAGGCCGCGCCGCGCGCCTCCAAGGAGGCCGAGCAGAAGCTCTGGGAACGGTTCCGGGGTGCGCAGGACGCCTTCTTCAGCCGGCGCAGCGAGGTCTTCTCCGCACGGGACAACGAGCAGCGCGGCAACCTGGAACGCAAGCAGGCCCTGCTCGCCGAGGCGGAGGCGTTGGACATCGACGCCGACCCGAAGGGCGCCCAGGCCAAGCTGCGGGAGATCCAGGCACAGTGGCACGAGGCCGGCCGGGTGCCCCGCGAGGCAGCTGCCGGGCTGGAGCGCCGGCTGCGCGTCATCGACGACAAGGTCCGCGACGTGATGGACTCGGCGTGGCGCCGCACCACCAAGGAGGACAACCCGCTGCTCGCCCAGATGCGGGCACAGGTGGCGGAGGCCGAGGAGCGGCTGGCCCGGGCCCAGAGCGCCGGCGACGCGCGCCGGATCAAGGACGCCGAGCAGGCTCTGGCCGCCAAGCGGCAGTTCCTCCAGCTCGCCGAGCAGGCCGGCTGAGCTGACGTCTTCCGGAGCCCCCGGTCCCCTCGAGGGACCGGGGGCTCCCGCACGTCCAAGGCGGGCTTCGGACGCCGCTGCCGCCGCCGATGGTCACGCTCGATCCTGGATGCAGTGGTATCCGCGCGTTTCGAGGCCACTACATCCAGGATCGAGCGTGATCTTGCGGGCGCGACGGCGGCGCGGGGGCGGGGCGGGGCGGGGGCGGGGCGGACGTGAGGGCGAGTGGGGGCGGCCGGACGGCTGGTTGACGCATCGAGGGTGGCTGATCAGAATGAGCGACGGAGCAGGTCGGGCACCGGCGGGAGGGCGCTGACGGCGGTACGACGTCGTCGGGGATCGTCGGTGTGCGTTACGCGAGTGACCACGTCCGCATGACATGGGCCGTTCCGCGCTGTGCGCGTACTCCTGAGGGAGCGTGCGCGGCGGACGGGCCTCCCCTGGTCTTCAGCCCGCGCCGCCGGCGGCGGGCATCCGAAGTGGAGCTCGAATGTTCCGTCCCAAAGCTCTCGGCGGCGCGCTGACCGCGCTCGCCACCGTCGCGGCTGGCGTGTTCATCGCCGCCGCCGTCAGCACCACCCCGGCCTCCGCGGCGGGCACCGGCACCGGTTACCTGCACACGAACGGCAGTCAGATCGTGGACAGCACCGGCGCCACGGTGCGATTGACCGGCATCAACTGGTTCGGCATGGAGACCGACAACAAGACCTTCCACGGGTTGTGGTCGAGCAATCCGTGGCGGGGGCAGCTCGACACGATGGCCCGGCTGGGTTACAACACGCTGCGGGTGCCGTACTCGAACGACGCGCTGAAGCCGGGCGCGACCGCCACCGGGATCAACGACTTCGTCAACCCGGACCTGATCGGGCTCTCGCCGTTGCAGATCCTGGACAAGGTGATCGACTACGCCGGCAGCAAGGGGATGCGGATCATCCTCGACCGGCACCGGCCGACGTCGGCCGGGCAGTCGCCGCTGTGGTACACGTCGACGGTCTCCGAGGCGACCTGGATCAACGACTGGAAGATGCTCGCCCAGCGGTACGCGGGCAATCCCACGGTGATCGGCGCGGACCTGCACAACGAGCCGCACGCCGAGGGCACCAACCCGGCGGCCACCGGCGCCTGCTGGGGCTGCGGTGACACCACCCGGGACTGGCGGCTCGCCGCCGAGCGGGCCGGCAACGCCATCCTCGGTGTCCAGCCCAACTGGTTGATCTTCGTCGAGGGGGTGAGCTGCCCGAGTGGTGGCCTCTCCAACGTCTGGGACAACGACCCGAGCAACGACGAGGACTGCGGTTGGTGGGGCGGCAACCTGTCGAAGGCGGGCCAGTTCCCGGTGCGGCTGAACGTGGCCAACCGGCTTGTCTACTCGCCGCACGAGTACGCCACCTCGGTGTACCGGCAGACCTGGTTCGACGCGCCGGACTACCCGGCGAACATGCCGGCCATCTGGGACAAGTACTTCGGTTACCTCTACAAGCAGAACATCGCGCCGATCATGATGGGCGAGTTCGGCAGCACCCTGGCCGACCCGAAGGACAAGGTGTGGCTGGAGAAGTTGATGGCGTACACCGGCACCGGGGTGACCGGGATGTCCTTCACCTACTGGTCGTGGAACCCCAACTCGGGTGACACCGGCGGTATCGCGCTCGACGACTGGACGAACGTCAACACCACCAAGCAGGCGATCCTCCAGCCGTACCTGATCGCACCGTCGGGTGGCGGACCGACCGGCGGCCCGACCGGTGGGCCCACGACCCCGCCGCCGGGTGCCTGCACTGCCACCTACCGGCAGGTGAACGCCTGGCAGGGCGGCTTCCAGGGTGAGTTGACAGTGAAGAACACCGGTTCCGCGGCGGTGAATCCGTGGTCGGTCACCTGGACCTGGCCGTCCGGGGTGACGTTGGGCAGTGGCTGGAACGCCACCGTCTCCCAGTCCGGCACGACGGTCACCGCCGCCGGGCCGAGCCACGCGCCGTCCCTGGCGGCGGGTGCGTCGGTCACCGTGGGTTTCACCGCCAACGGCACCGCCAGCGCCCCGGGTGCGGTAAAGCTCAACGGCACCAGCTGCTGATCCACTGGGACGGCCGGTGCCGTGCGCATCGGCCGTCCCAGCCATTTACATCCAGATGCTTCTATGCTTTTATCGGGAAAGCGCTTGCCTCCGCGCGGGTGGGCACGAGCGCGGGAGCCGCATTCCTTCACGTAATCGCACTGGCGGGCCCGCGGACCACTGGTCCCGGCACGATTCGCCGCCCACGGGCATGGGCGTCGCGACGGTCCGTCCGCCTCACCGAAAGGAAGCAGCATGCGCACAGGACGGCGTCGAATGACGCTGATCGCCACCACCGCCGCAGCCACCGCCAGCCTCGTCACCGCCGGGCTGCTGACCTCCGTGTCCGCGCAGGCCGCCGCCGGCTGCCGGGTCGCCTACGCGGTCGCCAGCCAGTGGCCGGGCGGGTTCACCGGCAACGTCACTGTCACCAACCTCGGCGACCCGGTCTCCGGATGGACCCTGCGCTGGTCGTACGGGGCCGGCCAGCAGGTCAGCCAGGCATGGGGCGCCACCGTCTCGCAGAGCGGGAGCCAGGTCTCCGCCGCCAACGTCGACTACAACGGCAACCTGGCGACGAACGGCAGCGCGTCGTTCGGCTTCAACGCGAGCTGGAACAACTCCAGCAACCCCGACCCGACAAGCTTCACCCTGAACAATGTCGCCTGCACCGGCGGCACCACGCCGACCACCCCGGCCAGCCCGACGAACCCGGGCACCCCGACCACCCCGCCGATCCCCAGCGATCCGCCACCGAGCGTCCCGCCACCTACCGGTCTCGTCGGCTGGGCCACCCAGAACGGCGGCACCACAGGCGGCGGCGGCGCACCGACCACCACCGTCAGCAACGCCTCGGCGCTCACCAGCGCGCTGAACGCGACAGGTGCCGCGGTGATCCGGGTGTCCGGCACGATCTCCTGCTCAGGCATGCTGCGGGTCCGGTCCAACAAGACCATCCTCGGCAACTCCGGCGCCACCATCGCCGGCTGCGGACTCAACGTCAGCGGTGACCGCAACGTCATCATCCGGAACCTGACCTTCCGGGACTGGAACGACGACGCGATAAACGTGCAGGAGTCGGCCACCAACATCTGGATCGACCACAACACCTTCAGCAACGGGTACGACGGCGCTGTCGACATCAAGCGCGGTTCGGACTTCGTCACGGTCTCCTGGAACCGGGTCTTCAACCACGACAAGACCATGCTGCTCGGCCACAGCGACGACAACGGCGCCCAGGACACCGGCCACCTGCGGGTGACGTACCACCACAACTGGTTCGACGGCAGCAAGCAGCGCAACCCCCGGGTCCGCTTCGGCAACCCGGTGCACGTCTACAACAACTACTACCGGGCCAACACCGGCTACGGCGTGGCCTCCACGGAGAACGCCGGCGTGCTCGTCGAGGGCAACTACTTCGAGAACGTCCCCGACACGTACCACCTCGGCGAGGCCGACTCCGGGCCGGGCCGACTGGTGGCCCGCAACAACCACTTCGTCAACTCGCCCGCCGGGCAGACCGGCGGCAGCGTGGCCAGCATCCCGTACTCGTACCAGCTGGACACCGCGAGCAACGTGAAGTCCATCGTGACGGCGGGCGCAGGCGCCGGCCGGATCACCGTCTGACCGGGGAAGGGCCCCTCGCCGAGGGGCCCTTCCGTGCGGTCAGTGGGTGGCGCAACCAGCTGTGGGTGCGGGCGCGACAGGTGGCGCGCCGATCGTCGGCAGACCGAGCAACACCCCGGGGGTACGCGGGGAGCGGCCCGCCTCGGCCGCGTCGCCGGCCCGGGTCCGGCGGTGCGACACCGGCGCCCCGTCGGCGTTGAGGTGGTGCGGCGCGGCGTACGTGATTGTGGTGTGCACGATGTCGCCCGGCCGGATCTGCCCGGCCAGCGACTCCCCACCGGGTGCCCCGGTAGCGAAGTGCACAAGCCGGCCGTCGCGGGCCCGACCGGACATCCGCCCGGTCCGCTCGTCCTTGCGGCCCTCGCCGACCGCGACAAGCACCTCGACCGTCTCCCCGACGAGCCGCTTGTTCTCCGCCCAGGTGATCTCCTCGACGCAGGCGACCAGCCGCTCGTAGCGCTCCTGCACGACCTGCTTGGGCAGTTGGTCGTCCATTGTCGCGGCGGGGGTGCCGGGGCGCTTGGAGTACTGGAAGGTGAAGGCCGAGGAGAACCGGGCCTCACGGACCACGTCCAGGGTGCGCTGGAAGTCGGCCTCGGTCTCACCCGGGAAGCCGACGATGATGTCGGTGGTGATCGCCGCGTCCGGCATCGCCGCCCGGACCTTCTCGATGATCCCCAGGTAACGCTCGGAGCGGTAGGACCGGCGCATCGCCTTGAGCACGTCGTCGGAGCCGGACTGCAACGGCATGTGCAGCGAGTGGCAGACGTTCGGCGTCTCGGCCATCGCGGCGATCACGTCGTCGGTGAAGTCCTTCGGGTGCGGGCTGGTGAACCGGACCCGCTCCAGCCCGTCGATGTCGCCGCAGGCCCGCAACAGCTCCGCAAAAGCGGACCGGCCGCCACTGCGCTTCCAGTTCGGCTCGCCAGCGTCGCCGAACGCCACGCCGTAGGAGTTGACGTTCTGCCCGAGCAGGGTCACCTCCAGCACGCCCTCGTCGACCAGGGCGCGCACCTCGGAGAGGATGTCGCCGGGGCGACGGTCCTTCTCCTTGCCGCGCAGCGCGGGCACGATGCAGAACGTGCAGGTGTTGTTGCAGCCCACCGAGATCGACACCCAGCCGGCGTAGGTGGACTCGCGGCGGGTGGGCAGCGTGGAGGGGAAGACGTCGAGGGATTCCAGGATCTCCACCTCGGCGGCGGCGTTGTGCCGGGCCCGTTCCAGCAGCACCGGCAGCGCACCGATGTTGTGGGTGCCGAAGACCACATCCACCCAGGGGGCCTTGCGGACGATCTCACCGCGGTCCTTCTGGGCCAGACAGCCACCGACAGCGATCTGCATGCCGGGGTGCTTGTCCTTTACCGGACGCAGGCGACCGAGGTTGCCGTAGAGCCGGTTGTCCGCGTTCTCCCGGACGGCGCAGGTGTTGAACACGACGATGTCCGGGGTGTCGTCGGCGGGCACCGCGCGTACGTAGCCAGCCTGTTCGAGCAGGCCGGAGATGCGCTCAGAATCGTGGACGTTCATCTGGCAGCCGTACGTCACGACGTTGTAGGTCCTAGCCACCCTCTTGGTGCCCCTTCCCCTCGGGCTACCAGGGTAGCGGCCCGTTCGGCGGCCCCAACCCACCGGCATTGACCCGGCGGCCCATAGCGGGCATCCACAACGAGCAGTACGCTGCACAACAAGGATGTGTTCTGGGCGATTTCGGGGGCTTTGCACTCGGCGCCGACGATACGCGGCTCCGTTCACGGGGGAGCACATGACGACCCGCGGGAGGCCAACCGTGACGCGACAAGATGCGACACAGCGCACCGTCACGACCCCGGACGGGCGGCGCCTCGCGGTGGAGACCTCGGGTGCGCCCGACGGACCCGCGGTCTTCCTGCTGCACGGCACCCCGGGCAGCCGCAGTGGTCCCCGGCCCCGGGGCATCGTCGTCTACCGCCTCGGCGTGCACCTCGTCTGCTACGACCGGCCTGGTTACGGCGACTCCGACCGCCAGGAGGGCCGGCGGGTGGCCGACGCCGCCGCCGACGTGGCGGCGATCGCCGACGACCTCGGCATCGAACGGTTCGCGGTGGTGGGCAGGTCCGGTGGTGGGCCGCACGCCCTGGCCTGCGCCGCGCTGCTGCCGGACCGGGTCACCCGGGCCGCCGTGCTGGTGGGGCTCGCCCCGGCCGGCGCACCCGACCTGGACTGGTACGCCGGAATGGCCGCGACGAACGTGACGGACTACGGCCAGGCCGACGAGGACCTGACCGAGTTGACCCTCAACCTGAAGGTCCGCGCCGAGGAGGCTCGACGGGACCCGATGACCCTGCTGGACTTCCTCCGCCCCCAACTGCCCGACGAGGACATCCGGGTCGTCGACGACGTCGCGATCCGCCGACTGCTCACCGACATGTACGCCGAGGCGGTGCGACACGGCCCCGAGGGTTGGATCGACGACGTGTTGGCGATCCGACGGGGCTGGGGGTTCGACCTCGGCACCATCCGCGCTGAGGTCCGCCTCTGGCACGGCGAACAGGACCGCTTCTCCCCGGTGGAGCACTCCCACTGGCTCGCCTCGCGGATCTCGCGCGCCCAGGTGCAGGTGCAGGCCGGTGCGGCACACTTCGGGGCGGTGGAGATCCTGCCGCAGACGCTCACCTGGCTGGCCACCCCGGACCTGGCGACCAGCCCGCAGCTCTGAGTGATCGACGCGGCCCGGCCGGGTGGACCGGGGGCGCACACCCGGGCCACCCGCCGCGCCGACCCGGTCAGATCGTGTGCGGGTCGATGACCCGGACGATGAACCGCCGCTCCCGCAGCGTCTGGACTGTCGGGTGCTCGGGGCCGATCACCTCGGCCAACCGGTCCGCCACGGTCCCGACGTCCTCGGTAGCGGACCCGTCGCCGGCCCGCCTCGACAGCAGGGCGAGGTCACCGAGGCAGCGCAGCGTGTCCGGATGGTCCGCCCCGATCACCGTGACCAGCCGGGCGGCGGTCTCCCGCAGCCGGTCCCGGGCCGACTCCCAGTCACCGTCCTCGGCGAGACACACCGCCTGGTTGACCTCGGCGGCGAGGGTGTGCGGGTGGTCGGCGCCGAGCACCTTGCGCAACTCGCCGGCCGCCCGGGACGCCGAGGCGAGGGCCTCCGACCGGCGGCCGAGCGCACGCTCCGCCGCGGACATGTTGCTCAACGTCGCCAAGGTGTGCGGGTGCTCCGGGCCGAGCCGGAGTTGCTCCTGGTACGCCTGGCTCACCGCGGTCATCTCGGTAAGCGCCCGGGCCGCGTCGCCGACGGCCAACAGGTTCGCCGCACGGCTGGCCCGGCACGCCACAGTGTCCGGGTTGTCCGACCCGAAGCGTTCGTCGAGCTCCCGGTAGGCCGTCTCGAACATCGGCGCGGCCTCGCTCCCCCGACCGGCGCTGCGCAGCGACACCGCCAGGTTGACCTGGGCGGCGAGACTCTGCCCGTCGTCCGGCCCGAGCACCTCGCAGTAGGTCTCGTAGACAGTGCGCAGCAGGGTGGCCGACCTCTCGTACTCGCCGGCCTCCCGCAGGTCGCTGCCCAGCCGCACGGCGGAGACGAGAGTGTAGGGATGGGTGGGGCCGAGCACCAGCCGCCGCCGTTGGTGCACCTCGTCGTCCCACCGGCGGGCCGACCGGTAGTCGCCGACCAGCCGGTACGAGACGGCCAGGTTGTTCGCCGCACTCAACGTGCGCGGGTGGTCCTCGCCGAACACCTGGAGCCAGGAGGCGTAGGTGGACCTGTCCCGTTCCAGCGCCTCGGCGTAGCGGCCGAGCGCCCGCAGGTCACCGCCGAGGCTGCCGGCGGTCATCAGACTGTGCGGGTGCAGCGGGCCCAGCAACCGGCGTTGCTCGGCCAGCACCGCCTCGTCCAGGTCCCGGGCCTCGTCGAAACGGCCCAGACTGCGCAGGATGTTCGCCCGGTTGAACCGCAGGTGCAGCAACTGTCGGCCCAGCGCCGACCCCTCGGCCTCGTCGGTGGTGTCACCGAGCCGGGCGGACCAGATGTCGTCCACCTCCTGGCTGAACACCTCGGCCTGGTCCAGGCCGCCGCGCTGCCACAGGTAACGGACCCGGTCGATCAGCAGCTGGCACACCGGCTCGTCCGGGCAGCTCACCGCCTCGGAGACCTCCAGGTGCGGCCACAGCATCCGCAGCCTCGCCCAGGTCGCCGGATCGTCCACGTCACCGCGCGGCCGGGACGCGGCCAGCACCAGGTGCACCTGGTGCCGGGCGGCGTTGATCTCGTCCTCGGTCATCCGGTCACGGACCACCGCCTGCAACAGCCGGTGCACCTGGACCCGACCGCCCTGCACGTCGAGCTTGAGCAGCGCCAGGCGGTTGATCTGCTGGACCAGCGCGCCGCGCACGAGCCGCTCCGACACCGACGGGTCGAACGGCACGAGCGCCGCCGCCATCTCGTCGCTGTAGATGAGTTCGAGGGCGATCTCCGGGGCCAGCACCGAGCAGAGCTGCAACAGCCGGTACGCGGCGGGCGCCTGGTCGAGCAGCCGGTTCAGCGACAGATCCCAGGTGGCCTCCACGGACAGCGCGCTGGGGCCGTGCCGTTCGATCTGCCGCAGGTAGTCGGCGACCGGCGTGCCGGTGTCGGCGAGCCAGGCACCCGCCGCGGCCACCGCGATCGGCAGGTCACCGAGCGCCTCGGCCACCCGATCGGCCTCCTCGGCGCTGATCGTGGGCACCCGCTGGGCGAGGTGCGCCACGCTCTCGGTGCGGTCGAAGACGTCCACCTGGATCGGATTCGCCCGGTCCCCCCAGGCGCGATTGCGGGAGGTCAGCAGCACGTGGCCGGGGCCCTGCGGCAGGAAGGGCTCGATCTGGTCGAGTTCCTCGGCGTTGTCGAGCACGACGAGCCACCGCTCGTACGGCTCACCACGGCCCAGCACCTGCAACACCGACCGGACCGTGTCGGGCAGGGTGGGCCCCGCCAGGATGCCGAGGCGACCGGCGAGGTCGGCCAGTGCGGTGTCGACGAACTGCGGCGGGTCCGCCACGATCCACCACACCACGTCGTACGCGGTCCGGAACCGGTGCACGTACTCCAAGGCCACCTGCGTCTTACCGACGCCGCCCATGCCCTGCAGGGCGACCGGCAGCACCACCGCGCTGCCCCCGCTCTGCAACTGCGCGCGCAGCCGGGCCAGGTCGTCCTCCCGACCGGTGAACCGGGCGTTCCGGTTGGGGGCATTGAAGATCAGTGGTTCGGTGCCGGGGAAACGGGTGGCACCGGCGGCCGGACCGTCCGCCGACGACGGCACCGGCCGGCCGACCAGACGCAACACCCGTTCCACTGCGGTAGCGGCGCTCACGTTCACCAGGTTGGTCGAGCTCTGGGCCGGGAACTCGGCAAGCGGGCGCAGGTCGGCGACGTACACGGCGAGGGCGGTGGAGCCGGTGCTCGTGTCACGGGCGGGCAGACCGGTCGACGGCGTCGCCACGTAGGCCGGTGAGACCACCGTCAGCGTGCGCGGCGCGGGTGTGCCGGCGGACCCGACGGCCACCGCCGGCTCCACCACCCGCAGCCCGGCCGAACTGAGCACCCGTTCCAGCCACTCGGCCCAGATGGCGTCCTCCGGCGCGTAACGCAGCACGATCTGGTCGTCGATCGCCTCGGTCCGCCGCCGGAAACGGGCCTTGCCGCGTTCCCGCACCGACTCGTCCATCACCGGCAGCGCGGTCACCGCGCCGTTGGTGAGGATCCCGGTCAGGGTCTCGAACGCGGCAAGCAGCGACGTCGGTGAACCGGGCGGGTCGCCGAAGGTCGCCAGGGTCTCCTCGTACGCGTAGAACGGCCGGTACGGGACCTCGACCGCGGCCCAGTAGCGCCGCCGTTCCGCCTCGGTCATGCCCGCCGGCAACCCCGCGAACCGGCGCATGGCCAGCAGCCGCCCCGCCTCGGCCCGCTCCTTCTCGGCCTGGTCGACCCGCATCGGCACCGGCAGGACCCGGATGTCGCGTCGGCGGTACCGGTCCCGCACCGAGTGCGCGACCCGGGCCGCCCCGTCGATGCCCTGGTCGCTGAGCGTGAAGCAGTCGACGAGCGTGTCCGGGAGGTGCAGGGTGCAGATGTCGGCGACGTCGCTCAACCCCGTCCGGCTGTCGATCAGGGTGTAGTCGTACTGGCGCTTCATGTCCGCGCGCAGCGCCTCGAAGAACTGTGCCCCGCCCAGCCGGTTGTAGAAGTTGTCCCAGTCCAGCCCGCTCACCGACACGGCGTAGTCGCTGTTCTGCCGGCCCGCGGAGAGGAAGTCGAGGCCGCCGCCGTCCGGGAAGTTCCAGCGCAACGAGAAGGCGTGCCGCCCCACCCGGGCGTACTGCTCCATCCAGCGATCGGGCCGGTCGTCGACCCGGGTGGTCTCCCACTCGTAGTCGCGGATCATGTCGATCACGCCGCTGGTGCCCTGGATCGCATCGGCGTCCAGGAACGGGTGGAAGAAGCGGTGCAGGCCGGGTGACTCGAGGTCCCAGTCGGCGACCAACACCCGGCGGCCGCTGGCCGCGAGGATCCAGGCGACGTTGGCCAGCGCCATCGTCCGGCCCGTCCCACCCTTGAACGAGTAGAAGGTGACGACCTGGCCTTCACGATCGTTGTTCATCGGTTTTCTCCGTGGGGACGCAATGGGGCCGGATCATCAGGCGGGGACGCGGACTCGGGGGTGAAGCCGGCGGGCGGCAGGCCGTCGCGCAGGCTCGGCACCGGCTCCGCCGGTGGGTCGAAGGGGGCCACCGGGCCGTACTTGAGGAACTGCCGGCGGGCCTCGGTGACCAACGCCGGCATCAGGTTGACGAACTCCGGCATGTTGCAGGCGCGCTTCACCTGGGGCAGGCCGGCGTCGTGCAGCAGTTGCGTCACCTCGCTCGCCCACCGGCTCGCGTCCTGGGTGTCGTCGTCGTCGGTGACCACGAGCGGCACGACCCACTCCCGCAGGCCGTGCAGCATGCGGGTGAGCAGGGCGGACGCGTCGGGTGCCGCCGCGATCCACGGGTCCACGAGCAGCACCGCCGGTCGGCGCTCAAGCAGACCGGCGGCCTGCGCGAAGTCCTCCGTGCGGGCGGACAGCCCGAGGCGCTCGGCGGTGCTCACCGCGTACTCGGCGGCGGGCAACTCCTGGCGACGCCCGTACGGCCGCCAGAGCCGGCCGCTCACCGCGTAGCCGGCCGGGTTTCGGTCGACCGGCAGGCGGTCCCGGGTCGGGGCCAGGACGGCGACGACGAAGTCCGGATCGGCCGGCCCCGGGCGGGTCACCTCGTCGAGGCCGGGCGCCCGGGACGGGCCCAACGGTCGCCGCTCGGCGGTGTGCACGATCCGACTGGCCAGGCGGCTCAGCAGCAGCTCGTACTGGGTCCGGTAGGAGGCCAGCATGCAGAAGGCGCGCAGGCCGTCCTCGGCGTACTCGGGAATGTCCCGGCCCAGGTCCAGTGCGCCGTCCAGCTCCGGGTGGGCCTCCCACGGGGGAAACGGGATCCACAGCACCGGGGCGAGGTGGCCGGCGGTGCGCCGGGCCGGCCCGGCGGCGGCCAGCCGGGCCCGGAAGGACTCCTGCTCCCCCAACGCCCACGGCCGGCTGAAGTAGCCGGGTGAGTAGAGCGGGACGAAGACCTCGGCGTCACCCAGCGCCTCGGCGAGCGCCGCCTTCCAGTCGGCGCCCAACGGGATGTGCTGGTCGAAGAAGCCGATCCGCATCCCGGCCACCGGTCGCGCCTGGCGGCGCACCTCGTCGGCGAGGTCGCTGAAGAACTGGCCGACCCAGACGTCGGCGTCGGCCCGCGCGCCCGGGGCCGGCGCCGAGTGGGCGTAGCTGAGGAAGAAGTACGTTCCTCGGGCCGCCGGTCGGGGGCGCTCCGCCGGCGGGTTCATTCCGGCTCCTCGGCGAACCTGTTGCACAGTTCGTCCACACTCGCCGGCACCCAGGGTTCCACCAGGTACGAGCGGTGGATCGCCACGATCCGTTGCGCGAGCCGCCAGACCACCGCGCGGTACGCGCTCTCCCACTGCATGGTCAGCAAGCCATAGACCCCATCCCGCTGGTAGTGCACCGCGATGTCGGGATCCGGCATGGCGGTCGGGGAGAACCGTTGGATGTCGCGAAGCACCCGGGGCAGTGCCGCGCCGTTCGTCGGCGACCAGGTGACCGGCACGATCGCCGTCTCGTGGGCCGAGGCGGCACCGTGCCGCGGGAGGATCCGGCGGCGGGAGAACAGGTCCCACTCGCGGCCACACCACTCGCTGCTGAGCAGCGCGCTGGACACCAGTGGCACGAAGACCTGGCAGGTGCCGGCGGCCTCGAGAAGCTCGGGGCTCCACCGTTCGCCGCCCGCGATGGTGCTGTCCAGGAAGCCCGCGTCGACCCCGGTCACCGGGCCGACCAGTTCGCTGACGTGGACGGTGAGGTCCTCGAAGAACCGGGAGAGGTATTCGGCGGGCTTGCCGGTGGCCCGGCCGACCGGCGCCCGGGAATGGCTGAGGAAGAAGAGCGGGGCGCGCGTCTGGGAAGCTGCGTCAGCTGTGCTCACCGCTGCCCCTCCGCCCTCCCCACGCGGCCGGACCATCAGCGTAGACCCCGCGTCAACGTCGCGCCGCCAGCCGGTTCGCCGCGAACCAGTCGACGGCGAAGTCCACTGTGGCACGTGCCGGCAGCAGTCGGGCGGTGGCCTGACCGACCAGGCCGTGCCGTACGAACGGTGTGTCGTCGAGTGCGACGCCCACCTTGGGGAAGTCGCGGTCGTCCAGGTCCAGGGCGCGGAAGTCGAGGCGGACCCGGCGCCCCTCGACCAGCCGGAAGCAGCGGTAGTCGCGCTCGGGCGGCGGCACCGGCAGCCGGTACTCGGCCAGGTGCAGGGCACTGCACGCCTCGTAGCCGAGGCCGAGCAGCAGGATCTGCCCGTCGGCCGCGTAGAGCCCACCGACCGGGGAGCGTTCGCCCAGGTGGCAGGTGAGATCGTGGTCGTCGGTGAGCTGCCGGGCCCGCGGGCCGAGCGCGGCGAACGAGGTCTGGGGATGGTCACTGCGCACCGCGCCGGGAGCACACCGCACGTACTCGGCGAGCACGCCCATCCGCTGCGCGGGTGTGCTGCGGCGGTCCCAGCCCGGCAGCGCCGCCTCGTACCGGTCGCGCTGGGCCCGGTCCATGCCGGCGACGGCCGCCAGGTGGGCCCGGGAGGTGGTCGAGTTGCCGTCGGTGTGCGTGGGCACCAGCAGCGTGCCGGCCGGCCCCAGGACGTCGCGCAGCGCGCCGGCGAGCGTCGCCGGCCCGTGCTCCAAGCGGCCCACCCGACGCAGGCCGCAGTGCACCACCAGGCACGCCCCCGGGCGGACGCCCAACGCCCGCAGGTCGTCGGCGAGGCGAGAACGGCCCACTGTGGGCAGATGGCGCTCATCGGGACCCGACACGGGGCTCCAAAAGGGCGTGTCGCAGCTGGCCGACGAACCGCTCACCCGCCGCGGTGAGCGACCGGCTGGCCAGCAGGGCGTCGACACCATCCCGGGTCCAGGTCAGGTAACGCTCGGCGTGCGCCGCCGCCTCGCTCCCGCCGCGGAACGCCCGGGACTGCCACACCTGGGTGACCGCCAGGTGGGCGTACACCCCTTGGAGGACGCCCTCGGGTGGCCGCGGGTCGGGGCGCCACGGCACCCTGATCCGGGTGCCCCGGTCGGCCTCGACGAGGTCGCACAGGTCGAGCGCGGCGCCGAGCTTCGCGTGCTGCCACTCGTGCACGAGCAGCACCGCCATCGTCTCCGGGTCCGGGTCGGGGGTGACCGCGACCGCGCCGAACGCGTGTCGCGCGGTCGCGCTGCGCAGAGGCCTCGCCGGGTCGGGGGCCAGCGGCACGACGGCGCGCAGACCGCCGTCGAGCGCCGCCGCGTGCGCCGGCACGTCCCGGTCCACCACCCGCCAGGCCTCGGCCAGGGTACGCCCCAACGCCCGCGCCACCGGGTCCGCCAGGCGGGGCGCCACCGACTGGCCGTAGCAGTCCCGGTACGGGTCGCCGTCCTCGATCAGCAACCGGCCACCGGGCACCGGCACCTCGCGTGCCGGTCGCCAGTCGGCCGACGACTCGACCGGATCGAGGAGCACCGTGCGCTCGGTGCGCCCGCCCCGGACCCGGAACCCACCAGGCAGGACGGTCACCTCGGCGCTCTCCCCCAGGCCGGGCAGCAGCAGGCTGCCGAGCGTGGGCACCGTGATCGTGTCGGCGCGAACCGGCACCTGCACCGCGGCCGGGAGACCCGCCCGCAGCGCCGCCGCGACGGCGAGCGCCGGCAGCGGATCGGCGGCGGGGCGAACGCCCGACCGGGCCGACGGGTCGAGTCGACGCACCAGCCAGGGCCGGACGAACGGGTGCGCCAGGACCGCCCGGACCGCCTCCGGCGCCGCCTGTTCGAGCTGGACGAGCAGCTCCCAGGCCGCGGTGGGACCGGTCCGGTCCCGGCAGGCCACCAACAGGGCCCTGGTGATGGAGAGCTGGGTGGCGGTGAGCAGCGCAAGCGTCGGTGCCGAGCCGTGGCCGGTGGCCAGGTCGTCGAGCAGCTCGTCGACCGGTGCGGTGGTCGGCGGGTGGCTCGGCGGCGGCGGGTACGCGTCGACGCTGTGGATGAGGCCGAGCAGGTCGGCGCAGTACACCGACGGGTTGTCGAAGCCGGAGCCGGTGCGCCACCGGTGCGCGTACAGGCCGCCGCCGCACCTGTCGACCACCGGACAGGCCCGACAGGTCGCGCAGAGCCCGTCCACGCCCTCCTGTCGGACGGCCACCCCGGGGTGGCGGGCCGCCTCGTGCACCGAATTGTCGAACACGTCGAACCCGGTGCCCGCCGCCCCGTGGTAGGCGGTCTTGAGTGAGTCGACCTGCTCCCAACTGCCATCGGTCTCGATCACCAGCACGTCGGCCGGCGCGAGGCCGAACGCCTCGGTGCCACCACCGCCGGGCCGTAACGCCTCGAAGAGCCGGATGGACATCGGCCGTCCCTCGTCCACCCACCGCCGGTGCAGCCGCCCGAGCCAGTCCGCGTACGGGGTGGACCCGGGACCGGGGCGCTCCGGCGGGTGGTCCCAGGTGGCGTGCGGCAACAGCAGGTCCACCCGGGGTGGGCTTTCGGCGAGCAGCGCCTCGTACACCAGGTCGGGATCGTTGCGGACGTCGACGGTGCAGAGGATGCCGGCGTAGCTGGCGTGGTGCTCCGGGCGTCGGAGCAGGGCCAGTGCCCGCCGGACGTGGTCGTGGCTGCTGCCGCCGTGGGCGAAGACCCGGTGCCTGTCGTTCGCGGCGCGGTCACCGTCGAACGACACACCGACCCGCACGTCGTAGTCGACAAGGAGGCGGCACAGCTCGTCGTCGAGCAGCACGCCGTTCGTCTGCATCCGCAGGTCGAGCTGGCCCGTCCACGGCGTGATCGTCGTCCGCAGCTCGGCCAGCACCTCGCGCAGCCCGGCGGCACCCAGCAGCAGTGGCTCGCCGCCGTGCAGCACCACGTGCACTACCGGTAGCTCGTGCTCGCGGGCGTGCTCGGCGATGCGGTGCGCGGCGGCCCGGACCGTGGCCTCCGGCATCCGCCCCGGCCGGCCCCGCCAGGTCTGGTCGGCGTGCTGGTAGACGTAGCAGTGGTCGCAGCTGAGGTCGCATCGGCTGTGCACCTTCAGCACGAACTGGCTGATCGGCCGGCAGGACCCGCCCGCTCCGGGTGGACCGCACCGGCCGGCCATCGGTCAGATGGACGAGTTGAAGGCGGCGACGGGCACGCTGCCGGACGGCACGGATTCGGTCACGACGACCCGTCGGCGAACCGCCTCGACCAGATCGGCGTGCTCGGCGGAGATCCGCTCCAGCGGCGTGTGCAGGCTGCGGGTGAGGTGGTCGAGGTCGGGACGGGTCGAGCGGGTGGGGGCATGGTCCACAATGAGTCTCCGAGGGCCCGGGCGCTGGGAGCGCGAGCGGCGATAATTGCGCGAAAGGCTCTGGTCCGTGACCAGGATAGACAAATATCGACCCAGTGTCACCGTCGGTACAACCGTCGGCACCCCGGGTGGCCGTCCGGGCGCCGCAGAGGAGGAACCCACATGTGCCGGAGCATCAAGACGCTGCGCGAACCGTTCACCCCGCAGGTGACCGACGCGGACGTCGAGGCGGCGGCGTTGCAGTACGTCCGGAAGATCTCCGGTTTCCGGGCGCCCGCCGCACACAATGCCGCCGCGTTCGACGCCGCGGTGGCCGCCGTGACCGCTGCGACGCGCGACCTGCTCGACCAACTGGTGGTGCGGGGCGCCGGATCGGGCACCACGGACCGGCAGGCCGCCGCCACCAACTGATCGCGGGTCGCGGACCGACCCCCGGACCCGACCGTGGCGGGTCAGGCACGACCAGTCAGGCCGGGCCTTGGCCGCAGGTCAGGCGCGGCCAGTCAGGCCGACCTTTAGGCCGCGGGTCAGGCGGCCTTCCGACCGCCGGTCAGGCCGGGCCTCGACCGCCGGTCAGGCCGCGGCGCGCGCCGGGGCGACGGTGTCCGGCGCCCAGCGCGAACGGTGGCACTGCGACCAGCCCCGACAGCCCGGGTCGCCGACCGTGCAGAGCCGGTGCCTGCTGAGCACCTCGCCGTCTTCGGTGTCCCGCACGTCGAAGTGCACCGGACGGACCGTGCCGTCCGGGGCGACGAGCAGATGCCGGCCCGCGTCGAGTGTGTCGTCGCGCACCAGGCAGTTGCGGCCCAACAGTCGGGCGAGCGCGGCGATGCTGGCGTGCTCGGAGAGCGCCTCGGGCACCCCGTAGCAATCCACCACCGTCGCGAACTCGCCCGGCGCCTCCCAGACGTCGCACACCACCGCGTACGCCGGCAGACGGGCCGGATCGGCCACCGCCAGCGGCATCACCACCCGACCAAGCGCCTCGGCCAGCGCCGGGTAGACCTCCACGGGTCGAGCCCCGTCGACTCTCCAGTTCCACAGCTCGGTCATTCCGCCTCCTCGCTGCGTTCGTCCCCACCGGCCTCCGGATCGGGCCTTACCCACGATGGTGGAGGGCATTTGACCCCAGGCGGGGGCAAGTTACCGGTCTGTGACCATTCCGGGCAAAATTTCCCTGAGCCGCATTGCTCGGAGTAGCGGGAAGGTGACAGTTTATCGGCTATGGTGCGCCAACCGCACCACCGGGACCGCGTGTCCGGCGCACGGACCCGCGCGGGTCCGGCGCGCGGGCGACCACCAGGCGCCCGGCGTCAACCTGCGGAAAGGTCAGCGCACGACGACGAGGTGCTCGCCGCGCGGCAGCAACTCACCCACCACCGGAGCACCCGGCACCTCACCGGCGACCAGCAGGCCGCCGGAGGTCTGCGCGTCGGCGAGCAACAGCCGCTCGTCCTCCCCCACCGCGCCGAAACCCGTCCACGGCGTCACCCACTCCAGGTTCCGCCGGCTGCCGCCGCTGACGTACCCGTCGCGGAGAGCCTCCCGGGCCCCCGCCAGGTACGGCACGCGGGCCGCGTCGATGGCGACGGTGAGCTGGCTGGCCCGGGCCAGCTTGGAGGCGTGCCCGAGCAACCCGAACCCGGTCACGTCGGTGCCACAGCGGATGCCGGCGGCGACCGCCGCGCGGGCGGCGTCCCGATTGAGCGCGCTCATCGACGCCACCGCCTCCGGAAAACTCTCACCGGTGGCCTTGTGCCGGGTGTTGAGCACACCCACCCCGAGCGGCTTCGTCAACGACAACGGCAACCCAGCCACCCCGGCGTCGAGGGTGATCAGCTCCTCCGGACGGACCGTGCCGGTGACCGCGAGGCCGTACTTCGGGCCGTCGTCGTCCACGCTGTGGCCGCCGGCCAGGTGACAGCCGGCCTCCCGGGCCACGTCCTGGCCGCCACGCAGCACCTCGCCGGCCAACTCCATCGGCAGTACGTCCCGCGGCCAGCAGAGCAGGTTGAGCGCGACCAACGGGGTGCCACCCATCGCGTACACGTCGGAGAGCGCGTTGGCGGCGGCGATCCGACCCCAGTCGTACGCGTCGTCGACCACCGGGGTGAAGAAGTCGGCGGTGCTGACCAGGCCGGTGCGCTCGTCCAGGCGTACCACCGCCGCGTCGTCGCCGTGATCCAGGCCGACGAGCAACTCCGCGGTGCCGGTGGCCGGGCCGAGACCGGCCACCATGATCTCCAACTCGCCTGGCGGGATCTTGCAGGCGCAGCCACCGCCGCGGGCGTACTTCGTCAGCCGTACGGGTTCGGTCATCCATCCATGATCTCGACAAGGCACCACGATCGCCACCGTTGCCACCCAGACAGTGACCGGAATCGGACGCGCGCCGACGATCAGGGCCGGTGTTACCGCTCCGTGACCCGCTGAGTTGCATTCCGCCACATCAGGCCGCCTACAGTGGCCGCACCGGGGGTCAACCGACCCCGATCCGGGAGACGACAGGGGACGGTGGACGACGTGACGACGGGCGAACCGCTCATCGTGCTGGACGCGGTCAACAAGTGGTTCGGGCCGCTGCACGTGCTGGACGACGTCTCACTGTCGGTGGGCCGGGGTGAGGTGGTCGTGGTGATCGGCCCGTCCGGCTCCGGCAAGTCGACGCTGTGCCGCGCCATCAACCGACTGGAGCCGATCAGCTCCGGCACCATCACCTTCGACGGCCAGCCACTGCCGGCCGAGGGCAAGCCCCTCGCCAAGCTGCGCAGCGAGGTGGGCATGGTGTTCCAGTCCTTCAACCTCTTCGCGCACAAGACCATCCTGGAGAACGTCACCCTCGGCCCGATCAAGGTCCGCAAGGAGAAGCCGGCCGCCGCCCGCGAGCGCGGCCTGGCCCTGCTCGACCGGGTCGGCATCGCCAACCAGGCGGACAAGTTCCCGGCCCAACTCTCCGGCGGCCAGCAGCAGCGGGTGGCCATCGCCCGCGCGCTGGCCATGCAGCCCAAGGCGATGCTCTTCGACGAGCCGACAAGCGCGCTGGACCCGGAGATGGTCGGCGAGGTGCTCGACGTGATGACCTCACTGGCCCGCGACGGCATGACGATGGTCGTGGTCACACACGAGATGGGCTTCGCCCGGCACGCGGCCAACCGGGTCATCTTCATGGCCGATGGCAAGCTCGTCGAGGACGCCTCCCCGGCGGAGTTCTTCGAGAACCCGCGCAGCGAGCGGGCGAAGGACTTCCTCTCCAAAATCCTCACGCACTAGGCGTCCGTAGTGGAGCGCGCCGCACCTCGGCGGGCTCCGTTGAAGAAGGAGAAGAGTATGCGTATGAAGCGCGTTGCGGCAGTCGCCGCGGTCGCGGCTCTGGCCGTCACCATGACCGCCTGCGGCGGAGACGAAGGCGGCAGCACCGGCAGCTCGGGCGCCAAGGGCATCGTGGGCAAGGCGGAGAACCAGAAGAAGCTCGTGATCGGCGTCAAGGCCGACCAGCCCGGCCTGGGTCTGCAGACCGGCAGCCAGTACGAGGGCTTCGACATCGAGATTGGCAAGATCATTGCCAAGGGTCTCGGCGTCGACGCGAACAACATCGAGTGGAAGACGACGGTCTCCAACAACCGGGAGCCGTTCATCCAGCAGGGCACCGTCGACCTGGTGGTGGCGACGTACACCATCACCGACGAGCGCAAGCAGAAGGTCAACTTCGCCGGCCCGTACTTCATCGCCGGCCAGGACCTGCTCGTCAAGGCCGACTCGACGATCACCGGCCCGGAGGGCCTGGAGGGCAAGAAGGTCTGCTCGGCCTCGGGATCCACGCCTGCCAAGCGGATCCAGTCGGACTACCCGAAGGCCAAGCTGCAGCAGTTCGACGCGTACTCGAAGTGCCTGCCGCTGCTGGAGAACGGCCAGGTCGACGCCGTCACCACTGACGACATCATCCTCGCCGGTTACGCCGCGCAGTCGCAGTACGCCGGCAAGTTCAAGGTCGTCGGCAAGCCCTTCTCCAGCGAGCCCTACGGCATCGGCCTGAAGAAGGACGACAAGGACGGCTGCGAGAAGGTCAACGAGATCCTGAAGGCCGCCGCCTCGGACGGCACCTACAAGGCCGCCTGGGACACCAGCCTGGGCAAGAGCGGCAAGGCCGCGCCCGAGCTGGACACCACCAAGCTGACCAACTGCGGCAGCGTCTGACCGGTCCCGGGGGCCGACATCCGAACACGGGTGTCGGCCCCCGGCCCGTGACGACGCCGACGACCTGCCCCCGGGAGCCGACGCATGCACGTATTCGCTGATCCGACTAACTTCGACGCCTACCTGTCGGGCTTTATCTGGATCCTCAAGCTGACCGGCGCGTCGGCGGTGTTCGCGCTGATACTCGGTGTGCTACTCGCCGCCATGCGAGTCTCGCCGGTCCCCGTGCTGCGCGGCTTCGGAACGGCCTGGGTCAACATCTTCCGCAACACGCCGCTCACCCTGGTCATCTTCTTCTGCTACTTCGGGCTGTACTCCAACCTCGGCCTGACCCTCTCCGATGACCTGGACCTGAACAACTACTGGCTCGGGGTCGTCGGCCTGTCGGTGTACACAGCCTCCTTCGTCTGTGAGGCGCTGCGGTCCGGGGTCAACACCGTGCCTGCCGGGCAGGCCGAGGCGGCCCGGGCGATCGGCCTCTCCTTCGCCCAGACCCTGCGGATCGTGGTGCTGCCCCAGGCAACGCGTTCGGTGGTCGCGCCGCTGGGCAGCATCCTGATCGCGCTCTGCAAGAACGCCACGATCGTCGGCACGATCGGGTTGATGGAGTCCTCAAACGTGATGAAGCAGCTGATCAATGACAACGGCGACGCGGTCATCATGATCTTCCTGGTCTTCGCCGGCACGTTCGCCGCGTTCCTGATCCCCACCGGCTACGTGTTCGGCTGGCTGGCCAACCGACTGGCGGTGAAGCGCTGATGAGCACCGACTCCGTCCTTTACGACCACCCGGGGCCCCGGGCACGGATCCGCAACGCGGTACTGACTGTCGTCTTCGGCGTCGCCCTGGCCGGGCTGCTCTGGTGGGTCTACGCGAGGTTCGACGAGGCGGGCCAGTGGGACGGGCAGCTCTGGAAGCCCTTCACCGAGGCCACCACCTGGACCCAGTTCATCGGGCCCGGTCTGCTCGCCACGCTCTGGGCGGCCGCGGTCGGCATGGTGCTCTCGCTGGCGTTCGGCATCATCTTCGCGGTCGGCCGGCTCTCCGAGCGTCGCTGGATCAGCATTCCGTCGGGCGCCGTGGTCGAGTTCTTCCGCGCCGTTCCGCTGCTCATCATGATCTTCTTTATCTTCTACGGCGTGCCGTTCGTGATCAAAGGGCCGGTGACCGCCTTCTGGGCCGTCGTGATCGGCCTGACCCTCTACAACGGCTCGGTCCTGGCAGAGGCGTTCCGGGCCGGAATCCGCTCGCTGCCCGGTGGTCAGTCCGAGGCCGCCTACGCGATCGGCATGCGCAAGAGCCAGGTCATGCAGCTGATCCTCGTGCCGCAGGCGGCCCGCGCGATGCTGCCGGTCATCGTCAGCCAGCTGGTGGTGCTGCTCAAGGACACCGCGCTCGGTTACATCGTCGCCTACCCGGAGTTGCTCCAACGCGGGGTCAACGACCTCGCCGCGAACAAGGGCAACATCGTCGCCGCGGCGATCGTGGTCGCCGCGATCTACATCGTCATCAACTCGCTGCTCACCACGTTGGCCAACTGGCTGGACCGGCGTAGCCGCCAACGCGGCTTCCGCGCACAGCGGCGGACCGCCACCGGCGCCACCCCGGTCGCCAGCAACACAGTGAGCGAACCGCAGGGCTGAGCGGTGACGTGGGCGGCGCCCGCCCTCTGACCGAGCCGCCCGGCTCGTGATCGACTCGATTTTCCTGAAATCGGGGTGTCCCCAAGGAGGGGACACCCCGATTTGCGGAACTCGTGGTGATCGGGCGGGTCAGCGGGCGATCTCGGTGACCCGGGACTCGCGGACCACTGTGACCCGGATCTGACCCGGGTAGGTCAGCTCCTCCTCGATCTGCTTGGCCACATCGCGGGCCAGCACTGCCGCCCCGATGTCGTCGACGTCGTCCGGCTTGACCATCACCCGGATCTCCCGGCCCGCCTGCATGGCGAAGACCTTGTCCACGCCGAGCTTGCCGGCCGCGATCTCCTCGATCCGCTCCAGCCGCTTGACGTACGCCTCCAGGCTCTCCCGACGGGCGCCCGGCCGACCTCCCGAGCAGGCGTCGGACGCCTGGGTCAGCACGGCCTCGATGGTCTGCGGCGGCACCTCGTTGTGGTGCGCCTCGATGGCGTGCACCACGTCCTCGTGCTCGCCGTACTTGCGGGCCAGGTCCGCGCCGATGATGGCGTGGCTGCCCTCCACCTCGTGGGTGAGCGCCTTGCCGATGTCGTGCAGGAACGCCGACCGCTTGATGATGGGCACGTCCAGCCGCAGCTCGGCGGCCATGATGCCGGCGATGTGCGCGGTCTCGACCAGGTGCTTGAGCACGTTCTGCCCGTACGAGGTACGGTAGCGCAGCCGACCGAGCAGGGTGATCAGCTCCGGGTGGATCTCGGTGATGCCGACCTCGACCAGGGCGTCCTCGGCGGCCCGGAGGCAGAGCTGCTCCACCTCCTGCCGGGCCAGGTCGTAGACCTCCTCGATCCGGTGCGGGTGGATCCGCCCGTCCAGGACCAGCTTCTCCAGGGTCAACCGGCCCACCTCGCGGCGGACCGGGTCGAAGCAGGAGAGCAGCACCGCCTCGGGGGTGTCGTCGATGATCAGGTTGACGCCGGTCACCGACTCGAAGGCGCGGATGTTGCGGCCCTCCCGGCCGATGATCCGCCCCTTCATCTCGTCACCGGGCAGGTGCAGGACACTTACCACGCTCTCCGCGGTCTGTTCGCTGGCGACCCGCTGGATGGCGTCCACCACGATGTGGCGGGCCCGCTGCTCGGCGGTGCTGCGCGCGTCGGACTCGATGTCGCGCACCAGTAGCGCGGCCTCCCGCTTGGCCTGGGTTTCGATCGCCTCGACCAGCTCCAGTCGTGCCGCGTCGGCGCTGAGCCCGGCGACCCGCTCCAGCTCCCGGCGACGCACTTCCTCGGACTCGGCGAGCTCGGCCTCCCGTCGGGCCAGCGCGGACTCCCGGGTCGCGAGGGCCGCCCGCGCCTCGGTGAGCTGCCGTTCCCGCTCGGCGAACCGCTCCACCTCCTCGGTGTGCATCCGCTCCCGCTCGTCCATCCGGGCCGCCCGCCGCTCCACCTCCGCGGCCTGCTCGCGGGTGGTGGCGGCGAGCACCGCGACCTCCCGTTCACCGCTGCGCCGGGCCGTCGTGCGGAGCTGCTCGGCGTCCGCCTCGGCCTGCTTGTGGGCGCGCTCCAGGACGGTGTCCGCCTCGGCGCGGGCGTCGTCGAGCACCCGGCGTGCCTCGGCGCGGGCGGCCTTCGCCTCGGCCTTCGCCGCGGCCGCCTCGGCACGGGCCGCCGCAGCCGCGGACTTCGCCACGTCGATCGTGCTGTTCGCCTCGTCGGCCGCGGTCCGCAGAGCAGCGAGGGACTGCTCCTGACGGTCCTTCTCGGCGATGAAGGCGGGATCCTCCGGAGCCGGCGCGGCACCCACCCGGCGCAGCGTCCGGATGCCGACGAGCACGGCCCCGATCACCACCACGGCGAGGACGAGGACGGCCGCGAGGAGCACGACGTCGAAGGCGTTCATGCCGGGACCCCGTCGGGTCTACCGATGAACCTGTGCCGCCGCCCCGCCATGGCCGCCTCCCCTAACGTCGAGACCGCAGCGACCGTGCCGGGGCACACTCCTGCGGCTGTGGACGCCCGACCGGAGCGAGTGGCCGTGGGTAGCTCTCTCCGCCGGCGGTGCCCTCGGGCATCGTCGGCGACCGGGTGCAGTTGTCGCGGAGTTCCGGACCGGCCTGTCCAGATCTGCCGCCAAAGGCCGTGGAGTCGGCCAAAGTGATGCTGTCTTGTTACGCGATCTATGTTGTGCGCTTAGCCTGCGCTGGTCGGGCAATGTGAGCCTGTATGGCGAGGCTAGGTCGCCGGGGGTGCTCTGGTCAAGGAGTCATGATCAAACCCCCCGAACGGAGAGAAGTTGCACGGTCACCGCGCGCTGACATCACGCCGGACAGGAGCGGACAAACTCCGCGAGGTGCGCCGCCCACTGGACGTGTCGGGCCTGCTCAGCGCCGTCCAGCCGCCTCTCAGACAGGGCCGACGACCGGGCCAGGTGTGACCCATCCGTCTCACCACCAGTCAGTTGGCTCCCACCGCCACCGCCGCCGCGACCAGCGCCGCGTTGTCCGCGGCAGGTGAGCCGTCGGGCAGGCACAGGGTGTCCTCAAGCCCGATTCGGGCGGCCAGGCCCCGGCGGACCGCCTCGGCGAGGACCGGCCAGGTCGCCGGACCCTCGGCGTGCAGCAGCACCGACGGCGCGTCCGCCGGCAGCGCGGCGAGAATCCGGGAAGCGTCGGCCAACGCGACAGCGACGTCCTCCGCCATGCACTCGACAAGCACCCGCCCGGTCGGCACCCGCCACCTGCGGTACGCCGCCACCGCGTCGACAGTCCACAGCCCTGCCTCGACGAGCACACCGCGCTCGTGCAGGGCAGCCGCGACCGCCTCGGCACCGGGCTCGTGCGCGTTTACCGAAGCGAAGTCGGGCAGCACGGGCCAAGCCCGGACGGCGGCCACCCGGGCAGCCGGATCCGGCGAGATCCATTCGCCGGTGCTCACCCCGACCGGCAGCCCCGGCCGGGCGGCACGGATCGCGGTCAGCGCGTCGGCGATCACCGCCGGCCGCAACGACTCGGCACCTGTCTCGTCCCGGGGATGGACGTGCACGGCCGCGACGCCGAGCGCCGCGCAGCGGGCCGCATCGGTGGCCAGCTCAGCAGCCGTCACCGGCACGGCCGGATGGGCCTGCCGGTCACGCCCACCGTTCAGACATGCCTTCAACACCGGGCCCGCACCCCCAGCGGGAGTCGCGGCGCACCACTGGCCGAGCCGCTCACTCGGCCAGCCGGTTGTCGCGCTCCAACTCGCCCTCGGCGTCGGCGAGCGCGTCGGCGTCGATCTGCTCGGCGAACTCGGCCGCCTCGGCGCTCTGCGCGGCCAACGCGTCCTTGACCGCCCGGATCGCCACACCGGGTGGGTAACCCTTGCGGGCCAGCATGCCCACCAGCCGCCGGAACACCGCGTCCGGCTCCCCTCGGGCGGTGCGCAGCTTGCGCTCCACCAGGGCACGGGCGGTGTCCGCCTCGGTCTCCTCGTCGAGCGCGTCGAGCGCCTCGGTGGCCACCTCGCCGTCCACGCCCTTGCGGCGCAGCTCGTTGGCGAGCGCCCGGCGGGCCAGCCCACGCCCCGAATGCCGGCTGGACACCCAGGCGCGGGCGAACGCGGCGTCGTCGATGATGCCGACCTCGTCGTACCTGTCGAGCACCTCGGCGGACACCTCCTCGGAGATGCCCCGCTTGGCCAGCGCGGCGGCCAGCTCGGCCCGGGTGCGGGGCCGGATCGCGAGCTGCCGCAGGCAGACCTCGCGGGCCACCTCCGACTCGTCACGAGGGGGGCCGGGAGGCTCGACAGCGTTGGTCTCGGCGGAGCGTCCACGGCGCCCCTGGCGGGGGCGCTGTGGATCGGTGGCGTCGCCCGTACGGGGTGGGCTGGCATCCCAGCCCCGCCCCGTACGGGCGCGTCGTCCTGCCATCGGTGAGCGACCGGTCAGAAGTCGACAGGCGGCAGCTCGGGGCCACCGGCGGCGTCACCCGCACCGACCCCGACGCCGAGCTTCTCCAGGATCTTCTTCTCGATCTCGGCGGCCACGTCCGGGTTTTCCTTCAGGAACTCCCGGGCCTTCTCCTTGCCCTGGCCGAGCTGGTCGCCGTCGTACGTGTACCACGCTCCGGACTTGCGGATGATCGCCTGCTCCACGCCGACGTCGATGAGCGAGCCCTCGCGCGAGATGCCCTTGCCGTACATGATGTCGAACTCGGCCTGCTTGAACGGCGCGGCGACCTTGTTCTTCACGACCTTGACCCGGGTGCGGTTACCGACCACGTCGGTGCCGTCCTTGAGGCTCTCGATGCGTCGCACGTCGAGCCGGACCGAGGCGTAGAACTTCAGTGCCCGACCACCGGTCGTGGTCTCCGGGCTGCCGAACATGACACCGATCTTTTCCCGCAGCTGGTTGATGAAGATCGCCGTGGTGCCGGTGTTGCTGAGCACACCGGTGATCTTCCGGAGCGCCTGGCTCATCAGCCGGGCCTGGAGACCCACGTGGCTGTCGCCCATCTCGCCCTCGATCTCGGCGCGCGGCACCAGGGCCGCCACCGAGTCGATCACGATGATGTCCAGGGCGCCGGAGCGGATCAGCATGTCCGCGATCTCCAGCGCCTGCTCGCCGGTGTCGGGCTGCGAGACCAGCATCGCGTCGGTGTCGACGCCGAGGGCCTTCGCGTACTCCGGGTCGAGCGCGTGCTCGGCGTCGATGAAGGCGGCGATGCCGCCGTTGCGCTGGGCGTTGGCCACCGCGTGCAGTGCCACAGTTGTCTTACCGCTGGACTCGGGACCGTAGATCTCGACCACCCGGCCGCGCGGCAGGCCGCCGATGCCCAGCGCCACGTCAAGGGCGATGGAGCCGGTCGGAATGATGGCGGTCTGGATGACCGGCCGGTCACCCAGTCGCATCACCGAGCCCTTGCCGAACTGCTTGTCAATCTGAGCGAGAGCAAGGTCGAGTGCCTTCTCCCGGTCAGGCCCTGCTGCCATGGTTGCCACCCCTGCCTTCGCCGGCGTCTTTGCTGAGCTTCGCGTCACGCGGACACGCTAGGCGCTGGGTCCGACAGAAAACCAGCCGACGGGCCGCGAGCTGTGGACGAGCACCCCGCTGTGGACAATAGCCGAACAGGTGTACGACTCGACAAGCGACACGCGGAAGCGACGAAAAGGCTGCTCAGCGTAGTCGGGCGGGCACGCGGTCGGGGTACGCGGCACAAACCGCCCGCCACACCACGTGCGTCTGCTCCCCCGACGCCAGGGCCTGCTCGATGGTCCGTCCGCCGAGCTGCGACAGCACCTGATCGCGGGCGATGCTGGCCGCGTAGCCGGGCCCGAACGCCTCGTCGAGCCGCGTCCAGAAGTCGGTCAGCCGCACAGTGATCAGCCCTCCTCGTCCGGTGCCCCGGTCGGCACCGGCCGCAACGCTAGCGCTACCAGGGGCACCACGGCGACCGCCGCGAGCAGGGTGAGCACTGGATATCCGGCGGACTGCATGACAAACCCGCTGGCCACGGCGGCTCCCGCCCCGGCCAGCCCCATGATCAGGTCGGCCAGCCCCTGGACGCTCGGCCGCACCCCGGTCGGCACCGACTCGGACAGCAGCGTCGAGCCGGCCACCATCGTCCCCGACCAGCCCAGCCCGAGCAGCACCAGACCCACCGACAGCCGGGGGGTGTGGTGCCCGGCGGTGCCGGCGACCGCGCAGGCGGCCAGCAACAACCCGACCCCACCGAGGATCACGGCCCGTCGGCCGAGCCGGTCGGTGAGCCAACCCACCACCGGGGAGAACGCGTACATGCCGGCGATGTGCAGGCTCAACACGATGCCGACCAGCCGCAGCACGTCGGCGTCGGCGTGCGACTCGCCGAGCCGGACCGGCGTCATCGCCATCACCGCCACCATCACCAGGTGACCGACCGCCACCGCGGCGATGCCGAGCCGGGCGGCGGGCCGCTCGCGTACCACCGACCAGGCCAGCCGCATCCCGGCCCCGCGCGGTGCGCGCACCGCGACCGGCGCGGTGGCCGGGGTCACCCCACCGCCCGCCGGCACGTCACCGGCCAACGGCGCGCCGGCCGCCGTCGGCACGTCGCCGGCCGGTGGCGTGTCGGCCGCCGCGAGCCGCCGCGCGGTGAGCAGCGGGTCGGGCCGGAGCAACCCGAGGAGCACGAGGGCAGCCAGCACGAACGCGACAGAGCTGAACGCGAACGGGCCAGCCAGCGGGGGCAGCCCCCAGCCGGTGGTGATCCGGTCGGCAAGTGCGGCGAAGTTCGGTGCGGCCACCGCGCCGATGGTGGTCGCCCAGACGATCAGGGAGAGTTGCCGCCCCCGTCGGGCCGGCTCGGCGAGGTCCACCGCCGTGTAGCGGGCCTGCAGGTTCGCGGCGGTCCCCCCGCCGAAGAGCAGCATGCCGAGGAAGAGCAGCGGCACCCAGCGGGTCACCGCGGCCAGCACCACGAGCACGCCGCCGACGGCACCGACCGTGTACGCCACCACCAGCCCCGGACGCCGCCCGTGCCGGGCCATGATCCGGGTGACCGGAACGGCGAGCAGCGCCGCGCCGACCACCGCGGCGCTCTGCGCCACACCGGCCATCGCGGTGCCGGCGATCCGCGCGGCGAGCAGCGCGCCCACCGCGATGCCGATGGTGACGCCGACACCGCCGACGATCTGGGTGGTGAAGAGCAACCGGAGGGTACGGCGCTGGATCGACGTGATGTCGGGGCGGGCGGCGGTGCCCGGCGCGGTCAGGTCGGTGGCCATCGGCGCTCCTCAGGATGGGGTGACCCATCCTCGCGCACCCACACCGACCAGCCACAGTGGGTTCTGCCACCAGCCGAACCGGGCACCCGTCGCGGACCGCTCTCAGCCGGCCATCACCCGCTGGTGCAGCGCGGAGACCGCCGAACGGGCCGCCACGAACGCGCCGTGCTGCCAGGCCACCTCGTGGCTGAGCCAGTCCCCGGCGAAGTAGACCCGCCCGGACGGCTGGAGCAGCAGGTTGTAGCCAGCCGTGCCGTACCGGGGTGAGGTCCAGGCGCCCTCGAGGTAGGGGGTCCGGTCCCAGGCGTGGGAGTACGAGGTGACCAACTCGCTGCGGTACTTGTCACCGTGGATCTTCACCCCCTGGCTGACGGCGCGCTCCCTCCGCTGCTCCGGTGCGAGCCCGCTGTACGCCCTGGCGTTCGCCCCGGTGTTGTAGTAGCCGACGACCAGGCCGCGCTTACCGTGGAAGCCGTACGACGGGTACCAGATGTGCGACAGGTCCAGATCGGTCTCGGTGATGCCGCCGTAGATCCGCTGGTCGGTCTCCCACCAGCGGCTGCGGTACTCCAGGCCGATCTTGCCGGCGGCGGTGACCGGGAAGTCGGCAAGGGCGGCGGTCACCTCGGTGCCGAGATTGTGCGGCACCCGGGCCATCAGGTGCGGCGGCAGCGCCGCCACGCAGTAGTCGGCGGTGAGCTGCGACTGCCGGCCGCCCTGCCGGTAGGTCACCTCGACCCGGTTGCCCCGGTCGGTCACCCCGGTCACCTCGGCGTTGAGCCGGACCCGCTTCGCTCCGACGGCCCTGGCCAGGGCGCGCGGGATCTGGTCCATCCCGCCGACCGGCTGGAACATCAGCATGGCCTGGTCGTAGCCGAGTTCGAACGAGAAGTACCTGCCGACGTTGCTGGCGAAGACGTCGGCGAGCGGCGGCGGGGTGCCGAGCGGGGTGCCTCCGTCGTTGCCCGCGCCCGGATATCCGGAGAAACCGCGCCGGCTGGTCCCGGTGTACGCCCAGTCGCCTGACCGACCGCCGATCGCGCCGAAGCTCTGCAGGAACGACAGCAGCCGCTCGCGGTCGTCGGCGGTCAGCCGGGCGTCCAACGCACCCTGGTCGGTGGCCTTCGCGAGCAGTTCCGAGACGTAGCCATACACGTCCGCCTTGGCGGTGCGGTACCGGATCGGCGCGGTCATCCCGGCGGACTCGTTGTAGATCCAGGCGTCGGCGTTCTGGTTGGTGAAGACCTCGACGGGTACGCCGAGTTCCCGGCAGTAGTCCATGGTGACCATCCACTGCGCGATCCGACCCGGTCCGGCGTTGAAGTAGACCCCGTCGGAGAAGTTCGCGCGCTGGGTGCGTCCGTCGAGGTCGGTCTCGACGTCGCCACCCCGGATGGTCAGGTTCCGCCCACCGACGCGGTGCCGCGCCTCCAGGATCGTGCAGTCATAGCCGGCCTTGCCCAACTCGTACGCGGTGGTGAGCCCGGCGATGCCGCCGCCGAGCACGATCACGCTGGCGCCCGACCGTCCGGTCAGGGTGAAGTCGGATCGCTCCGGTGCCCGGAACGCGGGGATCACGGATCCGGCCGCGCTGGGCGCGAGCCCCATCGCGCCCATCGTGGCGAGCATCGCGCCGGCACCGCCGCTCACCCCCACCGCGCGCAGGAACCCACGGCGGCTGACCATCGACTGTGTCTGATCGCTCATAACGGCCTCCCCTACAAGATCGACTCTCGTGAGTCTGTAGAGGACCTGTTACGCCGATCGTGCATTGTCGTTTCTGCCGGGTATCGCCTCGGCGTCCGGCCACCGTGGCAACGTCCGACAGAGGTTTCCGCAACGGCACGGGCGGCCCGGTGGAGCCGCGGCGGCCTGCCCGGTGCGGCGGACGAGAGCGCGGGTCACCTACCCGGCGAGGGCGCGGGTGACGACGGCCAGGTCGGTGACCAGCCCTTCGTACGCCTTGTCCTGGTCGTCGGCGCGCAGCACCGCGGACGGGTGGATGGTGGCCAGCAGCCGCGCCGGCGGTACGTCGGCACGCTTTCCGGAGTTGTCCACCGGCACCCGCTGGAAGTCCTCCGGGTGCTGTGCCGACTCGGGCCAGGGCAGCAACTCGCCCCGCTGCCGGGTGACCCGGAAGGACGGGCCGAGCAGCGCCTTGGCGGCGGTGGCGCCGAGCACCACCACGATCTCCGGACGCAGCCGGGCGAACTCGGCGACCAGCCAGGGGCGGCAGGCGGTGATGTGCACCTGGTCCGGCGTCTGGTGGATCCGCCGCCTGCCACGCGACTCGAAGCGAAAGTGCTTTACGGCATTTGTCAGATAGAGCTGACCCGGCTCCAGCCCGGCGTCGTCGACGGCACGGCGCAGCAGCCGTCCGGCGGGGCCGACGAACGGCAGCCCCTTCTGGTCTTCCATGTCGCCGGGCTGCTCACCGACCAGCACCACGCGGGCGGTCTCGTCGCCCCGGCCGAAGACCGTCTGCGAGGCGTCGCGGTACAGCTCGCAGCCTTGACAACCACCGGCCGCGGTGCGCAGGTCATCGATGGTGTCGGCGTCGGGCGGAATGAACCGCTGGGCGCCCGGAGCGCTCCCGGTCTGCTCGGCCATGCCGACTGTTATATACCCGTAAGGCGTCCGGCGTCGGATACGCCCCGACGCGGTGCCGCGCCGCGCGGCGAGGCGGTGCCGGCGACGCGACGCGGCACGCCCCCGGCCACGCCCGGTGGTTGGCGACGAGAGGCCGCCAACCCGCGTCAGTACCCGTTACCGCCGCCATCCCCGCCGGAAGCGATCGCGATCAGCACGATGATGATAATGATGATCGCCACTGCCACCGCGATCCAGACGCCCTTGCGCGCCCCACCTGAAGCCATGACCCCCACCTCCGGCGGCGCGCATACCCGTCCTGTCCGCCCCGAATCCCCACGATGGTGCACTTTCCGCGCGAACAACCAGGACCCAGCCCTCAGGTCGGGAAGCCGCGGGGCGGGGCGGGATTCTGGGCCTGGGCCAGGGCGGCTGCCAGCGGGGCCAGATCCTCGGTGGCCAGCGGGCTGACGCAGATCCGGACCGCGGGTGGTGCGGCGATCCGGTAGAGGGCGCCGGGCGCCACCGCCCAGCCGGCGTCGCGCAGGGCGGTGACCACGCTTGTCTCGTCGGACACGGGTAGCCAGACGTTGATGCCGCTGCGGCCGTGCGCGGTCAGGCCGTGTCCGGCCAGCGCGGCCAGCAACCCGTCGCGCCGCTGCTCGTAGCTCTGTGCCGCCCGGCGCACCCGTTCGGCGACCTCCGGGTCCTGCCAGAGGGCGAGGACCAGACGCTGCAGGACGGTGGAGACCCAGCCGGCGCCGACCCGGGCCCGGCCGGCCACCCGGGCCACCGTCGTCTCGTCGCCGACCAGCACCGCCAGCCGCAGGTCCGGACCGAAGGGTTTGCTCACCGAGCGCAGGAACGCCCAACTCGCTGTCGCGCCGGCCAGCGGGTGCAGGGGTACGCGGGCCAGTTCGGCGGCGTGGTCGTCCTCGATCAGCAGCACGTCCCGGCGGCCGGCGAGCAGCGCCCGTAGGGCTTCGGCGCGGGCCGCGGAGACGGCCGCACCGGTCGGGTTCTGTGCCCGGCTGGTGACCACAAGGGCCCGCGCTCCGGCGGCCAGCGCGGCGGCCACCCCGGCCACGAGTGGCCCCTCGTCGTCGAGTGGCACGCCGATCGGGCGCAGCCCCAGCGCGGCGACCAGGTCGAGCAGGTTGGCCCAGCCCGGGTCCTCCACAGCGACCGCGTCGCCGGGGCGCAGGTGGGCGCCGAGCAGCCGCTCGATGCCGTCGAGCGCGCCGCCGGTGAGGGTGAGCTCACCGGCCGGTACGCCGTCGGCGCCCAGCCGGGCGCGGGCCGCCTCGGCCAGTTCGGGGAGCACCCCGGCGTCGGAGTAGCCGACCGACGGGCCGTTGTCGGCGGCGAGCGCCGCCAGGTGCGGGCCGAGCGGGGGCAGCAGCCGGGGGTCGGGTTCGCCCCGGGACAGGTCGCGGGCGCCGGGCAGCGGTGGGGGGCGCAGCGCGGAGCGGCGGGCGGCGACCGGCGGGCGCGGACGCACCCGGGTGCCGTGCCGCCCGGCGGTGGCGAGCAGGCCGCGCTGGCGTAGGTCCTGGTAGGCACGGGCCACGGTGGCGGGGCTGACCCCCAGCTCGGCGGCGAGGGCCCGCACCGGCGGCAGGGCGGTCCCCGGCGGCAGGGCATCGGTGCGGATGCCCGATTCGATGCTCGCCGAAATCTCGGCGGCCGTCGTTCCACTGAGCTGATAGCGTGCTGACACAAACAAGAGATTGTACTAGAACAAAGAGGGGCGCGCGCATGTACCCACCCACCGCCCGGACCACACCGCACCGCTCCCGCGACAGGATGAGCTACGACCGGGCCGCCGCCCACGCGGTGCTCGACGAGGCGTACCACTGTGCGCTCGGCTTCACGGTGGACGGCCAGCCCCGGGTGCTGCCCACCCTGCACGTCCGCATCGGCGACACGCTCTACCTGCACGGCTCCACCGGCAGCCGGCCCCTGCTCGCCGCCCGCGGTGACGGGCTGGCAGTCTGCGTCGCGGTGACAGTGCTCGACGGCCTGGTCTACGCCCGCTCCCAGTTCCACCACAGCGCCAACTACCGCTCGGTGGTCGCGCTCGGCACCGCCCGACTGGTCACCGACGAGCGGGAGAAGAGCGCCATGCTCACCGCGCTTGTCGAGAAGGTCGGCTCGGGACGCAGCACCGACACCCGCGCACCCAACCGGCGCGAGCTGGCCGAGACCGCCGTGTTGGCGCTGCCACTGCACGAGGTGTCGGTCCGCACCCGCGCCGGTGGGGTCCGGGAGGACGAGGCCGACCTGCACCTGCCGCACTGGGCCGGGGTGCTGCCGCTGCGGTTGACCGCCGGGCAACCCGAGCCGGACACCGGGGTCACGGCGCCACTGCCGGCGTTCCTGCGGACCGCCCGCACCCCCTGGCACGAGCCGGTGTCGCTGCACGGCGAGCACGTCCGGCTGGAGCCGCTGGACCTGACCCACACCGACGAGCTGCACACCGCCACCGCCGACCCGGAGGTGTGGCGGCACCTGAGCGTCGCACCGCCCCGCACGCCCGCCGACACCGCCGAGGTGATCGGCACCGCCCTGGCCGCCCAGCACCGGGGCGAACGGGTGGCCTGGGTGCAGCGGTGCGCTGCCACCGGGGCGGTCGTCGGCAGCACCTCCTACTACGAGATCGACCCGCAGCGGCGGTCGGTGGCGATCGGGCACACCTTCCTCGGCCGGCAGTGGTGGCGTACCGGGATCAACACCGAGGCGAAGCTGCTGCTACTCGCCCGGGCCTTCGACGAGCTGGGCGCGGTACGGGTGGTCTGGCACACCGACATCCGCAACCTGCGCTCCCAGGCGGGCATCGAACGGCTCGGCGCGACCCGGGAAGGGGTGCTGCGGATGCACCGGCAACGCCCGGACGGCTCCTGGCGGGACACCGTGCAGTACGCGATGACAGTTGACGAGTGGCCGACGGCACAGGCCCGGCTGCGGGAAAGACTTCTGCCGACGGCACCGGTGGCGTGATGATGGCGGGCGTGCTGGGGATCACCGACATCTGGACGTACGTGCTGGGCACCGTGGCCATCATTCTGCTGCCCGGGCCGAACTCGCTCTTCGTGCTCTCCACCGCGGCCAAGCGGGGTGTCGCGGTGGGCTACCGGGCCGCCGCGGGCGTGTTCGTCGGCGACGGGGTGCTGATGTTCCTCTCCGCCGCCGGGGTGGCGTCGCTGCTCAAGGCGTACCCCCCGCTGTTCCTGGTGGTCAAGTACGCAGGTGCCGCGTACCTCGGCTATGTCGGGGTGACCATGCTGCTGGGTGCCGTGCGCCGCTGGCGCGACCGCAACGACCCGAGCACGCCGCGCCTCATCGACGCCGCGGAGCCGGCGGCGATGCGCAGCCCGTTCCGCAAGGCGCTGGTGATCAGCCTGCTGAACCCGAAGGCGATCCTGTTCTTCATCTCGTTCTTCATCCAGTTCGTCGACCCCGACTACGCCTGGCCGGCGCTGTCGTTCCTGCTGCTCGGCATGATCGCGCAGGTGACAAGCGCGCTCTACCTGACCGCGTTGATCTTCGCGGGCACCTTCCTGGCCGCCCAGTTCCGCCAGCGCCGCCGCCTGGCGGCCGGCGGCACCACCGCCGTGGCAGCCCTCTTCCTAGCCTTCAGCCTCAAACTAGCCACAGCCAGCGCAAGCTAACCCGCACCCCACCCCACCCCCACCCCCACCCCACCCCCCCCCGCCCCCCCCCCGCCCCGCCCCGGAGGCCAGCACGAAAGGCCCCCGCACCCCCCGCCCCGCGGCCCCCACCC
>NZ_JBEZFA010000056.1:0-38884 GCF_040649215.1 Micromonospora sp. NPDC049044 | reverse complement strand
TGCGGCGGTCCGGGCCGCCACCCCCCACCCCCACCCCCCATCCCCCGGTCGCGTCGATCATGGAGTCGTGGTGGGGACAGAACACTCTCCCGGGGTGATAACGCCCACCCCAAGTCCATGATCGACGGGGTCAGAGAGGGAGGGGCGCGGGGGTGGTGGCGGATAGCCGACAGGGGTTCGGGGCTGGAAACGGGCGGGTTGGGGCTCCGCCGTAGGCCTGCCATCGTCACAGTGACCCGCTTCGAGCCCTACCCACGGTGTACGGTGGCGCCGTCTGGCAGTGCCGAGCGCGGCGGGACGGGAGTTGGCCGTCGCGCGGTGGCGGTTTGCCGCCCGCGAAACCCGAAACGCGGGCGGCGCGTTACGTTGGACATCCGGACCGCCGGTGTGACGGCGGGGTCGAAGGCGGTCGCTGTCCGGGCGCTGGCAGGCCACGAGCAGGAGTGAGGTCGGGGAGAGACGTGCCGAGCAACGCTGGAACCACCCGTCTGGTCATCGTCGAGTCACCGGCGAAGGCCAAGACGATCTCGGGCTACCTCGGCCCGGGGTACGTCGTGGAGGCCAGCTTCGGTCACGTCCGCGACCTGCCGCGCAACGCCGCCGACGTGCCGGCCAAATACAAGAAGGAGCCGTGGGCCCGACTCGGGGTGGACGTGGACAACGGCTTCCACGCGCTCTACGTCGTCTCCGCCGACCGCCGCCAGCAGATCAGCAAGCTGGTGAAGCTGGCCAAGGAGGTCGACGAGATCTTCCTGGCCACGGATGAGGACCGCGAGGGCGAGGCGATCGCCTGGCACCTGGTGGAGACGCTCAAGCCCAAGGTTCCGGTCAAGCGGATGGTCTTCCACGAGATCACCAAGCCGGCGATCCAGGCGGCGGTGGCCAACCCCCGGGAGATCGACCGGGACCTGGTCGACGCCCAGGAGGCCCGGCGCATCCTCGACCGGCTCTACGGCTACGAGGTCTCCCCGGTGCTGTGGAAGAAGGTCATGCCACGGCTCTCGGCCGGCCGGGTGCAGTCGGTGGCGACCCGCATCGTGGTCGAGCGGGAGCGGCAGCGGATGGCCTTCCGCACCGCCGAGTACTGGGACATCCTGGCCACCCTCGCCGTGGCGAACGCCGGTGAGGGTCCGCGGGCCTTCAACGCCACCCTGATCGCGCTGAACGGCGACCGGATCGCCACCGGTAAGGACTTCGAGCCGACCACGGGTCGGGTGAAGGCCGGTGCCGGTGTCGTCCACCTCGACGAGAGTGGCGCCCGGGGTCTCGCGGCCCGACTCGACGGGCGGCCGTTCACCGTCACCCGGGTCGAGGAGAAGCCCTACCGTCGCCGCCCGTACGCGCCGTTCATCACCTCGACCCTCCAGCAGGAGGCGGCCCGCAAGCTGCGCCTGTCCTCGCAGCAGACGATGCGCACCGCGCAGCGGCTCTACGAGAACGGCTACATCACCTATATGCGTACCGACTCGGTCAACCTGTCGGAGACCGCCATCTCGGCGGCCCGTCGGCAGATCGTCGAGTTGTACGGCGAGCGCAGCGTTCCGCCGGAGCCGCGTCGCTACACCGGCAAGGTGAAGAACGCGCAGGAGGCGCACGAGGCGATCCGCCCGGCGGGGGACAACTTCCGCACTCCGGGCGAGGTGGCCAAGGAGCTGTCCGCCGAGGAGTTCAAGCTCTACGAGCTGATCTGGCGGCGGACCATCGCCTCGCAGATGACCGACGCGGTCGGCTCCAGCGTGTCGGTGCGCATCCGCGCGGTCTCCACCTCGCAGGAGGAGGCCGACTTCGGCGCGACCGGCAAGACCATCACCGACCCGGGCTTCCTGCGGGCGTACGTGGAGTCCAGCGACGACGAGAACGCCGAGGCCGAGGACGCCGAGCGTCGCCTGCCCACCCTGGTCAAGGACCAGCCGCTGACCGCCGACCAGTTGGCCGCGCAGGGCCACCACACCCAGCCGCCGTCGCGCTACACGGAGGCGTCGCTGGTCAAGGCCCTGGAAGAGCTGGGCATCGGCCGGCCGTCGACCTACGCGTCGATCATGCAGACGATCCAGGACCGGGGGTACGTCACCAAGCGCGGCCAGGCGATGATCCCCACGTTCCTGGCGTTCGCGGTGATCGGGTTGATGGAGCGGCACTACCCGCGCCTGATCGACTACGACTTCACCGCCAGCATGGAAAACGAGCTGGACGAGATCGCCGGCGGCGACCACGCCGCTGTCGACTTCCTCACCGCGTTCTACTTCGGCGGCTCCACCGGTGCCGGCGACCAGGACATCGCCCGCTCGGGTGGGCTGAAGAAGCTGGTCACCGAAAATCTCAGCGACATCGACGCCCGCAGCGTCAACTCCATCCCGCTCTTCACCGACGACGAGGGCCGCGAGGTCGTTGTCCGGGTCGGCCGGTACGGGCCGTACCTGCAACGGGAGCTGCCCGGCGGCGAGCAGCAGGCGGCGGCCGCCTCGGGTGAGGGCGAGGAGGGCGGCTCCCCGGGTGACCGGGCGCCGATCCCGGAGGGCGTGGCCCCGGACGAGCTGACCCCGGAGAAGGTGCACGAGCTGTTCCTCGGCGGCAGCGGCGAGCGCAAGCTCGGCGACGACCCGGCGACCGGCGAGCCGATCGTGCTCAAGTCCGGCCGGTTCGGCCCGTACGTCTCCAGTGGCGAGCGGAAGTCGTCGCTGTTGCGGACGCAGACCCCGGACTCGTTGAGCCTGGAGGAGGCGCTCAAGCTGCTCAGCCTGCCCCGGCTTGTCGGTGTCGCGCCGGACGGTGTCGAGGTCTTCGCCAACAACGGCCGCTACGGCCCGTACGTGAAGCGGGGCGAGGAGTTCCGTTCGCTGGAGTCCGAAGACCAGATGTTCACTGTGGGCTTGGACGAGGCGTTGGCGCTGCTGGCCGCCCCGAAGGCCCGTGGACGGCGGGCGGCGGCGCCGCCACTGCGTGAGCTGGGCGTGGACCCGGCCACCGAGAAGCCGATGGTGATCAAGGACGGCCGGTTCGGCCCGTACGTCACCGACGGCGAGTTCAACGCGTCGCTGCGGCGTGGGCAGACGCCGGAGGCGCTGACCATCGAGGAAGCGTCCGAGATGCTCGCCGAGAAGCGAGCGAAGGGCCCGGCGCCGAAGAAGAAGGCGGCGGCGAAGAAGGCCCCGGCGAAGAAGGCCACGGCGGCGAAGAAGACGGCCGCCGCCAGCAAGTCCACTGCCGCGAAGAAGACCACCACGGCCAAGGCGACGACCGCCAAGGCGGCGGCCAAGAAGGCCCCGGCGAAGAAGGCCGCCCCGCGCAAGGCGGCCACCAGCACCGAGTGACCCCGCGCCACGAGATCAGGTGAAAGGCCCCTCCGGGGGCCTTTCGCTTTCAACCGGCCGCTGCCGCCAGGCCGGCCGCTGCCGCCAGGCCGGCCGCTGCCGCCAGGCCGGCGCCGAACCGGTGATCGTCACGGTTTTTCGTGAAGTCGCGGTATCCCACCACCACCGACAGCCCGGTTACCGGAAACCGGTGTCGATCTCCGGCTCCGCAGGGGCCGGCTCGCTGCCTGATCGGGGCATCGCAACGCAATGAGGGTGCTTCGCATCACAGCCGGGGGCTCTACCTACTTGTTCGATCGGTACCCGTTTCCGGGTACCCACAGAGCGCGCCGAGGTGCTGCTGGCCGCACGGCCGGCGATGCTGCGCGACTTCGCGGCCGGCCGCGCCGGCTTCCTCGAAGCCCGACTGGTCCGGGTGTCGGCCGACGAATGGTTGGACATCGTCTTCTGGCGCTCCTCGGAGGACTTCGCCGAATCGCGGCGCCGAGGCGCGGACCGGCCCGGCATCCAGACCTTCTTCTCGCTGATCGACTCGGTGCTCAGCGTGGCCTTCGGTGACTCCTGGTTCGAGGGGGTAGGCACCACGACGGGGGCCAACCACCGCTCGGTCGATTTCCTCAACCGGCGGCTGAGGCGCGGGTGGGTCGTCAACCAGGGCATCGCCGGGAACCGGCTGCTGCGCGACACGGTCGGCGAACACGGGCTGGCCCGCTTCGACCGGGACGTCCTCTCGGTGCCGGCGGTGACCCATGTCCTGGTCCACTTCGGCATCAACGACCTGGCATTACCCGACATGCTCGGCGAACCTCCGGTGCACCGCCGGCGACCTGGTCGACGGCTTCCGCGCGCTGGCCGACAGTGCCCACCGCGCGGGCCTGAGGATCCTCGCCGCCACCATCGGTCCGTTCGCGGGCGCCGGCCCCGAGATCGGCACGCCGGAGGGGCTCGCCGTTCGACGCGAGGTCAACGACTGGATCCGTACGGCCGACACCTTCGACGCCGTCTTCGACGTGGCGCGCGTCGTCGCGAACCCACACTCGCTCGACCACATCCACCCCGCGCTGGACAGCGGCGACGGCATGCACCTGAACGACAGGGGCGCCGAGGCGATGGCCGGTGCCGTCGACCTGGACGACCTCGCGCTCTAGGCGGCGAGCATGGATGTCAGGCGCCGAGGACGTGGTTCAGGTGCGGGTTGGTGAAGACCCGGTGCGGGTCCAGGCGGTCACGAACGGCCTGGAAGTCGGCGAAGCGGGGGTACGCATCGGCCAGCGAGGCGGCGTCGCGGTAGTGCAGCTTGCCCCAGTGTGGGCGGCCACCCAGCCCGGCGGCCACCTGCTCGAAGGCCCGGAAGTACGGCTCGTACGGCATCCCGACGTACTGGTGCACGGCGATGTAGGCGTTGTCCCGCCCGTAGCCGTGCGAGAGCCAGATGTCGTCGGCGGCGGTGAATCGCACCTCCACCGGGAAGAGCACCTTGAACGGCAGCCCGTCCACGATCCGCTGGAGCGCGGCGAGCGCCTCGGGTAGCGCCGCGCGGGGCAGGCCGTACTCCATCTCCACGAAGCGGACCCGGCGCGGGGTGCAGAAGACCCGGTCGGAACGGCCGGTGTACCGGCGTTCGGTGAGGGCGCGGGCGGAGACCGCGCTGATGCCCGGAGCCAGCGCGGGCACGACCCGGCCGAGTCGGCAGGCGCCGGCGAAGACCCGGTTGGCCAGGAACTCGTCGTCGAGCCAGCCGCGCCAGCGGGGCAGTGGCCGGTCGTTTGCCGGTACCCGATCGTTGGCCTTGACCTGGACCCGCGACGTGTAGGGGAACCAGTAGAACTCGACGTGGTCGTGCCGGTCGATGAGCGCGGGCAGTTCGCCGAGCACGTCGGCCAGCTCGGCCGGGCGTTCGTGGGCGCGCAGGACGAAGGCGTCCACGCAGCGCAGGGTCACCTCGACCAGGACGCCGAGCGCGCCGAGTGACACCCGGGCGGCGGCGAGCACGTCGGGGTGCTCGTCGGCGGAGCAGTGCAGCACCTCGCCGGTGCCCGTGACGAGGGTGATCGCTTCGACGAAGGTGGACAGGCACCCGTAGCCGGCTCCGGTGCCGTGGGTGCCCGTGGAGATCGCGCCGGCCACCGTCTGCGCGTCGATGTCGCCGAGGTTGGGCAGCGCGAGGCCGTGCCGGGCGAGCAGGCCGTTGAGTGCGTGCAGGGTCATGCCCGCCGGTACGGTGACCAGTCGGTGCGCGACGTCGACGCTGACCAGGGTGTCCAGCTCGGACAGGTCCATTCGGCGGTCGTCGGCGAGCGCGACGGCGGTGAACGAGTGGCCGCTGCCGGTCACCCGGATCCGGGCACCCTCGGCCACGGCCGATTGGACGGCTGCTACGACATCTGTCGGCGAGCCGGGGCGCAGGATCGCGGTGGCGCTGCCACGCTGGTTGCCGGCCCAGTTTGACCATCCAGCGGGGAGCCGTGCGGTGACGACCATGCGCACTCCTCATTCATGAATATGAACTGACTTCATATCAGGAACGTTGTGCCTGGTAAATACCGCAATTGCGATCCGCTCGTTGTACCGGTAGTCACGGACTCGTGACGTGGAGATATGTTCATCCGTCGAAGGGGGGTGGCGCCGAGTGTCCACACCAGCCGCCACGACCGGGCCGCTGCGCCGCGTTCCGGTGCAGGGTCGAAGTGTCGCGCGGGTACAGCGCATGTTGGATGCCTGTGCCGAACTCGTCGACGAGGTGGGGTATGAGGGGCTGACCACTACCCTGCTCGCCGAGCGCGCCGAAGTGGCGATCGGGTCGGTCTACCAGTTCTTCCCGGACAAACGGGCGATCGTGCAGGCGTTGACCCTGCGGACGATGGAGTCCTACCTCCAGCGCCTCGACGAGCGGTTCGCCTCCGACAAGATGACCCACTGGTGGGATGGCGTCGACGCGGGGATCGACGAGTACATCACCATGCACCGCACCGTCCCCGGCTTCCGGACGCTGCACTTCGGCGACGTGGTCGACCTGCACCTGCTCGACGAGCAGCGGGACAACAACGGCGTGATCGCCGATCAGTTGGCCCAGGTGCTCACCGAGCGGTTCGGGCTCACCGACGTGCCGAAGCTCCGGTTCGTCCTGGAGATCGCGGTCGAGGCGGCGGACTCGTTGATCAAGCTCGCGTTCCGGCGCAAGTCCGACGGTGACGAGCGGGTGTTGCTGGAGGCGAAGGCGCTGATCCGCGAATACCTGCACCGCCAGGTCGACGGCCCGGACAGCGACCGGGCCATCGTCGGGCAGGCCGAGGCGGCCCAGCCGGCCTGAGCCGGCGCGGCCTCAGAGGAAGGCCTGCCCCTCGCCCCGGTAGGTGGGGATGGTCGCCACGACCACCTCCCCCTCGACCAGGTGCAGCTCGTTCACCCGTTCACACAGCTCGCCGGCCTTGGCGTGCCGGAACCACACCCGGTCGCCGACCCGCAGGGTGGCCGCCGCCGCGCCGGACAACGGGGTCTGCACCTCACCGGCGCCCTCGGTGCCGACCAGCTTGAGCCCGGCCGGCAGCCACGGCCGGGGCAACCGGCTGTCGGCCGCCGGGCCGGAGGCGATCCAGCCGCCGCCGAGCACGGTGGCCAGCTCCGGCGTCGGCCGGCGGACCACCGCGCAGGCGAAGAACGCCGCCGGGGTGGGCCGCCACGCGCGGTACGCGTCGAACAGCGTCGGCCCGTACAGGCCCGATCCCGCGGTGACCTCGGTGACCGCGGGATCGGCGCTGGTGGCGGCCACGCTGCCGGTGCCACCGCCGTTGACGAACTCGAGGTCGGCGTGCTCGCGTACCGCGGCGACCGCCGCGCCCCGGCGGGCCAGCAACTCGCGGTACGACCCGCGCTGGGCCAGCCTGATCGCGCCCGCCAGCAGCGTCTGCCCCGGCGGCGCGTCGCCCAGGCCGGCGATCTGCGCCTCGTACGACATGAGCCCGACCAGCCGGAAGCCGGCCCGGTCGGCGACGGTGGCGGCGAGTGCGCCGGCCGCCCGGGCGCTGTGCACCGGCGAGCGGCGGACGCCGACGTGCACTCCGCGCAGCGGTCGCCAGGAGGCGTCCAGGTCCAGGCAGAGCCGCAGCTCGGCGCGCTGCCCGGGGGCGCGGACGTCGTCGATCAGGTCGAGTTGGCCGGTGCCGTCGATCATCAGGGTGATCGCGGCGGCGAGCGCCGGATCGGCGGCCAGCTCGGCGAGTGCGGCGCGGTCCACGCTCGGGTACGCGACCAGCACGTCGTCGCTCATTCCGGCCCGGACCAGCCAGATCGCCTCGGGCAGGGTGAACGCCATCACGCCCTGCCAGCCCGGTCGGGCGAGGGCTCGACTGATCAACTCGCGGGCCCGCACCGACTTGCTCGCCAACCGGACCGGTTTACCGGCGGCGCGATCGGCCAGGGCGACCGAGTTGGCGTCGAAGGCGGTGAGGTCGACCACGGCGTACGGCGGGTCGAGGTGGGCGGTCGCCCGATCCAGGCGCTCGCGCAGTTTGTCGCTTTCGATGGCCACGTGTGCACGCTAACTGTCCGGCGAGAAATGCGAAATACCCTCGCGTACGTCCGGGCTGCGGCTGGTGCCTCCGGCGGCCTAGGCTCAGCGAGCAGGAGAATGTCGTAGGTGGGGCGGCCCCCCACCCGGTCTAGAGTGTTCCACCGGAGGCGCCCAGCGATGGGCCGGCACGTGGAGGTACGGCCATCGAAAGCCAGAACGGCGGCGAGTCGCCCGGCGTGTCGCGCTCCGGCGACCAGTCGGGCAACGCCGCCAACCAGTCCAGCTCCGGCCAGGTCGATCCGTCCGGTTACGCCGCGATCCGCTCGGTGCTGCGGATCAGGCCGTTCCGGCGGCTCTGGATCGTGCTCGGTGCCGCCTCCTTCGGCGACTGGCTCGGCCTGCTGGCCACCGCCCTCTTCGCCGCCTCGCAGGTGCAGGGGAGCACCGCCCAGGGCGCCGCGTTCGGCGGGGTCACCGCGATCCGACTGCTGCCCGCGCTGGTGCTCGGCCCGGTGGCCGGCGTCTTCGCCGACCGGTTCGACAGGCGCTGGACGATGGTCATCTGTGACCTGCTGCGCTTCGTCCTCTTCGCGTCCATCCCGCTCTACGCCCTCAGCGGTGCCGCGGGCGGCCTGGTGGTCGGCTGGGCGCTGGTCGCCACCTTCCTGATCGAGTCGATCACCCTGCTCTGGATCCCGGCCAAGGAGGCCGCGGTCCCCAACCTCATCCCGCGGGCCCGGCTGGAGGCGGCCAACCAGCTCACCCTGATCACCACGTACGGCCTCACCCCGATCGCCGCCGCCGTCGGCCTGGCCGTGCTCGACCGTGGCGTCCGGGGTGCCGTCGGCGGCGACCTGCCCTCCTGGGCCGAGCCGGCACAGCTCGCGCTCTGGTTCAACGCCTTCTCCCGGCTCGCCACCGCGCTGGTGGTGGCCTTCGGGATCAAGGAGATCAGCGAGGCGCAGCGCGGTGAGGCCGAGCGTGCCGAGCAGAGCATGTTCCGGCAGTTCTCCGAGGGCTGGAAGTACATCGGCCAGACCCCGTTGGTGCGTGGCCTGGTGCTGGGCATCTTCGGGGCGTTCGCCGGTGGCGGCATCGTGGTCGGCACGGCCAAGTTCTTCGCCAACTCGCTGGGTGCCGGCGACGCCGCGTTCTCCCTGCTCTTCGGCGCCATGTTCGCCGGTCTGGCCCTCGGCATCGGTCTCGGCCCGATGATCGTCAAGGACATGTCCCGGCGCCGGTGGTTCGGCATGAGCATCGTGCTGGCCAGCGCCGCGGTGATGACCCTCGCCTTCGCCATCCACCTGTCCATGGCGATCGTCGGCGCGGTGCTGGTGGGCGCCGGTGCCGGGATGGCGTTCCTGGCCGGCACCACACTGTTGGGCGGCGAGGTGGCCGACGAGGTGCGCGGCCGGGTCTTCGCGGTGGTGCAGATCGGCACCCGGCTGGTGCTGATCCTGGCCATCGGGCTGAGCAGTGTGCTTGTCGGCGTCGGCGGCTCCCGCAAACTGACGATCGCCGACCTCGGCATCTCCATCTCCTCCACCCGGTTGCTGCTGCTCGCCGCCGGCGCCGCCGGCATCTTCGCCGGGATCAGCGCCTTCGGCCAGATGGACGACAAGAAGGGCGTCCCCGTCCTCGCGGACCTCTGGGGCTCCATCCGGGGTCGCCCGCTGATGCCCTCCGAGCCGTTCGTCTCCGCCGGGCTCTTCGTGGTCTTCGAGGGCGGCGAGGGCGCCGGTAAGTCCACCCAGCTCACCGCGCTCGCCGAGCGCCTGCGCGGCCACGGACGCGAGGTCGTGGTCACCCGCGAGCCGGGGGCCACCGGCGTCGGCCGACGGATCCGGTCGCTGGTGCTCGACACCTCCGGCGACGACGCGCCGTCACCGCGCGCCGAGGCGCTGCTCTACGCCGCCGACCGGGCACACCACGTGGCCACCGTCGTCCGGCCCGCGCTGGTCCGGGGCGGCGTGGTGATCAGCGACCGGTACGTCGACTCGTCCCTGGCGTACCAGGGCGCCGGGCGGACCCTCCCGGTCGACGAGGTGTCCTGGCTCTCCTCGTGGGCCACCGGCGGCCTCAAGCCCGACCTGGTGGTGCTGCTCGACGTCGAGCCGAAGACCGGCCTGTCCCGGGTGGCCTCCCGCAACACCGGCACCGACCGGCTGGAGGCCGAGTCGGTCGCCTTCCACGAGCGGGTCCGGTACGCCTTCCTGGACCTCGCCGCCGCCGACCCGAAGCGCTACCTGGTGCTCGACGCGTCCCGGTCGGTCGAGGAGATCAACCAGCAGGTGGTCCGCCGGGTCGAGGAGATGCTCGGCAAGCCGGGCGGCATCGTGCACCCCCGGCCGGCGCAGGGCCCGGACACGTCGGTGCAGCCCGAGTTATCCGACGCGGAGCTGGTGACGATGGAGCACAAGACCTGATGCCGGACGTCTTCGCCGACCTGGTCGGTCAGGACGAGGCGGTCGTCGAGCTGCGCCGGGCCGCCGCCGCCGCGGCTGCCGTGCTGCGCGCTGGTGCGGCCGACCGGGCACCCGCCCTGCTCACCGCCGGCGGCGCCGAATCGCCCGGCCCGGCCGGCGGTGCCGAATCTGCCGCCCCGGCCGGCGGTGCCGTTCCCGGCGAGGTGGACCCGTCCGCCGGGATGACGCACGCCTGGATCTTCACCGGTCCGCCCGGCTCCGGCCGCTCGGTCGCCGCGCGGGCGTTCGCCGCCGCCCTGCAGTGCGTGCACGGCACCGGATGCGGCGAGTGTCCCGGCTGCCGCACCACGATGGGCGGCACCCACGCCGACGTCCGACTTGTGGTGCCGGAAGGGCTGTCCATCGGTGTCGGCGAGATGCGCGCACTGGTGCTCCGCGCGGCCAGCACCCCGTCCGGCGGGCGCTGGCAGGTGGTGGTCATCGAGGACGCCGACCGGCTCACCGAGGCCGCCGGCAACGCGCTGCTCAAGGCGATCGAAGAACCCCCGCCGCGTACTGTCTTCCTGCTCTGCGCCCCGTCCACCCACCCGGACGACATCTCGGTGACCATCCGGTCCCGCTGTCGGGTCGTACCCCTGCGGCAGCCGCCGGCCGACGCGGTGGCCGAGGTGCTGGTCCGTCGGGACGGGATCGCGCCCGACGTGGCGCGGTGGGCGGCGGCGGCCGCACAGGGGCACGTGGGTCGGGCCCGCCGGCTGGCCCGCGACCCGGAGGCCCGCAAACGGCGCGAGGCGGTGCTCGCGGTGCCGCGCCGGTTGACCGGCGTCGGCGCGGCGTTCGACGCGGCGTCGGCGCTGATCGAGGCGGCCGAAGCGGAAGCCGAGGCGTCGGTCACCGACGCCGACACGACCGAGCGGGCCGCGCTGGAGACCGCGCTCGGTGCGGGCGGCACCGGCCGGGGTGCGGCCGGCGCGCTGCGCGGCGCGGCCGGGCAGCTCAAGGAGCTGGAGAAACGGCAGAAGTCCCGGGCCACCCGCGCCCAGCGGGACGCACTGGACCGGGCGCTTGTCGACCTGGCCGGCTTCTACCGGGACGCGCTCACCATGGCGTTGCGCGCGCCCGTCGCCCCGGTGCACACCGACACCGCCGCACTGGCCGGCGCTGGCGCGCAGAAGTGGGACGCCGAAGGCTCACTGCGCCGGCTGGAAGCCGTACTCGCCTGCCGGGCGGCGATCGAGGCGAACGTCAAGCCGCGGATCGCGGTGGAGGCGATGATGCTCGCCCTCTGGAAGGGCTGAACCGCAGCTTCCGGCGTTGTCCACAGGCATCGACAGGTCCGATTGCGGTGCGGTACGGTCCGGTGTGCCGTGGTGACGGTGGCGGCACGCTCAGTGATGGCTCATCCGGGAGGAGTCGGCCGATGCCACGGGGGGAGATCGACGAAGCCTGGATCGAGGAGGCGGTGCGGCGATACCGCCGGATCGAGCAGCTTCAGGCCGAGTTCGACCAGGCGGTGTCCACCGTCGAGGTGACCGTCCGGTCGCCGGACGGTCTGGTCGAGGTCGTCGTCACCGCCGGCGGGCGGATCACCCACGTCCGGTTCCTCGGCCCACTGCACAACCGCAACCCACGGGACGTCGCCGGTTCGGTGCAGGCCGCGGTCACCGCGGCCGCCGACGCGGCCGAGTGGGCACGGGAAAAGCTGCACAACGAGACGTTCGCCGCCTACCGACCGCTCGCGGGAGCCTGACATGGACACACTGCGCGCGCTCTCCGCCCGACTGGACGAGGCGAGTGCCACACTCACCACCGTCGCGCACGCTGTCACCGCCAGCGACCCGGCCCAGGCCGCGTTCGGCGCCGACGCTCCGGGCCGCCCCGGCGAGATCGGTCGCGCGCTGCACCGGCAGTGGGCCACCGCCACCGACGACCGGGCCCGGGAGGCCCGCACCGCCGCCGGTCGGCTGGCCGCCGCCGCGGCAGCGGTGCGCGAGGCCGCCGACCGCTATGCCGAGGTCGACCGGGCGGCCCGCCGCCGGCTCGCCGGAGAGCCCTGATGGACGCGCTTGACCGCCTCGCCGACCCCGGCCTCGACCTGCTGCGCCGGGTAGACCGACTGATCGCCGCCGGCGTTCCGGAGGGGCACCGGGTCTGGCCGCTGTTGCGCCGGATGCAGGTGCTGCCCGGCGACGCGGTCCGGGGCTTCCTCGACCTGCACCCCGGGCCGCTCGCCAGCGCCGGGCACGCGGTGCGCCGGCTGGTCCGGGGGTACGACGACGTCTCTGCCGCCCTCACCGACTCGGTGCTCTGGTCCGGCCCGGCCGCCACCGCGTACGGGCAACAGCGGACGGCGCTGCTGCGCCACCTCGACGAGGGGCCGGACAGCCTGGTCGGGCGGCTCGAATCCACAGCTGGTTACGCCGACGCGCTCGCCGACTGGGTGGAGGGCAGCCGTCTCGCGCTGGCCCGGACGCTGGCCGACGTGCTGCGCTCAGCCGAGGCGGTGGCCGTGGTCGCCGCCACCGCCACCGCCAGCGGTCCGCCGACCGGCCCAGGGCCGGTCGGGCCGGGTGTGGCCGACGCGGCGGAGATCGCCGCGCGGGTGCTGGCGGTGCTCTGCGTCGCGTACGACGGTGCGGAGACGTTGCTGCGGCAGTGGGCACCGAGCCTCGTCGAGACTGCGTGGCGGCCGCCGGTGGACGGCCGGCCGCACTACGACCAGCCCACCCGGGTCGGCTGGTAGCGGCTCGGACAGGCCACGGCGTCGCTCGCGGGCGTCGGACCAGAGCCGGCGTCCACGGCGACGCCGTGGTCTTCCCCCTGCACCCCCCGCAGGTCTGCCTTCACTCAACGCCGCCGGGGGCGTGCTTGTCTGCTGTCCAGGTCCGGAATCAACCGTCCGGGCGAGGCGTAACGGCACGACGGGCCGGCCGGCAATCGGTCGAGTCGACGGTCATGAATGGCAGCGGAGCTGTCCGCCAGTGCGTCCGGTGCGCTGATCCGTCGTAGGGTGGGGGGATGGGGATGCTCTGCGCGGTCAGCTTCAACAGGTACGGGCGCCTCTACTACCTCGATCCCGGCGAGTTACGTCCGCAGGTGGGCGACAGGGTGCTGGTGCCCACCGACGACGGGCCAGAGGTGGCGGAGTGCGTGTGGGCCGCGCAGTGGGTCACCGAGGAGACCGACGGCTTTCCCCGGCTGGTGGGGCTCGCCGGCGATGACGACCTGCGCCGGGACGAGGAGCTGCGACGTCGTAAGGCCGAGGCGAAGGTGGCCGCGAAACGGCTGATCCGCTCGCACGGCCTGCCGATGAAGGTGGTGGCGGTCGACCACGTGCTCGGCTCCGCCGAGGGCGGCGGCGAACGCAGCACCGTCTACTTCACCGCCCCACACCGGGTGGACTTCCGTTCCCTGGTCCGTGATCTGGGCGCCACCCTGCACTGCCGGGTCGAGCTACGCCAGCTTTCCGCACGCGACTCGGCGCGGGTGCAGGGCGGCATCGGCTCCTGCGGTCGGGACCTGTGCTGCGCGACGTTCCTCACCGACTTCGAGCCGGTGACCATCCGGATGGCCAAGGACCAGGACCTGCCACTGAACCCGCTGCGCATCTCCGGCGCGTGTGGTCGGCTGATGTGCTGCCTCAAATACGAGCATCCCCTGTACGCCAGGTTCCAGGAGACCGCCCCGGCAGTCGGCAGCCGGGTCTCCACGCCGGAGGGCGACGGTCGGGTCGTCGGCCACAGCGTCCCCCGCGACGCGGTGACGGTCCGGCTGGACGCAGACGGGTCCCGCTGCTCCTGCTCCCGCGCGTCCGTCTGCGCCCCCCGCCAGGCCCACGACCAGCACTACACCCCCTGACCTTGGTCGGACGTCGGTCAGGAGAGGACTATGGGGGCCTCGGACAGATGCGCGGCCAGGGGAGTCTTCGGGATTAGCCAGCTCGCGGGGGCCGACTGGTCGGAGTTCACCTGCCAGTCGCGGGAAACCCGGTCCACCGCGACCGGGTAGATGGTCAGCGTGCCGTCCGGGTCGATGCGCAACCGCAGGAACGACTTCGAGTCCTCGATGCCCTGCCCGGCGAACAGTTCGTTGACGTTCACCCCGAACGAGCCCGCCACCAGCAGGTACGCCGCCACCACCTGGCTGGCGACCAGGCCGATCACCGGCCCGTAGACCACCGCCGCGGCGACCGCGGGCAGTGGCCACGGCCATTCGTAGAACGGCAGCGCCAACCAGACCCAGGTGCCGCCCGCGGCCAGCGTCACCTGAGCCACCCCGTGGCTGACGCCGAGAATCCAGTGTCGGACATGCCGCTTGCCGCTGGCGCTTGGCGGCTTGGCGAACAGCACCGCCGCCACCACCGTCACCAGCACCATCAGCACCAGCGGGACGCTGAACAGTCGCTGGTTCGTGCTGTCGGCCCAGTTCGCCGTCGCGCCCGCCATGGCCAGCATCAGCAGGGTGTGCAGGGTGCCGAGCAGCGTGGCGAAGCCGGGGTTGCGGAACGGCAGCCGGGCGAAGATGCCCCAGCCGTAGCGGCGGGAGCGAGCCGCGTCCGGATAGCGGGCCGCCAGGTCGTACGGCTGCGTGCGGCTGGCCCGGCGGGCCAGCGTGTCGCGCGGCGGCACCTCGATGCGCTCCGGGAGCTTGTGGGTGGGGTACAGGTACGCGCCGCCGCCACCACAGGTGATCAACTGCCGGTCCGGGCCGGCGTAGCGGGCGTAGTGGTGCAGGTCGCCCGAGAGCAGCAGCCGCACTCGGGCACCGGTCGGGTCGATGATGGTCCGGATGAAGTAGTCGATCGAGTCGTACGCGGTCGGGCTGTCGGCGGCCTTGACCCAGGTCGGCGACGGCGCGGCCAGGATCACCTTCGACTCCGGGCCGAGCCGTCGGGCCACCTCGTCGAAGTAGGCCAACTGCGGGTCGTCCAGGTACGAGCCGGACTGGTCGTCCACGCCGAGCAGCCACCAGCCGGCCGGCAACTCCACAGCGAAGTACGACCGCGACTGCCCGGTACGCCAGCCGGCGAAGTTACGGTCCCGGGAGCGGACGAACAGCCGCAGAAAGGCGGTGAGCCCGTCGTACCAGTCGTGGTTGCCCGGCACCGCGAACAGTGTGGGACGCTCGGGCGGGGTCGTCGGCAGGGCGGCCTGGTAGGGCCCCTTGCACCGGTTCTCATACTCCGCGTAGGCCGCCGACGGGTACACCTGGTCGCCGCCCATCACCAGGGTCTGCGCCCTGGGCAGCCGGTGTCCCTCCACTGTCAGTTCCGGCTGCGCCAGCAGGTACGCGACCGAGTAGGTGGCGTTGAAGCCGTCGCCGAGGTCGGCCACGTAGTCGAGCCACAGCCCGCCGTCCGGTCCCGTCTGGCGGAAGATGTCGTCGCCGAAGGCGTTCTGCAACTCGCGCTTGTCCAGGTAGGCGCCGAACAGGATCGCCAGCAGCGTCCGGATGCCGGTGCTGATCAGCAGGAACGGTGCCAGCCACGGCACCGGCTTGCGCGGGGTGAAGCCCAGCTCAAGCGGATCCGTGGAGCGGGGCCGGGGTCGGGCACGCTCGCCGTCGGGGTGATCGTCGGTCGCTGGAGCCCGGTGGTCGTCGCGTTCGTCGCTCACCCGCCGCAGCGTAGTACCGGAGTCGGCGAGGCGCTGTCCGGTAACGGGTCAGTTGGCAGTCGTTGTCCGGTTGACGGCGGTGGTAGCTCGGGGGTATCCCGTTCGGGTCGGGCAACAGGGTGCCGTACACTTGCTCATCGTTGCCGCCTTAGCTCAGTCGGCTAGAGCGACGCACTCGTAATGCGTAGGTCGACGGTTCGATTCCGTCAGGCGGCTCCATGGAAAGGCCCAGGTCACCGGCTTGATCGCCGATCATGACCTGGGCCTTTTGCTTGCCGCCGCCAGGGCGAGCAGCCAAGCGAGCACTCGCGTGATGCAGCCACGCAACCACCGGAGTGAGGCCTGCGGCCGGACTACTGGCGTGTCGAGTCCCACCTGGTGCCTGACGAATCCGTCCCACCAGGTGCCTGGCAGTCGACCTTGGTCTGCGATGAGACTGCGCAGGGCACGAAGACTGGGAAGCCGTACGAGCCGTCAAGGTCCGCTTGATGTGGCGGGCCGGGCGGCGGCCCGCTTTGCCGTCAGTCGTTTCCAGCTCGCCGGGCAGCAATCTTCAGCAGACCTTCGTAAAACTCGACAAGCTTCCTATCGCTCTGGTCGATCGTCCGCATGCGGCCGACCACGCCCTCACTGAGTGCGGCGACGATACGCTCGGCTCGATCTGGCTCCATGCCCTGCAGGTTCAGCCAACTCATCGCTCGAGCGGGCCGCAGGTGCATCACCAGATCATCATCCTCAAGCATTCCGGCGGGCACCGACTCGACAATGCCTTCGAAGACGCCTCCCTGGATGTACCATTCTCGGTCATCGTCGAATTTCACGATCATCATTGTCGTTCCCCCGTACCCAGGCCCTCTGACACACCTTGATCGCAGCCTAGCTGTCTCCTTTGCTGCCGGGGAAAGGTCGTCCTGCGGGGCACACAGGGGGCACAAGACACCGTGAAACGTTGCGAACCAGCGAGCAGCCATCGCAGACCGGGACGCCGTGGGAGCAGGCGTCGGGCGCTGTTGCCGCTGGTAGGTGCGCCAGGGCTCTAGGTTCCGCTTCAGCGTCTGACCGAGCAGCCAGACCAGTATGGACGCCCAGGTCATCGGCCTGGGCTTCGCCGCTTCCCAAGGTCGATGGCAGCGCCGCCAGACGTGCCAGTCCGCATCCCGTGCCGCCATCGCCTCATCCGGCCGGTTGGCGAACGCGTCCAGATCGCCACGACTGCCCGACGAGGAGATCCGCCGCTACAGAGGCTGGACCACCAAGATCCAAATAGCGCACGTGTACGTGTCGTGTGGAACGCTCTCGCGCATGGAAGACGCGAAGCCGATCGTCGTGCAGCTGTACTGCCGTCTTGAGATCAGCGTCGACGACCCGGACGCTCTGTTTGAGGTTGCTGAGCGGCGGCTGCGGAGTGCCGACATCGACTGGTCAAGCGAGCAGGACACTCTCGAAGAGGCCGTCGCTGAGTTGCGAAGCGACGTGGAGCAGTCGGTTGCCAGCTTGGTCGATCCTGACCGGGTGCTGGTGGACGTGCCCGGTGTAGAGGTGCGCCGTGGGCGGTGGTGGGCCGAGATCGGAGCGCCGTCCGAGCGGTTCCAGCCCGGCTCCAGGTCACCGGACGACCCTGCTTCGGCAGAAGGGCGAGCGGTCCGCAGCTAGTCCGCAAGAGGTCGACGGACAGCCAGGGAGCGGTGTGCGGTGTCAAGAAGAGTTTCCGCTGCTAGACCGTCAGCTGCCCAGCACGGCGGGCAGGCATTTTGATCTCGTTATGCGTAGGTCGGCGGTTCGATTCCGTCAGGTGGCTCCGTACAGAAGTCCAGGTGGCCGGCCCCGTCGGCGAACCTCGACATTCCGAAATCAAGCACGGCCGGGTGTGACGGCCCATGCGTCACGCAGCGCGGCGAGTGCTGCGGTGATGGCCGGCCGCTCCGCCGTGCTGGCTCGCCAGGCGGCCATGATCTGGCGGGAGCTGGCCGGCCGCAGCGGTAACGCCACGACCTCCGCGGGCAGGCGCCCGCGGCCGAGTCGGGGGAGCAGAGCCACGCCCAGCCCGGCAGCAACCAGCGACAGCTGGGACTGGTACTCGTCGACATGGCAGATGACGTTGGGTTCCCGGCCCCGTTCGGCGAAGGTCCGCATCAGCCATGCGTGGCACATCGACCCCGGCCGCTGACTGATCCACCGCTCGGCGGCCAGGTCCTCGGCCGTGACGCCGTCTCGGCAGGCCAGGGGGTGCCCTGCGGGCAGGACCGCATCGGCGATGTCGTCACCAAGCGTGGCGCAGTGCAGTCCTTCGGGGAGCACCAAGGGCGTGTTGTGCCAGTCGTGCACCACCGCGACGTCCACCTCGCCCTCAGCCACCAGCTCCACAGCGCGGAACGGGTCGACCTCGAGCACCCGGAGCTCCAGAGCGGGATGACGGCGGGTCAGGTCCACGAGAACGTCCGGCAGGAGTCCTCGGCAGGCCGTCGGGAAGGCGGCGAGCACGAGCCGGCCGTTCGGCGTTCCGTGCTCAAGTTCCAGCAGGGTCTCCGCACGCTCCAGGGCGGCCAGCACCTCACCCGCGGTCCGGGCGAGGATCTGGCCCGCCGGCGTCAGAGCGACGCGGCGGCCCTCGCGGTCGAGAAGGGTGGCCTGGGCCTCTCGTTCCAGCTTGGCGATCTGCTGGGACACGGCGGACGGCGTATAGCCCAGCGCCGTCGCGGCCCCGCTGATGGAACCGAAGGCGGCCACGGCGTGCAGGGCGCGCAGCCTGCTCAGGTCGTGTAGTGAAGCCACGCTAACGAGCTCCCATTAGAAAGTGTCAGCCTTGGGATCCTCGACGAGGTCGTCGGATACGACATCATGTTTCGGGGTCCGGTGAGGCGTGCCGGGTGGAAGGATGCCAGTCGAGGAGTTGCTGGATGAAGCCGAGCCACGTTGCGATGGCCATTTGCGTCGCCGCCATCTGGGGCGTGAACTTCGTCGTCATCGACGTCGGCCTTCAAGATTTCCCGCCGTTGCTCTTCTCCGCATTGCGCTTCATTCTCGCCGCAATTCCGGCTGTGTTCTTCGTGGGCTCGCCACGGGTGGCGTGGCGATGGGTACTCATCGTCGGAATAGTGCTGGGCGTGCTGAAGTTCAGCTTTCTCTTCATCGGAATGCACGTCGGGATGCCCGCGGGCCTCGCTTCCCTGGTGCTGCAGAGCCAGGCGGCTTTCACCGTCGTCTTCGCCACTCTGCTGCTGCGCGAGCGGCCCCGGGTGGTGCAGTTGGCCGGCATGGGAGTCGCCATGGCCGGGATCGTCCTGGTCGGCACGCGTCTCGGCGGGACGACGCCGGTCGCAGGCTTCCTGCTCGTGCTGGCCGCCGCCGTGTGCTGGGGGCTGGCGAACATCGCGACCCGCAAGGCGAACCCGCCGGACATGTTCCGGTTCATGGTGTGGGTCAGCGTGGTCCCTCCCCTGCCGCTGCTCATCCTGTCTGCCCTCTTCGAGGGCGTCGAGGAGGATCTCGCCGCGCTGCGCTCCCTGTCGGTGACCGGTGTGGTCGCCGCCGTGTACGTGGCCTGGGCCGCCACGCTGCTAGGTTACGCGGTCTGGGGCTACCTCATGCGGGTCCACGGAGCCACACCGGTGGCCCCGTACGCGTTGCTGATCCCGGTGTTCGGTCTGGGCGCCGCGGCGGTCTTCCAGGGTGAGCCCCTGACCGCCGTGACGATCCTGGCCAGCGTGCTGGTCATCTCCGGAATCGCGCTCGGTGCGGTGCGCCGACGGCGGCCCCCGGCCGGGGACCCCCCGGCGGTCGCGGGAACGGACGAACCCGTCCCGGCCCTCACGACGCGTCGCCTGCCCTAGGGGCGTTCAGGCCGTGCCGACGACACTCGGACTCGACGGGCTGCGACCGACAACCACCGTCTCGGCTCCACGTCGGGGAGTAGTGGCGTGAGCATTTCGGGCTGTCTGGTGTGTCCACGCCGGACGTGATGGTGGAAAAGGGCCAGATGTCGTTGCCGTGCGGTCACGTTCCACAGTGCTGGTCGGGGTTCGTTACCCCGAAGCGGCACCGTCAGCGGCATCCGGGTCCTCGTCGCCCCGGCAGCGGAAAGCTCGTCCGGTGGGTGGCCTCGCGGGAGCTGAGCAGCGCGCCGACGGCCGTCAGTCCCGGCCCGGCGAGCGCGATCGCCGTCTCCACGGCCGACGACACCTCAAGGGAGTCTCCGGTCGACGCCCGCACCGCCATCCCCATTTCCAGGAACGAGTCCCGGTCGGGATTGGCCATCTCCCACCAGCCCGACCACATCCCGGCGAGGTCCGAGTACGTGTCGGCCGCGCCGAGTGACAGCAGGAACAACCCCACCGGGAGCAGCAGGCGCCGGTCGGCCCGCCACCCGGACAGCGCGAGTGCCCCCATGGCCAGGAGAGCGGCAAGCAGCGCCGACCACACCGTCCCGAGCAGGTCGGGCAGCGGATAGTCGACGAACTCCCGGGCGGCGTCCAGCCCGAACCAGACGAGCAGCAGCAGCGCGAGGACCGCCGTCGCCGTACCCCGCCGACTGGCACGGGACGGTAGTGCCAGCACGCCGGCCGCGAGACATCCGACGCCAAGCGCCAGACCCAGCGCGGCGAGCTGTTGCCTGTCGATCGAATCCTGCCATGGCCTCAGGACGGACGTCTCCACTGCCGCTGGCCCGTATGCCGCCCAGCCCACGTCGACGGCCTGCTCCTGATGCCAGTGCAGTCTCAGGGCCGCCACGACGGCGAAAAACCCGATGCCGGCGGCGACGGCCCACCGCACTCGGGGCGCAGCACGACCCGGCAGGACGTAGCCGAGCAACGCGAGCAGCATGACCAGGCCGAACTGCAACGACGCGGCTGGCATGGCGAGTAGCGCCGCCGCGGCCGCGAGCAGACCGGCCGCGACGGATGCGACGAGGAGGCCCAGGGTGAGACGCATGGGCGAGATCGTGGCACGTGAATGGGAGATGCGTGGTCCCGCAACGTGCGGCCGTCCGGGTCCACACCGCCGTGTCGGACTGCTGGTTACCGTCGGCGGGCGAGGTGTTGCAGCGTCGCGCGGATGACGGTCTTCTCCTCCGCGGGGACGGTGGGGTCCATCAGGATGCGCGCGACCGCTCGCAGGTCCGGGTCGGTGCTCGGATCGGGTGTGGGTGACGGCGGTGTGCCGTCCCAGCCCAGTATCTGCGAGGCCACCGAGCGGGGGATGCCGAGGCCGTCACAGAACTGCTGGACCTGGGTGCGTTGCGGGTTGGCAATCTCGGCCCGCCGCCACCGGTAGATCGTCGATCGACCGATGCCGGTGCGTTGTTCGACGTCCTCGATGGACATGGCGCGTTCCCGTACGGCCTCGTCGAGGGCGCGTTTGATGAACCGCGCGAACGCGATGACCCGGGGATCCTGGCTGGCACTCGCTGACACAGGGTAATCGTAAGTGCCGTGTGTGGGACTCTGTTGCCGGACCCGAGCGTAGTGCCAGATCCGGCTCCGGGTCCGGCCGACGTTGCGGCGGCCACCACCCATCCTTACTGGTAGTCACGAGCGGCGATACTCTCACCTGGGCTCGGATACCACGAGCCGAAAGTACATCGCGTTGCCACGCTTGGCACTGAGTGGAGAGCGCGGTACCGTCAGTGCCATGAATGGCAATCACAGTGCCAGACCTGGTCCGTGGCGAGCGAGTCGCCGTGTCGGTGGTGGGGGAGAGCCGATGAAACTACGTCCCGTGCTGGTGGGTGCCATCGCCCTTGTCCTGGTGGCGATCGGCCTGTCCATCCCGTCGGGGACACCCGTCGCCGCCAAGGCCGCAGCCGCCGCCTCGGCCTGCCCGGAGCCGGCGCGGCCCACGGTGAAGATCCTGACCGTCGGTGATTCGATCACCGCAGGCGCGACGATGACCGAATCGGCGACCAACGGCTACCGCGAGGAGTTGGGGTGGCTGCTCGGCCAATTCTGCGTACCGTATGAGTTTGTCGTGGCGGCTGCCGGCGGGCAGACCTGCAACTACTGGTCGTCGCGGATGGCGGGCCTGGTCACCACCCACCGGCCCGACCTGATCCTGCTGAACTGCGGGACCAACAACAACCTGTCGAACGCCACCTCGGCGCAGATCGCCGCCTTCGAGAGCACCTACCGCGCGCTCTTCGACACGGCGCTGGATCTCGACCCGGACGTCGTCATGTACCCGTCCTGGCTGCAGTACAGCTCCGGGCACGGCACCGACGGCTGCACGAACCCACCGGGTCCGAGCCCGGCCTGGCTGCCGGCCAGCGAGGCCAAGGTCAATGACGCGATCTACCGCAGCATCCGGGTGATCGACGAGTACGGCGACCGGGTGCCGAATTGGATCGACTACCAGTCCATTCCGGAAGGCTATCTGGACCAGTGCGGCGTGCATCCCACGCCTGGCGGTTACACGGTGATGGGTCGGCTGGCCTACAACACCATCGCCCCCCGACTGGGCACCCCGCAGGCCCCGCTGCCGTGCGGGTTGGTGGGCCGGCGGCCCGGCTACCCGGTCGGTAACTGGGTTCCCTGCGCCAGGATGAACCTCAACTGATCAGGCGGGTCCGGTCACCGCGGTGACCCGACGCGCCACCGGGCAGCGACCAACCTCTGCCGGCTCTGCCCATCCTGGGTAGGGCCGGCTTCGTCGTTCGCGGCTTGGCGCAACCAGCCCGCTGCGGAAAGCGTGTGTCCGGGCAGTGGGCTCGCTTCAGCTCGACGGGTGCGAGATCATATTAATCTGCCGATCTCTCCTCCGGCCCTATCCCGGCAGGTCAGCGCGGCAGCCCGGTACCCCACGCGGATCGGGACGACGCCTACCGGGGGGAGGCTGCGTGTGGCTCGAACAGGGCGTCGCCCTTTCTGGTGCGGTAGCCCCACAGCGGGCTGGTATGACCCCAGCCCGCGCGGTACGCCGTTGTGCCGATGCCCGGGTGTCGGGCGTGGGCGGCCCGGTGACCGTGCCACCCACCCGCCGGGCGTCCTGGCCGCTGCGTTCGTTCCGTCCCTCGCGCAGCGACTCGATCGACTGCTGCCCCGCTCCGATGTCCCGCTGGTGGCAGGACCGGACCTGGACTCCCGCCCGGCCTGATGTGGCTCACCCGCCGCGTGACGGGTGGCGTGACCGATGCCAGCCGCCCGGTGGGCGCCCGGCTGGAGGAGACCAGACCCCAGATCCCCTCGTACCGCCGCCCCAGCGTAGATCGGAGCCCCTCGTGGATACTCGCACTCAGTCAAAGGCCGCGAATGTCGTAATCGCCGTCGCCGGACTCTGTTGGCTGGCCACCGTGCTGGTCGCCGCGATCGACTGGGACGGCGCGGTGTCCGGCCGAGCCTTCGCCGTTGGCGCCATCGCTGCCGCCGTCTCGGTCGCCGCCGTCATCGTCAACAGCCGGCAGTTGGCCGGCGGCATCAAGGTCGTGGTCGTATCGGCGGCCCGGGCACCGCAGCAGGCCTACTGGCGTGGTTACCAGGATCGTGGCACCGACATGCGGCCTGGCGACGACGACACCCCCGACCTGATGAGCATCGGCTCCTGATCACGTCAAGCGCGGGTTTGTGCCGTCCGCCTGTCAGCGTCGGGCGGAGTGGCTGAGTTGGCCGGTGCCGTCCGGCCGGTTCTGCCAGGAATCGCCGGCACGATCGGCGACGTGCGTCGCAAGTGTCCAATAACTGACCATCGACGAAATGCGGGTCGGCGGGCTTGATCTGCCTGCTCAACCGCCCTCTTTCCCTCTCGGCGTCGTGTCGCCCGAGCCGAAGCATTGCTCGATCGTCCAGGGTCGTCGACCAGACTTCGCGACGGACGGTGACCGATCGATTATGAGGTTCCGCCGGCCGGTCATGCGCTGGCAACTCTGTGTGCAGTTCGACTCCCGGTCAGGGCCACAAACTAACGATCCCCGGTTGATGGGGTCGGGCGTACCTCGTCCATATACTCGGCTCGCAATGCTCGAAGTCGATGCTTGTGCGGGCCGAAACGGGCCACGGATAACCGAATCGAGGGACGAACAGTGCGCTCATTTCTGAATCTTCTGACGGATGACGAGATCGGGGACCTCCTCGCTCTCGGCCCTGAGCGCCTATTTCCGAGACGTGCCACGCTCGTCCGCCAGGGCGACCCGACGCAGCACGTTGTGCTGTTGAACTCCGGTTGGGCGAAGGTGTCGGCCGAGTCCAGTCGGGGCGACGAACTCCTGCTGGCCATCCGCGGGGAACGCGACATCATCGGTGAACTGTCCGCAATCGATGATCGGCCGCGGTCGGCCACGGTGACAGCCTTGGTCCCGGTACGCGCACGAGTCATCCAGGCCCAACGGATCGTGCAGCACCTCCGGGACCACCCGAACGTCATGTTCGCCATGCTGCGACACGTCGCCGGACGGCTGCGAGAATCGGACGCCGAACGACTGCGATACGTTTCCACCTCGAGCTCGGCGCGGACCGTCGGACTATTGCTCGATCTCGCCGACCGGCATGGGGTCCAGTTCGGCAAGGGCGTCCTCATCGATTTGCCGCTCACCCAGCAGGAAATGGCGAAGGCGGCGGCGACATCCCGCGAAATGGTGGCCCGCACGCTGCGTATTCTGCGCGAGAGGGGCCTGGTACGGACCAGTCGGCAGCGCATCGTCCTGGTCGAGACCGATGTGCTCCGGACGATGGTCGACTCTGTGTCGGATGACGCATAGCGAGTGTGTCCAGCGGCGTCGAGGTCCGCGGCAAAGCGGTGCAGCCTACCAATATGGAGGAACAGCAGATCGCCGAGCAGCTTCTCATGCACAACCGTCAAGAGATCGACCGAGCCGATGGCAAGGCGGTGCACGCCCTCGCGGTGGCCGGCACCGCAGCGGCGGCGGTCGTCGGGTTCGTCCTCGGTGGCGGCTGGTCACCACGAAACCTTGGACTGGTGCAGACGTGGTGTTGGTGGGCCGGCGCGGCCCTGTGGATCCTCGGGACGGTCAGTCTTCTGCTCGCCATCTATCCGCGGATGTCCGGGGACCCGGCCCGTGGTCAGCTCGCCTACTTCGGCCACGTGGGCGCGATGGAGCAGGGGGAACTGGCCGAGGCGCTGCGCCGTGCGGCGACACGGCCGCTGGACGGTGTGGTCAGCGAGTTGCACTGGACCAGTCGCATCGTCCTCATCAAGTACCGCTTCATCCGGGTGGGCCTGGTCTGCCTGTGTCTGTCACTGGTGAGCCTGGCGCCACAGGCTCTCTGACCGGAAGGGACATGACGTGGACGAATCGATCGACGCGGGACGGGACACCCTTCTCGAGCGTCTCCCACGCCAGACGGGCCGGAAGTTGCTGGCCATCGGCCAGCGGCGGACCTACGCCGACGGCGACTATCTGATCCGGCACGACGACGACGGCGACTTCGCCGTGATCCTGTCCAGCGCACAGGTCAAGGTGGTCACCGTGACCTCCACCGGAAGGTCGTGTCTGCTCGGCATCCGTCGTGCCGGAGATGTGGTGGGGGAAATGGCGCTCCTGGACGCCAAACCCCGCTCGGCGTCGGTGATCGCGGACGGCCCTACCTCGGGGTACGTCATTCCGGGCCCGCGGTTCGTCCGGCTGCTGGACCGGGAGCCGGTCGCGGCACGGGAGGTGGCGCGGACGGTGGTCGACCGGCTGCGGCATGCCGACGCGCGGCGGGTGGACTTCACCTACCCGGTTCCGGTCCGCGTGATCCGTCTGCTCTCGGAGCAGGTCGCCAGGGCTGGCGACGCGCGGCGGGAGGTCACCGTCCGGTTGACACAGCGGGAAATCGCGGAGTTGGTCGGTGCGGCCGAGGTGTCGGTCCAGAAGGTGATCCGGGACCTGGTCGCGGCCGGTCTGATCACGACGGGATACGGCGTCCTCACCGTGCCCAGTCCGGAGCTCTGGGTCACCGAAGCCCATCGACTGGCGCAAACCCGTCATCGGATGTAGTCGCAGGAGATCGCGGCGCTCACGCTGATTCGTCGTTCGCGAGGGAAGGAAGACCGAGAGATGCATCATCACGCACACTCGTACACCGTTATTTCCATCGATATCGTCAATTCGTCCGAAGGCGGCTCGCTGCGACACACCCGCCTGCTGGTGGGGCTGCACAAGGCGGTACACGCCTCCGTGGCCGATTGCCCACTCGGCGAGAAGTGGGTGCTGCGCAGGGACGGCGACAGCATGACGATCGCGGTCCCGCCGGCCGTCAGCAAGGGAGAGGTGCTGGGTGAGTTCCCCCATCGGCTCGACCGGGAGTTGCGACGGTTCAACGCGGAACGAACCCCGCAGGCTCAGCTGCGGATCCGGATGGCGGTGGCCCACGGCGACGTGGTCGTCGACGGCGACCAACTGCTCGGCGGAGACGGGCTGGTCGAGGCGGCCCGGGTCCGGGACATCACCCCGCTGCGCCTGGCGATGGACGCCGCGCCGGATGCGTACATCGGTCTGGTGCTGCCCGACGCCGTCTACCGTACGTCGGTCCGCGATGGCGACCCGGCGCTCATGCCGCACGCGTATCGGCAGGTCAGGGCGAGCTCGAAGCGGTACGAGGGAACGGCCTGGATTCGGCTGATCGGCGTCGACCCGCCGCGCGACGGAGACGGCGGACCGCGCGAAGCGGTGCCTGCCGAACCCGGGTCGGTGCCGCGCGACGGCGACGCCGCGCCTTCGGCGGGCGACGCCGCGCCTTCGGCGGGCGACGCCGCGCCCTCGGCGGGCGACACGTACAACACCAGCATCGACACGGCCAATGGGCCACTCGCGATCGGACGCCACGCGCGTGCGGGGACCTCCGATGGCAGCTGACGACCGCCTTCCGGCTGGCGAGCCGGTGCCCGAGACACCGGTGCCCGAGACCTCCGTGCCCGAGACGCCGGTGACCGAGCAGCCGGAGGCGGACCGCGACGACGTGGTGGCCGATCCCGGCCCACCGGCCGAGCCGGAGAGTCCAGCCGCCGCGCCCGGTCCACCCGCCGCCCCACCGGCTGCGGAAGGACCGGCGGACCGGGACGGCGACACCGGTAACGAGCGGCGGCCGGAAACCGTCCAGGACAGCGTTCACGAGCGGCTCGGCAAGAACTCGCCGGTGGGGAAAGACCGCCAGGACACCGAGACGGAGTCGGACGCCTTCCTGCTCGGCAGGGCCGACGAGGACATCGCGCGCCGCCTCAGCGGTGACCGGTTCGCCACTCGCATCGGCAGCATCGACGGCCCGGTGGCGATGGGCACGAACGCCGTCGCATATCAGTTCACGCTGCCCGGTGGCGAGCAGATCACCCTCGCTCGGTACGAGTTGACCGCCGACTTCCTGATCAAGCTGCGTCGGCGGTACTTCAGAGGGCCGAGCTTCGCCCCGGCCCTGCGCACGCTTCGGGCCCAGCGTGTGCTGGTGCTGCGAGGCCCCGAGGGGAGTGGCCGCACCGCGGCGGGGCACGCGCTGTTGGAGAGCCTCCGGCAGGACGGCCTCATCACCAAGGTCGGTGGCCTGGTGATGCCCGACGGTGTGTCGGTGGGTGACGTGACCCAGAAGCCAGAGGTGTTCCCGGCCGGCTGGGGCATGGTCCTGGAGTTGCGTGATGGCACGGAGTTGGCCATGGGAGCCCGCGTCGAGGCCTACCGCACGATGGCGGCAAAGGCCCAGGGGTACGTCGTGCTGCTGGGCCCGCCGGCCGGCGAGGAGGAGACCAACCAGTACGAGGTGCCGCACGACTGGCCGGGGCCCGCCGAGGTGCTGGAGAGCTATCTCCTGGCGGAACTGCCCGACTCGTTCCCCGATGCGCAGCTCCGCGAACTCCTCGACGACGAGGCGGTCACCGGATACCTCGCCAACCACCGCCGGCCGGGTCAGGTGGTGAAGCTGGCGGTCGCCCTGGTGGACGGCGTGCCGCGAGGCAGGTCCCCGGGGGCGGTGGTGGCCTCCCTCGAACCGGACTGGCGCATGGTGGCCCGCCGGGCGTTCGAGGACGCGCTGCCCGCCACCGATCCGTTCGGTGCCCCTCGGCGTCAGGCGCTGCGCACGGCGTACGCCATCTTCGACGGTCTGGAGTTGGTCGACGTCTTCTCCGCCGCGGAGGAACTGCTGGGCATGCTGCGATTCGTCGAGGCGCCCGATTCGTCGCCCGCTCGGCCGGTCTTCGACGACGGCCTGGAAAAGCTCCTGTTCCCGGACATGCTCGGCGAGGACAGCGCCGAGAACGGCAAATCGTCCCCGACGCGCCGGGCGATGCTGCGCAGCCCGCAGTTGTCCGACGCCTTTCTCGACGTGGCCTGGAACGACTACGACACCACCCGGCTGGTCCTGCTCTACTGGCTGGACCGGGTGGTGGTCGAAGGACGCGTCGCCATCCGGCTCCGTGCCGCGCAGGCGGCGGGCAAGCTGGCGCTCTACGACTTCGACAAGGTCATGGCCGACCTGATCCGGCCCTGGGCGAGGGATCCCAGCGGCGTCCGGCGGCAGGCGGCCGCGTGGGCCCTGGAACAGGTGAGCCGGAACGAGTTGTTCGTCGGCCGGGTACGCCGGCAGGTGAGCGACTGGGTGCTGAGCAACGACGCGGCACTGCACGACACCGCAGCGAAGGTGTACGCCACCACGTTCGGCGCCGCGCTGCCGGTTATCGCAATGACCCACCTGCGCACCATTGCCACGGATCCCCGCCAACTGCCCTACCGTAGCGTCGGCCGCGCCGTCGCGAACGTCTACCTGACCGATCCCTCCGGGCCCGTACTGGATCATCTCGACGCCTGGCTCGACGACGCCGCACCGGAGGTCAGGGCGCACACCACGTGGGCGCTGCTCTTCCTCGCCCGCATCCTGGACAACGACCGCCCGACGTGGCCCCGGCTGCTGCTGGACGTCGAGGCCGCACCGGAGCGACAGCCGGTGCTGGCCCGACTGTGGACGGCCGCCCTCGCCGCGTCGGCGACCGCCTTCCCGGCCTGGGACCTGTTGCGCCAGTGGCTCGAACTGCCCTACGGCCACGGTGCCAACGACGGAGACCTGGCCAAGGCCCTCCTGCGCCTCACCACCGCCGCCCTCGACGGCGCCGCGCTGCGCCGCCGCGGGCTCTGGCACATCCGCCTCTGGCATCGCCGCCGCCCCGACGACCGACTCCTGAGCGACCTCATCCAACGACTGACGGAGGGCTGAGCCCATGACGAATCACGCGGACGACAACGACAGGTCCGGGTTCTGGCGGCGTCTCTGGCGAAGGATCACCGGTCGCCCGACCGGCCCGGGCAACAGGCTGCCGGAGCCCGTGCGTCCGCCGGTCCAGCCGGATCTCCCGTTGACCGAGGTGGGCGACGCCGGCCAACCGCTCGCCATCCCGGCTCTGGGCGAGGCGTACGACTTCCAGGTCCAGGTGGAGGCCACCTGGACCGCCGTCGCGAAGGATGTCGACGCGCTGCGCGTGCGGACCGACGTTCAGGCGGAGAGCGTCCGACGGGCGGTACGCGACAAGATCTGGCAGGTCGGCCGGAGATTCGCGCCGCACGATGCGCTTGAGGCCGAGCGGGCGATGTCGGCCGAGTTGCCCGCCGAGCTGTGTTTCACCGACGCCGACGGCACTCTGCGCTGCAAGGTCACTCTGCGGGTGCGGCCGGACGCCCGTGTCGTGGAGCATCTGCTGCCCTTCTCGCAGAGCTATCTGGAGATGACCTCGAGGCAGGTGCTCATGCTGCTGCGGGCGGAGCAGGTGGAGGAGTTGGCCGGGCGGTGGCGCGAGGTCCTGTCCGGGTTCGTCGGCCAGGACGTCGGCGACCTGGTCCTGCCCTACGCGGCGCAGTTGACCGACAAGCCGTTCGCGGCGTCGGTGACCGGGTTGGAAGCCGACCGGCGGCGAGCTCGCGCGGAGCTGGCCGAGGTGCTCGATCGCGCGGCCAAGAGCCACACCCGGGTGGGCCTGTTCGAGTTCGCCGAGTCGTACGAGGCCGCGCTGCAGTCCTTCCGTCGCAGCCAGGGCCTGGCCGTCGAGGTTGGAGACGGGTCATGAGGATCACGTCGTGCCGGGGCGGCGCGCTGGTGGTCGCCGCGCTCCTGGGCGTGCCGCTCCTGGCCGCGTGCACGCCGCCGGTGGGCCCGCAGCCCTGCGGGTGGATGGAGGAGAAGAGCGAGACGTCGGGGCGTACCGCCATCCTCGTCGACGTCACGAACTCGACGCGTTCGGCCGGCTCTGGTCGCGGCGCTCCTGACTATCAGGAAGCGCTCCGGGACGTCATCGCCGCTGCTGTCGAGGCGAGGGACACCGTCTCCGTGGCACCGTTCAGCGGGTCGGCGGCGGACCTGTCCGCGAGCGCGGTGGTGCGGTCCGCGGACTGGAAGCACAACGACGACAATCCGGACAACCAAGGCGACCGCAGGACGGAGGCCGAGCGTTGCCTCGGCGCGGCGGTCGGTGCGGCACAGGCCTCGTCGCCGACGGCCGTCGGGACCGACGTGCTGCGACCGGCGGCCTCCGCCGCCGACTGGCTCCGGCAGGGCAAGGGCGCCAAACATCTGGTGGTCGCGACGGACGGCCTCGTCACGAGCGGGTGTGCGAGCCTGGTCAAGTCCGACTTCTCCGGCGGGGCGGAGATCGAGGCGATCACCGCTGCCTGCGCCGACGAGTCCGTTCAGGAGCTACGGCCGGCCGTCTTCGACGGGATCGAGGTGACCCTCGTCGGCATCGGGCATCCCGCAGCGGGCCAGGCCGTGCCGAAGCCCGCGCAGACGCAGTGGCTCAAGCAGCTGTGGGAGCGGTTCTGCGCGTTCCAGGGTGGCACCTGCGACGTGCGGACGTCGTCCGTCGGCAGCGCGCGCGATCGAGTCGGGCCGAGTCCTGTGCCGGAGTTCGCCGACCCGCAGATCGGCTATGGGTCGACGACGGTCATATTCGACCTTCCGGAAGCCGCGCTCTTCGAGACCGGGAAGGCGCGGCTCCTGCCGGCCGCCCTACCGCTTCTCACCCAGCTCGCGGTGACCCTGCGAACCGGCGCGGTGGTCACCGCCAAGGTTCGGGGTTTCGCCGATCCGCGGGGCGACGACCGCAGCAACAAGATCCTCTCCGAAGGCCGGGCCAAGGCGGTCGCGGACTTCCTCCGGACCGAGGGCGTGCCGAACGTCGAGGCCGAGGGCATGGGCGAAACCACCAGGTGCACCGACGGCAGAGTCGTCCCCGCAACTGCCACCTCCGACCAGGAGACCGAATGCGCCCGCCGGGTCGAGATCCTGGCCACCAGAGCGTGAGGAGAGACCGACGATGGATGATCTAGTCAGCAACGGCCAGCGGTGGCAGACTCCGGTGCCCTGCCCCGCCACCACGGTCCTGCTCGGCAACCCGGCGCTACCCTCGGCGGAACCGCGCCTGCGGGACGTCGAGGCGGCGGCCCTGCTGCGCGCGCTCGGCAACGGCAACGCCGCCCTGCTGGCGGCACAGTCCGGCCTGGAGGCGGCCAGCAGTCGTGTGGTGAATCGGTACCACGCGGCGCATCACGCGATCGACGACGTCAATCGGTACGTGGCCCGGGAACAGGTCAGCGAGGCTCGCCGCGCGGAGTACGAGGTCGCTCGACTGCACGCCGACGACGGCCCGGAGAATCTGCGGCGGCGGGTCCTACCGAAGTGGATGATCTGGGTGGTGCTGACCCTCGCCGCCATCTTCGACGTGGCCTTCGTCGGGAACGTGGTCCAACGCATCTTCGCCGTCGGACCCGACCACATCGTGTACTGGCTGGCGTACCTGCCCGGCGTTGGGTTGGCGCTGTGCCTGCTGACCGCCGGTCACAACCTGGCGGAGCACCTGTTCCGGTACCGCATCCGGGCGACCCGCGCACCCCGGCGCGGGCGTCTCAACCCGTGGCTACTGCTGCGGAAGGTGTTCTGGGACTGGCGTCCCCAGGAGCAGTCCCGGCAGGACCGCGACCTGCCGTGGGACCGCCTGGCCGGCCCGGTGGCCGTCGCCGGACTGGCCCTGGGCGTGCTCGCGGCCGGCGCCTATGTCCGGGCCGTGCAGGCAGATAGTTTCAGCGGCCTGGGCAGCTTTCGATTCGTCTTCGTCGGGATCCTGGTGCTGCTGAGCCTCTCCGCCGTGGCCGTGAAGGTGCTCTCGCACAATCCGTACGCCGACAGTGCCGACGAGGCACGCCGGGGGATGGCGGAGGTGCAGAAGCGGTCGAACCGACTCAGGAGTGACGCCAGCGCTCGGCTGGTCGAGCACAGCAGCGCGTGGAGCGCGCTCCAGTCGGCCATTCTGTCGGCCGAGATCGGGGCGCTCCGCATCGTCGAGGACGAGTGCGCCCGGATCCTCGACGAGCGTGGCAGGCGGGGGGCGGACGGCTCGCTGCGGCTGCCGCTCAGCGCGCTGGCGTGGCTCGAGAGGGGCGAGGAGTCGACCGAACCCGAAGCGGTCCCGGGCCTGCGTCTCGACATCCTGCAGAACGCCCGCGACATCGCCGACCGTCACGATCCCAGGACCCTCCGGGCCACCTACCTCGTCGCACTGGCCGCCCTCAACCGGCAGTTGCGTCTCACCGGCCCCGCGACCGGGCAGGAGGGACGACCGCCGACCATCATCGAGGCCGCTTGAACGAGGGCGAACTGTCGCCGATCCCGGCCGGGATCAGGTGTAGATGGTCTTGGCGTACTCCGGGCCGTAGTACCGTTCCAGGTCATCGAGGCTCTCCGTGACCGCCTCGACCTCCTTGATGAGGCGGGCGCGGGACGGCAGCGCCTCGGGCTGCCAGGTCTCCGGCTTCCACAGCTCGGACCGGAGGAACGCCTTCGCGCAGTGATAGAAGATCTGCTCGATCTCCACCACCACCGCGAGCACCGGCCGGTGCCCCTTGACCGTCATGTCGTCGAACCAGGGCGCGTCGCTGACCAGGCGGGCCCGCCCGTTTATCCGCAGGGTGTCGGTGCGGCCCGGGATCAGGAAGAGCAACCCGACGTGCGGGTTGTCCAGGATGTTGCGGTAGCCGTCGGCCCGCCTGTTGCCCGGCCGCTCCGGCACGGCGATTGTGGTGTCGTCAAGCACCAGGGCGAAGCCGGCCGGGTCGCCCTTGGGTGACACGTCGCAGCTGCCGTCCGCGCCGGCGGTCGCCAGCAGGCAGAACGGCGACGCGCCGAGCCACTCGCGGTCCCGCTCGTGCAGGCGACGGCGTTCCTTGTTGGCGGCCCGCGCGGTCGGCACCCCGAGCAGGTCGCGAAGCTCCTCGTGCGAAGTGATCTCCACCGTCACGTGATCCTCCCTCAGGCGTTGACCCGTTGGCGGGCACCGCCGCGTCTCAGCCTAGGCCGCCGTGACCAGCGTGAGGTTTGTGCCCGGTTGTCGGGGGTACGGCCTCACCCGACGCGCCCGCCGCAACGAGGACCGTTTCGCAGGACGCCGACCAGTGGAGGCCGGGAGATGGAGAGCCGACTCAAGGTACTGGGCCACCCAGTCCATCCGATGCTCGTCATGTTTCCGGTAGCGCTGCTGACCACGGCTGTGCTGTTCGACGTGATCGATACCGTCGGTGGCCCCGACCTCCTCGGCGAGGTCGCGTACTGGAACATCACCGTCGGCCTGATCGGCGGTCTGCTCGCGGCGGCGGCCGGCTCGTTCGACCTGTTGGCCATCCCGACCGGCACCCGCGCCAAGCGGGTGGGTCTGCTGCACGCCGCCGCGAACGTCGCGGTGATCCTGCTCTTCGCCGCCGTGTGGGCCGTCCGGCTCAACGCCGACTCCCGGGCCGCGGGTGGTGCCCTGGTCGCCATCGAGGTGGTCGCGGTGGCGATCCTCGGCGTCAGCGCCTGGTTGGGCGGCGAGCTGGTCGACCGGCTCGGGGTGGGCGTCGACCGGGATGCCGGCCTGGACGCACCGAGCTCACTACGGCCGCCCACGGCCACCCAGCGGATCGGAGAGGTGTGATGAGCGAGCAGCAGAGCGGCGGATTCGGTAGGGGCTGGCGCGGCGGCCGGCAGCAGGGCTGGGACCCGATGGGGGAGCTGCAGTCGCTGCGCGCCGAGCTGAGCCGCCTGGTCGGTGGCCGGGCCGGAGGCTCCGATGTCGAGCTGACCGAGACCGCCGACGGCTGGGAGGCCGTCGTCCGGCTGCCCGGGGTGGCGCCGGAGGAGGTGGCGGTCGAGCTGGACGACCTCGAACTGTGCGTACGGGCCCGCTCCGAGGCGGAGGTCAACGCCGACCAGGGCATCCCGGGCGGCTTCGAGACCCGCGGTTTCGAATACCGGATCAACCTGCCGTCGCGGGTCGACCCGGAGGCCATCGACGCGGTCATGGATCATGGCCTGCTCCGGGTCCGCCTGCCCCGGGCCACCCGACCCGCGCCGCGCACCATCACCGTCGGCCGCACCGGGCCGCGCTCCGGCAACCACTCCACTGGTACGCCGATGCCCGCCGACCCCGCCGCGGACCGGGAGTTGCACCGCCCGGACACCGTCGGCGAGGTCGACCGGACGTAGCGGGAAGCGTGACCACTCCGTCCCTGCTCGGCCCGAGCGCCGGGCGAGTCGACGACGTGCGGCGCATCGCGGTGCTGCGCGCCAACGCCCTCGGCGACTTCATCTTCGTCCTGCCGGCGTTGGACGCGTTGCGTGCCGCGTACCCGGCGGCGGAGATCGTGCTGCTCGGCGCGCCGTGGCACGCGAAGCTCTGGCGCGACCGGCCCGGCCCGGTGGACCGGGTGCTCGTGGTGCCGCCCGCGCCCGGCATCCGGGCTCCCGACCCTGGTGAACCGGAGTCGTCGATTGACGACTTCCTGGCCGCCGCGACCGGCTTCGACCTCGCGGTGCAGATCCACGGCGGCGGCGCCAACTCCAACCCGCTGATCGGCCGCCTCGGTGCCCGGGTGACCGTCGGCCTGCGCGCCGACCACGCGCCGCCACTGGACCGGTGGATCCGCTACGTCTACTACCAGCACGAGGTGATCCGCTACCTGGAGGTGGTCGGCCTGGTGGGAGCGGCGGCGACCACCATCACGCCGACCCTGGCGGTGACCGACGCCGACCGGGCCGAGGCCGCCCGGGTGCTCGGCCCGGCGGACCGGCCCCGGGTGGCGCTGCATCCGGGAGCCAGCGACACCCGCCGCCGCTGGCCTGCCGAAGGGTTCGCCGAGGTGGCCCGTGAGCTGCACGGCGACGGGTACGAGGTGCTTGTCACCGGTACGCCCGCCGAGCAGGAGGTGGTGGACCGGGTGGTCGCTGCGGCGGGGGTGCCGGTCCGGCCCCAGGTGGGCACGCTCAGCCTCGGCGGCCTGGCCGGCTGCTTCCACGACTGCGCATTGGTGATCTCCAACGACACCGGCCCGCTGCATCTGGCCGCCGCGGTGGGTGCCCCGACGGTGGGCATCTTCTGGGTCGGCAACCTGATCAACACGGCCAACCCGTTGCGCGGTCGGCATCGGCCGATCTGCTCGTGGACGGTGCACTGTCCGGTGTGCGGGGTGGACTGCACACCGGGCATCTACCCGCACCGGCCCGGCGACGGGGAGTGCCCACACCGGGATTCGTTCGTGGCCGACGTGCCGGTTGCCGAGGTGCTGGAAGCGTCCCGGGACCTGCTCACCCCGCACTGACCGGCGTCAGGCCGGCTGGGGAGAGTCCTCGTCGACGAGGACGACCTCCCACGCCTCCACGTCCCGGTCCGTGACGGTGGTGGGGGACTCCAGGTGGTAGGCGCCGCTGGGTAGGACGCCCGCGCCTCCGTGCCGGGCCAGCACCGCGAGCTGCGCGGCCACGTCCTCACCCTGATGCTTCGCCGGCACCCGACGCCAGAAGTCGAAGCCCCCGGCGTCGACGAGCTTGGCCCGGTCGTAGAGCACGCACCCACCGATCCAGGACACCTTGTACGCCCGCCACGCGCCCGGCGGCAGCGCCAACTGCTCGGTGATGTGCAGCAGGTTCGCCGCCGAGTGGATCCGGGCGCGGTGCCACTGCGGTGTGTCGGGTCGGATCTGCTCCGGCGTGGGCGGGCCGGCCCACTCCTCGTAGTGCCCGTGCGAGTCCGGCCGCCTGTCGTCGGCGTACGACAGCCCGTGCACGCCGTTGCCGACGAACCCGCAGCCCAGCTCACCGATCGCCGTCACCAGCCGGTGCAGTGTCCCCGGTTCCAGCCAGACATCGTCGTCGAGGCTGAGCACGTACCGGGCGGTCGAGGCGGCGAGCAGGTACGCCCGGTGTTCGGCCAACCCCCGGCGGGGCAACCGGCGGGTCAGCAGCACCGGGTGACCCCGGTGTCGCAGCGCCCGGACCATTGTGGCGGCGGCGGGATGCGCGTACGCCGGATCCCCGTCGGACTGGTCGCTCACCACCACCCCGAAACCGGGCACCCCGTCCTGGGCGGCGAGCCCGCCCAGTGTGACCGCCAACTCGGCGGGCCGGTTCCGGGTCGGAATCAACACGTCGACCAGCCGGTCGGTGCGGAACTCCGCCGGGGTGCCGAGGTTCAGGGGGCGGTTCACGACGTCTGGGTGCGGGTGCTCAGCGACGGGTCGGGCGCCGGCTCGTTCGTGGCTGGCGACGGGTCCTGGCTGTGTGACCGGATCCGTTCGATGATCGCCGAGGTGGACCGGTCCGGCACGTACCCGAGGGTGTGCACCTGGCCACCCAGCCGGCGCACCAGCGGCGCCTCCGGCACCAGCTCCGGCGGGTAGTCCCCGCCCTTGACGTAGACGTCCGGCCGGACCGCCTCGATGAGTGCGGCGGGTGAGTCCTCCTCGAAGACCACCACGTGGTCCACACAGGCGAGTGCGGCGAGCAGGGCACCGCGGTCCTCGACCGGGTTGACCGGGCGGTCCGGGCCCTTCAGCCGGCGTACGCTGCCGTCCGAGTTGACCGCCACGATCAGCAGGTCACCAAGTGCGCGGGCCTGCTCCAGATAGCGCACGTGCCCCCGGTGCAGCACGTCGAAGCAGCCGTTCGTGAAGACCACCGACCGTCCCGCCTCGCGGTACTCGGCGACGATCGCGTCCAGCTCGTCGTTGCCGACCAGGGCGGGATGGCCCACCGTCTCGATCGGCTGGTCGAGCGCGGTGAGCAGATCCTCGCGCCGGCAGACGCAGGTGCCGGTGTCGGAGACGGTGATGGTGGCCGCCAACTGGGCGAGCTGGGCGGCCGTGGGCAGCGGCGCGTCGGCGGCCAGGGCCAAAGTCATCGCCGCCAGGTACGCGTCGCCGGCGCCCACGGCGTGGCTGGCCGGGACCGGCGTGCTGTGACTGCGCCGCGGCTCCCCGTCGGCGCCACCCACCACCGCACCCTCCGTGTCCAGGGTCACCGCGACCACGTCGGCGCCGGTGTGCGCACGCAGCTCCGCCAGGCGCGACTCGGCAAGCACGGCCCGGTCCACGCCCTCCCCGGCCTGGGTGTTCACTGTGACGCCGGTGCCGGTGACGCTGAGCCCGTCGCCGGTGAGAGCCACCCGGCCCTCGCTCGGGGTGGGCTCACCGACCGGGCCCGGACGGTCGGCGGTGTCGTCGGCGCGTACCCCGCCGGGGGCCGCGCCGACGGTCAGCTCGGACGGGCCGTCGGCCGGGTCAGCGTGCGGGTGCTCCAGGTGCAGTTCGGGGCCGGCGGCCGGTCGGGTCGGGCCGCCGGCTCGGGCCAGCAACCGGGTCGCCTCGGCGAAGCTGGGCGTGACCACTGTCGGCGCGAGGCCCCGCCAGTCGGCCAGGTCGTGGGCGTCCAGGGCGACTGTGGCGTACCGCTCGCGTTGTTCGACAAGCCACGCGCGGACCGGCGCGGGCAGCGCCCCGAGGCCGTAGTCGCAGACCACCAGGGTCGGTGCCGCCCCACCGGCTGCGGCGCGCAGCTCCTCGGTGGCGCAGCTCAGGGCGGTGAGCAGCCGGGTCACGCCGTCCTGGTCGAGCGCGTCGTCCGGGTCGCCGGAGTCCTCCCGGAGCAGGATCTGGTTACCGGCGAGCATCCGCCGCTTCACCGGGGTGGGCCGTCCGGGCTGGTTGACAGTGCGGTCCCAGACGCCCGCACGGTCCAGGCAGTCGTGCAACTCGTCGCCGGCCACGTCGGCGCCGACCGGTGCCACAAGCACCGCGAGGCCGCCGAGGGCGGCGACGTTGACAGCGGTGTTCGCGGCCCCTCCGGCGGCGGAGATCCGTCGGCGCAGGGTGAGGACCGGTGCGGGCGCCTCTCGGCAGAGCCGGTCGGAGTCGGCGAACCGCCACTCGTCCAACATGGCGTCACCGACGATCAGGACTGGGCGTTCGAGCCAGCTCTCCACGACGGTGGCGAGCCGGCGCTGTTCCGCTGCTGCTCCTGCCATGCCTCCCCGGGTCCCCAGCGCCCTCCGGGCCAAACCTGGCACGGGCCGGACCTGCGGCTCTGTCACCGCCGTGCCGTTACTGCTCCGCTGGGTCGTTTCGGGCGTCCGGGGCCGGGAAGGGAGTTGGGAGAACCCCGGAAAGGAGATGTACCGAGATGGCAGCGCAACTACAGGGCAAGCGGATCGCCTTCCTGGCCACCGACGGCGTGGAGGAGGTCGAGTACGTCCAGCCGCGGGAGGCGGTCGAGAACGCCGGTGCGACGGCCGAGTTGGTCTCGTTGAAGCCCGGGTCCATCCAGTCCTTCAACCACCTGGACCAGTCGAAGACGTACGACGTGGAGGTGACCGTGGACAAGGCGGCCGCCGCCGGCTACGACGCGCTCGTGCTGCCCGGAGGTGTCGCGAACCCGGACTTCCTGCGTGGCGACCCGGACGCGGTGCGGTTCGTCAAGGCGTTCTTCGAGGCGGGCAAGCCCGTCGGGGTGATCTGCCACGGTCCGTGGACGCTGATCGAGGCGGACGTGGTGCGTGGTCGACGGATCACGTCCTGGCCCACCCTGCGTACCGACCTGACGAACGCCGGAGCCACCTGGGTCGACGAGGAGTGCGTCACCGACGGCAACCTGACCAGCAGCCGCAACCCCGACGACCTCCCGGCCTTCTGCCAGAAAATCACCCAAACCTTCGCCGCCGCCTAACCCCTCCCGACCGCCGCACACCCGGCAAGACGATCATCCAGCTCGTGGACGACCAAGAGACGCGGCAGTCGTGACCCGTACCCGACTGGTGCCGGCGTGC
>NZ_JBEZFA010000055.1:0-39233 GCF_040649215.1 Micromonospora sp. NPDC049044 | reverse complement strand
ACCCGCTACGACAAGACCGCGACCTCGTACCAGGCCACCGTCACCATCGCCGCGCTACTCCAATGGCTGTGAACCTTTGAAGACACGGCCTAGCAGCGACTCCTCGCGTCCACATCAACCGGTTGACGGACGGCGGAGATCCACCGGGATCGCCGAGGTCCGTCGCCGACCGGTCGATTCGCCGCCGGGCCAGCCCGACGACCCTTGAGGGGTACGAAGTCAGCGGCGGCGGAAGGCGGCACGATGCCGGTCATCGAGGTGACCCACCTGAAGAAGCGGTACGGCGACCTGGTGGCGGTGGACGACGTGTCGCTCACCGTGGAGGCCGGGGAGATCTTCGGCGTTCTCGGTCCGAACGGCGCCGGCAAGACCACCACAGTGGAGTGTGTCGCCGGGCTGCGCGTCCCCGACGGGGGCGGGGTGTCGGTCCTCGGGCTCGACCCGCGCCGGGACGCGACCCAGCTCCGGCAGCGGGTCGGGGTGCAGCTCCAGGAGAGCCAACTGCCCGACCGGCTCCGGGTCGCCGAGGCCCTGGAGTTGTACGCCTCGTTCTACCGCAACCCGGCCGACCCGGCCGCGTTGATCGACAAGCTGGGCCTGGGCGAGAAGCGGAACACCGCGTACAAGAAGCTCTCCGGTGGGCAGAAGCAGCGGCTCTCCATCGCGCTGGCCCTGGTCGGCAACCCGGAGATCGCCATCCTCGACGAGCTGACCACCGGGCTGGACCCGCAGGCCCGCAGGGACACCTGGGGTCTCATCGAACAGGTCCGGGACAGCGGAGTGACGATCGTGCTGGTCACCCACTTCATGGAGGAGGCCGAACGCCTCTGCGACCGGGTCGCGGTGATCGACCGGGGCCGGGTGGTCGCGCTGGACACCCCGACAGGCCTGGTGTCGTCGGTGGCTCCCGAGCAGCGGATCCGGTTCCGGCCGTCGGTGCCGGTGGACGACCGGCTCCTCACCGATCTGCCCGAGGTCTCGGCCGTGCAGCGCACGGGCAGCCAGGTGGTGGTGACCGGCACCGGTGACCTGCTGCACGCAGTCACCTCGGTGCTCGCCCGCCACCAGATCATCGCGGCGGACCTGCGGCTGGAGCAGTCCACCCTCGACGACGCCTTCGTCGAGCTGACCGGGCACCGGCCCGTCGACTGAAAAGGGGCAAGCATGCACGCCTTCCGTCAGATCCTGAGGATCGAGGCGCGGCTCTACCTGCGGGACCTACCGACGCTGCTCACCATCGTCGGGCTGCCCACAATGATCCTGGTGGTGCTCGGGTTGATCCCCTCGCTCCGCGAGCCGGATCCGAACTTCGACGGGCAGAACTTCGTCAACTACTTCGCCCCGTCGCTGTTGGTGGTCACCCTGGCCATGGTGGGGGTGAACACGATGCCCATGGCGCTGGCGACCTACCGCGAACGCGGCGTGCTGCGTCGGCTGGCGACCACTCCTGCGCACCCGGGCGCTCTGCTCGCCGCCCAACTGGTGGTGGCCCTGGCCGCGATCCTGGCCAGCGCGCTGCTGCTCATCGTCGTCGGCCGCTTGGCGTTCGGGGTGCCACTCCCGGAGCACCCGCTCGGCTTCGTCCTGGCCTTCGTCCTCGGCACGGCGGCTCTGCTGGCGCTCGGGCTGCTGGTCGCCGCCGTGGCCCGGACGACGAAGGCGGCTCAGGCCCTGGCCGTGCCACTGTTCCTGCTCACCATGTTCTTCGGCGGGGTCTACCTGCCCCGGTTCCTGCTTCCGGACGCCGTGGCGAGGATCGGCGACTACACGCCGCCCGGGGTGCAGGCGCTCCTCGACGCCTGGACCGGCCCCTCGCCGCAGCCGCTGCACCTGGCGATAATGGCGGTGATCGCCGTGGCGGCCGGTGCTGGCGCGGCGAAACTGTTCCGCTGGGAGTGAGCGGGGATTCGATGACCAGCAACGGTGGGTACGACCGGCTGGCCAGCTGGCGAAAACGTGAGGCGAACGTCTATCGCGTGTTTCCCTACGGCGGGCTGGCTCTGGGCACCCTGCTGGCCCTCGTCGCACCGGCGCCCGGCAGCCCGGGGGCGGTGCTCACCGTCGCCGTCGCCGTGGCTGCCGGCTGCTGGGTCGCCTGGTTCGTCACAGTGCACCCCGACTGGCAGAGCCGGCGCAGGCTGATGGCGGTCTACTACCCCGGGCTGCTCACGTTCGCGGCCGCGCTGGTGGTCGTCAGCCCGTGGTACGGCTTCTTCGCCTGGATCGGTTACATCCACGCCTTCCCGGTGCTACCCCGGCGTTGGCGGGTCGCCGGAATGGTCACCACGGCCACCCTCGTCGCCACCTCTCAGGGCGGCGGTCTGCCCGTGGTGCTGTCGCACTGGCCACTCTGGCTGGTGCTGGTGCTCTTCAACCTGCTGGTGGCCGGCTCGGTGAGCTGGTTCGCGATGATGGCCGAGCAGGAGGACGCCAAACGCCGACGACTGATGGCGGAACTCGGCGAGGCCAACCGTCAACTCACCGAGACGGTCCGGGAGAACGCCGGGCTGCACGCCCAACTACTCACCCAGGCACGGGAGGCAGGTGTTCTGGACGAGCGCCAACGGATGGCGCGGGAGATCCACGACACCCTGGCCCAGGGGTTGACCGGGATCATCACGCAACTGGAGGCGGCCGAGCAGACCCGCGACCGCTCCGCCGACTGGCGCCGGCACGTCGACAACGCGCTCGCGCTGGCCCGGGAGAGCCTCACCGAGGCCCGCCGCTCGGTGCGGGCGATCCGCCCGGAGCCGCTGGAGACGGCCCGACTGCCGGACGCGCTCGTCGAGCTGGGCGGGCGCTGGGCGGCCCTGCACGGGGTACGGGCCGACGTCGCCACCACCGGTACGCCCCGCCCCCTGCACCCGGAGGTCGAAGTGACACTGCTGCGGGCCGCCCAGGAGGCACTGGCCAACGTGGCCCGGCACGCCGCCGCGTCACGGGTCGGACTGACCCTGTCGTACATGACGGACGTGGTCACCCTCGACGTCCGCGACGACGGAACGGGCTTCGACATCACCGGGCAGCCGGCGTCCCGCGAGCCGGGCAGCGGGTACGGGCTGACCGCGATGCGGCAGCGCGTGACCCGGGTCGGTGGCGAGTTGGCAGTCGAGTCCGAGCCGGGCAGCGGCACCGCCATCTCGGCGTCCGTCCCCGCGCTGCCCGGAGGTGCCGGTTGACCGCCCCGATCCGGCTGCTGATCGTCGACGACCATCCGGTGGTACGCGACGGGTTGCGGGGCATGTTCACCGGCGACCCGGGATTCGAGGTGGTCGGTGAGGCGGCCGACGGCTCGGAGGCGTTGACCCTGGTCGCGACGGTGCGGCCGGATGTGGTGCTGATGGACCTGCGGATGCCCGGCATGGACGGGGTGACAGCCATCGGCAGGTTGGCCCGTTCCGGGAGCACCGCCCGGGTGCTGGTGCTCACCACCTACGACACGGACGCGGACGTGCTGCCGGCGATCGAGGCCGGCGCCACCGGCTACCTGCTCAAGGACACGCCCCGCGAGGATCTGGTCCGCGCGGTGAGGGCCGCCGCCCGGGGTGAGTCGGTGCTCGCGCCGAGCGTCGCCGGCCGGCTGATGGTTCGGCTGCGCGCTCCCGCTGAAGAGCCGCTCAGCCAGCGTGAGCTGGAGGTGCTCACCCTGGTTGCCCGCGGTGCCTCCAATCGGGAGGCGGCGGCCCGGCTGTTCATCAGCGAGGCCACCGTCAAGACACATCTGCTGCACCTGTACGCCAAGCTCGGGGTCAACGACCGGGCCGCCGCGGTGGCCACCGCGTACGACAGAGGGTTGCTGACCCCCGGCGGGCAGTGAGCGGGGGCCGGGCAGGATGGGCTGGTGCGCGCGTGCCGACTGATCTCGTTGCTGTTGCTGTTGCAGTCGCGCGGGTCGATGACAGCTACCGAGCTGGCCCGGGAGCTTGAGGTTTCCGAGCGGACGGTCTACCGGGACGTCCTGGCCCTCTCCGCCGCCGGGGTGCCGGTCTACGCCGACCGGGGCCGGGCCGGCGGTTACCGGCTGCTCGGCGGCTACCGCACCCGACTGACCGGGCTGACCCGCGACGAGGCGGAGGCGCTGTTCCTCAGCGGACTGCCCGGACCGGCCGGCGAGATGGGTCTCGCCGACGCGGTCGCGTCCGCCGAGCTGAAGGTGCTCGCCGCGCTGCCACCCGCGCTGCGCGACGCACCGGCCCGGACCGGGCAGCGGTTCCACCTGGACGTACCGGGCTGGTTCCGGGAGACCGCGCCACCGCGCTGGCTGCCCGAGCTGGCCCGGGCGGTGTGGGCAGACCGGGTGGTGGCGTTGCGCTACCGACGCGGCGACCGGGAGGTGAGCCGCCGGATCCAGCCGTACGGGCTGGTCCTCAAGAGCGGGGTCTGGTATCTGGTCGGCCGGGTCGGCGACGAGGCGCGCACCTACCGGGTGGACCGGGTCACCGGGGTCGAGGTGGATGCGGAGCAGTTCGACCGCGACGAGGGCTTCGACCTGGCCGGGCACTGGCGGAAGCAGGCCGGGTCGTTCCTGCGGACCATGCTGCGGGCCGAGGTCACCGTCCGGCTCAGCCCCGCCGGCCTGCGCCGGCTCCGGCACCTGGTCGACGCCCCCTTCGTGTACGACGAACTGGTCGCCGCCGCCAGCGAACCCGACGGGCAGGGCTGGGTGAAGGCGCGGCTGCCCGTCGAGTCGGTCCAGGTGGCGTACCACCAACTGCTGGGGCTCGGCCCCGAGGTGGAGATCCTCGATCCACCCGAGCTGCGGCAGTTGTTCGCGGCGAGCGCCGACCGGCTCGCCGCGCTCTACCGGTAGCCGGTCACGTCCGCCGGTTTGCCCGCGTCGACCACCTCGGTGATGTAGCGGAAACCCTCCGGTTGGCTGCCGTCCAGGTCGGTGAAGCCGTACACCTTCGACAGCGTGCCGGCGTCGACGGACCTGCCGTTCCAGCGGGCCTTCTCCTCGTCGGCGGCGAGCGCGGCCACCGCGCGGCCGACGAAGGCAGGGGTCTCCGAGATGAGGAAGTTGGGGTCGGTGGCAGCGCCGTCGCGCCAGTTCTCCTCGGTCACGCCGAAGTGCTCAAGCATCGCCTCGGAACGGATCCAGCCGGGGGTCAGCGCCACCGCCGTGCCGCCGTGCGGTGTCAGCTCGTGCGCCTGGGAGAACGCGAGCCGGTTCACCGAGACCTTGGCCAGGTCGTAGAAGACCGACAGCCGGTAGTTCTCGTCGTTGTACGCCTTGGTGCCGTCGCCCATCTCCACCACCAGGCCACCGGGCTTGCGGATCAGCAGCGGCAGGGCGAAGTGGCTGGTGATGATGTGCGTGTCGACGGCCAGCCGCAGGGTGCGGAAGCCGGCGTCCAGCGGCTGCTCCCAGACCGGCTTGTGCCAGGTGACAAGCGGGTCGCCGCCCCAGATGTCGTTGACCAGCACGTCGAGGTGGCCCTGCTCGGCGTCGATCCGGGCGACCAGGTCGCGGACCTGCTCGGGCACCAGGTGGTCGACCTGCACGGCGATGCCGGTGCCGCCGGCCGCGCTTACCAGCTCGGCGGTCTCCTCGATGGTTTCCGGTCGGTCCATCTCGGAGCGGCCGGCCCGGGTGCTGCGACCGGTGGCGTAGACAGTGGCACCGGCCGCGCCGAGCTGAACGGCGATCTGCCGTCCGGCACCACGGGTGGCACCGGCGACGAGCGCGATCTTTCCGGTTAGCTGTTGCGTCATGCCTGCGACGTTGTCAGGAATACCTGACAACCGACGTCCGAATTCGTTACCCGACCTAATCCACGAGTCGGACCCGGACCCGGCGGTTGGCCCGGCCCTTGCTCTCCACCTTGACCACCTGCACCTTGCCGATCTGGGCGGTGGACGCGACGTGGGTCCCGCCGTCGGCCTGCACGTCCAGCCCGACGATGTCGACGATCCGGACCTCCTGCTCGTCCGGCGGAATGAGGTTGGACTGGGTACGGATGATGTCCGGCAGGGCCAGCGCCTCGGTGCGCGGCAGCACCCGCGTGGCGACCGACCGGTCGGCGGCCACCTCGGCGTTGACCAGCTCCTCGATCCGGCTCTTGAAGTCCGGGGGCACCTCGGGAAGGTTGAAGTCCATCCGAGCCTCACCCGGTTCCATGTTGCCGCCGGTGACCAGCGCGCCGAAGTCGCGGAACACCACACCGCAGAGCACGTGCAACCCGGAGTGGGTACGCATCAGTCGGGTGCGGCGCTCGTCCTCGAGCGCGCCGACGACCTCGCTGCCGGCCGGTGGCAACGGGTCACCCTCGGCGGGGATCAGGTAGAGGTCGTCGCCCTTGCGGGTGCCGACGATCCGGGTCTGCACGCCCTGCCACAGCAGCACCCCGTGGTCCGGTGGCTGGCCGCCGCCGCCCGGGTAGAACGCCGAGCGGTCCAGGACGATGCCCTGCTCGGGGTCGGCGTGCAGGACCGTGCAGGTCCACTCGCGCAGGGTCGGGTCGGCGAGGTCGAGCCGATGCGTGCGGCCATGTTGTGTGACGCCCATGACAGCGCAGATTACTCGTTGAGGAAGCCGGCGATGCGGTCCCGCAGGTCGGCGCGTTCCGTCCAGAGGACGCCGGGCCGGTCGTACACGTGCAGGGTGGCCTGGGGCAGGGCGGTGGCGAGCCGCTCGGCGACCTCGACCGGATGCAGGTCGTCGCCCGCGCAGCCGATGACAAGCGCTGGCGCGGTCACCGCCGCCAGGTCGCCGAGCTGGACCAGCGACGTCTGATCCGCCAGGGTGGCGAGGCCCTCGGCCAGGCCGTCGCGCAGCAGTTGGTCGAGCCGCTGCCGCAGGTACGCCCAGCCGGCCGGGGTGTTGCGCACCGCCGCGGGCAGCTCCAGCGCGACGACGTCGGCGACCGCCGAGGCCTCCCCGCTCTGCACCGCCTCCAGCAGCTCCGTGATCCGTCCGTGGGCGGCCGGCCCGCGCGGCTCGTCGAGCACCGCCGGCAGGAAGAAGACAAGCTTCTCGAAACGCTCCGGACTCTCCGCGAGCAGCCGGCAGAGGGCACCGGCGCCGAGGCTCGCGCCGAATGCCCGGCTGGCCCCGCCGAGGTCCGCTATCGCGCGCAGATCCCGGGCCAGGTCCAGGTAGGTCCACGGCCCGTCCGGGGCATCGGACCGACCGTGCCCACGGAACTGGAAGAACACCTTGCGGCCGGTCACCCCACTGCCGAACGGTCGGGTGGTGGCGATGCCGTTGCCCAGCCCGTGCGCGAAGACGGTGACCGGGTCACCGATGCCGGTGACCAGCCGTTCCAGCCGTACGCCGTGCGGGGTGGTTACCAGCTCGGTCTCCGGCTCCGGCAACGCCGGTCGGCCGGTGCGTGGTCCGCCCGGGCCGGGACCCCAGGTGCGGGGGCCACTGTCCGGTGGGGGTGGCCAGCGAAAACCTCTCACCAGAACCCTTTGCCGTCGCTCAGGTCGCGCAGCCCGACCCGAACGTCGAGGAGGTAGATCAGACCAGCGGCGATGCCGATCAGGCCGAAGAGGCTGATCGGGCCGAAGCCGAGCAGGGTCAGCAGGAGGCAGACGGCGAGGATCGCGATCCAGCCACCCTTGGGCAGCGTCCCGATGGCGGGGAAGGCGTCGGAGCGCTGCGTGATCGCGTGCACCAGGGCGACGCCCTGGACGATCAGCGCGAAGACGAGCAGGATCAGCTGGATCACTTCACGGACGGCGAAGGCGAAGATCGGCGCGGCGTTGGCCATGCCGGCAAGCTTATGTCGAGGACCCCGGCTTCGTCCGACAAGGACGCCGCCGGGGTCGTCGACCTGGCGAACTACTCGGCCGCCGGGCGGGTCCGCTTGGTGCCGCCGGGGAGCTTCGCCGACGGGGTCGCGGCCGGCTTGGTGGCCTTCGGCGCCCGGGTGGCCTTCTTGACGGCGGCCGGCTTGGCCTCGGCGATCTCGGCCACGGCGGCCGGGGTCGGCACCTCGGCCGGGGTCTTCGCCGGGGCGTCGGTAACGGGTGCCACGGCCTCGGTCGCCTCGATGTCGGAGTTGACCGTCTCGGCGGCCTCCAGCACGCCGGCACCGACGACCCGCTCGCCACGGGCGACAAGTGCACCGTACGCGGCGTAGGCCCGCTCCTGGGCGGCCTGCGCGCCCGCGTACACCATCATGGCGTTGCGGGTCGCGGCGGCGCGCAGCTTGTCGAGGTCGGCGGCCTCGCGCAGCTTGGCCACGTCGGCCGACTCGCGGAGCTTGGCCAGGTCCAGTTCGGCCTGGGCCCGCTCGCGCAGCGTCCCGGCGGTCTCGTTCGCGGTACGCAGCGTCTCGGTGGCCTTCTGCCGCAACTCGAAGCCGGTGAGCACGGCCCGGCCGCCCAGGTCGGCGACGACCCGGGTGCCGAGGACGCCGACCACTGCCGGCAGCTTGCGCAGGTGCTCGATGGCCAACTCGCCGGCGCCGGCGGCGGCGTAGATCGGGGCGGGGATGCGGTTGGTCTTCGGCTCGCTCATGAGGTCTCCTCCTCGGCCACCGTGGCGGCCTCACGGGCCGCCGGACCGGCGGCCTTCTTCTCGGGGGTGCTGGTGCTGCCCGGGGCGGGGGCGGTGCCCGCCTCGGTGACGGCGACCGACTCGAGTACGGCTTCGGTCGGGGTGCCGGCCGGGGTGGTGGGGCCGGTGGCGGCCAGGTTGGCCACGTCGGCGGGCTGGTCGGCGACGTCGGTCGGGGTGGTCGTCGCTCCGGTCGCTCCGGTGCCCTCGGCGCTGGCCTGGGCCTCGGCCAGCCGGGTGTTCTCCCGGCGGAACGTCTCGTAGATCTGGCTGAGCGACTGCTTCTGGGCCATCGTCAGGTCGGTGTCCACCGCGATGGCGGCCAGCACGCCGTGGCCCTCCTTGTCGTCGAGCAGCCCGGCACGCAGGTACATCGCCGGGGTGGAGACCCGCAGCGCGCTCGCCAGTTGCTGAAGCACCTCGGCGCTCGGCTTGCGCAGGCCGCGTTCGACCTGGCTGAGGTACGGGTTGCTGACCCCCGCCTGCTCGGCGAGCTGCCGCAGCGAGATCTTGGCGTTGTGCCGCAGATCGCGGATGAACCCGCCGACGTCGGGAAGGTCCTTGGGTGTGGCCATGACAGCGACGCTAACCGGTCGCGCTAACTCTTGCAAGCAAAACGCTAGCCACAGTTAGCAAGGTCTCAACGTCCGTTTGCACACCGCTTCGCCGATCCGTACGGTCCGTTCGTGCACAAGATCACAGTCAATGGAGCAAGCATCGCGTACGACGAGGCCGGCACCGGCTCGCCGGTCGTACTGCTGCACGCCGGTATCGCCGACCGACGGATGTGGCGGGGACAGTTGCCGGCGCTCGCCACCCGGCACCGGGTGATCGTGCCGGACCTTCGCGGCTACGGAGACTCGGAACTGCCGCCGAGCCCGTTCGCGCACCACGACGACGTGGCCGGACTGCTGGACGCGCTCGACCTGCCCCGGGCCGCCCTGGTCGGCTGCTCCTTCGGTGGGTCGGTCGCCATCGACACCGCGCTGGCCCACCCCGACCGGGTGAGCGCGCTCGCGCTGTTCGACACCGCCGTCTCCGGCAACGAGTGGTCCGAGGAGGCGAACGACCTCTGGGACAACCTGGTCGGCGAGGTCGACCCCGACGACTTCGTCGCCGGAGCGGCAGGCGAGGTGCGGTTCTGGGTGGTCGGCCCGGCCCGCCAGCCGGCAGACGTCGCCCCCGAGCTGATCGCGTTCGCCCAGGAGATGGACCAGCGGGCCCTCGCCGCCGAACTGGCGCTCGGCGCGGTCGAGGTGGGTGAACTGACGCCGCCGGCCATCGGTCGTCTCGGCGAGCTGACGGTGCCGGTCCTGGTCACCGCCGGCGCCGCGGACGTGCCGGACATCAGGCGGCTCGCCGACCGGATCGCCGCCGAGGCACCCCACGGGGTACGGCTACCCGACGTGCCGGACGCTGGCCACCTGCTGCCGCTGGAGCGCCCCGAGCCGGTGAACGCCGCCCTGCTCGACTTCCTGAGCTGACCGCGCGGCGCGGTGCTGTGCTTCTGCGGCGCTGACCGGCGGACCGTTTGTGTCACCAGAGCGGACGGACCGCGCCGACCGGGACGCCACCGCCGAAGAGCGGCACCTCGGCGTACTCGGTAAGCACCGGGGCGTCCACGCCGAGCCGGCGCAGCGCGGAGACCAGCACCGGCATCCGGGCGCGGTCGGCGCCGTCGTCGATCTTCAGTGCGACCGCGCCGACGCCCGGCAGGGCCACCGCGATCACACCCTCGGCACCGACCTTGGCCAGCAGGCCCGGGACACCACGCATGAGCCGGGTGTCGTCGGCCTGGGTGCCGCCGACGATCTCCGGGTACCCGCGCATGGCATCGGCCACGGCGCGGGGCACCGAGCCGGGCTCGGCGTCGACCAGCCGGAGGAACGCCCCGGCCAGACCGGTGAGCGACACGGCGAGCACCGGGGCGCCGCAGCCGTCCACGCCCACCGCCGCCGCCGGCTCACCCGTGAACTCCTCGATGGCCGCCCGCAGCCGCTGCTGCAACGGGTGCTCCGGCCGCCAGTAACCATCGCGCGGCCAACCGGCGGCCGCGCAGGTGAGCAGCATCCCGCTGTGCTTGCCGGAGCAGTTCATCTGCACCCTGCTCGGCCCGCCACCGGCGCGCAGCACCGCCTCCCGGGCCGCCACGCCCGCCGGCAGGTCGGGTGGGCAGTGCAACGCTTCCGCGTCCAACCCGGCCCGCTCCAGCAGCGCACCGACCCGGGCCAGGTGGAAATCCTCACCCGCGTGGCTCGCCGACACCAGAGCCAGGTCAGCCGGATCGTCGAGCGTCAGACCGGCGCGCAGCATCCCGATCGCCTGCATCGGTTTGCTCGCCGAACGGGGAAAGACCGGCGACGTCACGTCCCCGGCGGACGCCACCGGCAGCCCGGCGGCGTCGAGCACGACCACCGAGCCCCGGTGTACGCCCTCCACGAACCCGGACCGGACCACCTCGGCGAGTGGCGCGCCACCCTCGTACGTCTTCGTCACGCGCTGGACGGTACCGACGGTCCCGGGGTGCCCGTCGGCGGGGTGACCAGGTGGTACTCCGCGCGGGTGACAGGAGCGCTGGACCCGGCCGGCCTTACAACCCGAGCAACTCGCGAGCCTCGGTGGTGGTGAGCGGCGGGCGCTGCGCGAGCTGGGCGAAACCCACGGCGCGGGCGACCAGTTGCATGTTGGACTCCACCGGGCGACCCTTCGCGTACGTCACTGTGTCTTCCATGCCGACCCGCAGGTGCCCGCCCGTCGACAGCGCGGCAAGCAGCACCGGCAGGGTGCTGCGGCCGACGCCGGTGGCCGAGAAGGTGGTGCCCTCGGGCAGGTCGCGCAGCATCCGGTGGGCGGCGACGAGCGTCTCGGTGGTGCCCGGCATGCCGCCCGGCACGCCCATCACGAAGTCGACGTGCACGTGCCCGCCGGCCGGCAGCCCGTACTTGCCGAGCAGTCGCTGCAACGCGGACAGGTGGCCGAGGTCGAAGATCTCGTACTCCGGCACGATCCCGCGCTCCTGCATCCGGGTGTGCAGGTCGACGATGAACTCCCAGCGGTTGAGGAAGACGTCGTCGCCGAAGTTGACGGTGCCCATGGTGCAGGAGGCCATGTCCGGCCGGGCGTCGAGCACGGCGAGCCGGGCCGCCTCCGGGTCGGTCACCGCGCCGCCGGAGGAGAGCTGCACGATCAGGTCCGTGCTGTCCCGCAGCGCCGCCACAGTGTCGGCCAGCCGCACCGGGTCGAGGGTCGGCCGGGCCTCGTCGTCCCGGATGTGGACGTGGATCACGGCGGCGCCGAGCGCCTCGCACTCCTTGGCCGTGAGCAGCAACTCGTCGAGGGTCACCGGCAGCGCCGGTACCTCCGCCTTGGCCGACTCCGCGCCGGTCGGAGCCACCGTGATCAACGTCCCTGTCGTCATGCCGGCGATCCTAGACGCCATGCTCAGGACGGGTCGATCGCCGCCGCGGTCTCGCCGATCATCAGCGCGGCGTCGTCCGGGACGTTTCGCTTCAGCACGGCGAGCGCCACCTGACCCAGCTCGTGGTGCAGCACGGCGGTGCCGACGAAGCCCACCGCCCGGCCGTCGAGGGTCACCGGCGTACCGGCCGTCGGCGGTTGATCGGTGGTCACCCCGTCGAGGTGCAGCAGTACGAGGCGACGCGGCGGCCGACCCATGTTGTGCACCCGGGCCACCGTCTCCTGCCCCCGGTAACAACCCTTGTCGAGATGTACCGCCGGGCCGATCAGATCCACCTCGGCCGGAATGGTCCGGTGGTCGGTGTCCACCCCGACCCGCGGTTGCCGGGCGGCCACCCGGATCGCCTCGTACGCCCACAGGCCGGCGACCGGCACGCCCGCGCCGCGCAACTCGGCCACCACCTGCTCCATCGCGGAGCGGGGCACCAGCAGGTCCACCCCGAGCGGGCCGCGCCGCGCCCAGCCACCGATCGGCAGGGGTTTGACGTCGTACCGAACACTCGCCCGCTGTGGCACGGCACCGGCGGCGAACTTCGGACCGGGCACCGCGACCAGGTCCGGTGCGGCCAGCCCGGTCACGCCGAGCGTGGCCAGCGCCTCCGTCGCGGCCGGCCCGACAAGCGACAACAACGCCCGTTCGGCGGTCGCGTCGCGCGGGTCGACCCGGCTGAAGAACCGCATCTTCTCCAGGTACCCGAGCAGGCCCTCGGTCGCCCCCGGCTCGGTGTCCAGCCAGGCCGTCTCGCCATCCTCGGCCACCAGCGCGTGCTGCTCGACGTGCCCGTGCGGGGAGAGCACCAGCAGCTCGGTGCCCTCACCCGCGGACAGCGTCGTCAGGTGCTGCGAGGTGATCGTGTGCAACCAACTGGCGCGCTCCTCCCCGGGCACCGCGATGACCCCCCGGTGCGACCTGTCGACCAGGCCGACCTCGGTGTCGAGGGTGCGCTGCTCGCGCAGCGGGTCCCCGTAGTGCGCGGCCACCCCGCGTACCCCGGCCGCGACGTGCGCCGGGTCCGGCTGGTCGCGACTCGCCTCGTCGATGCTCTCGACGGCCACCGCACCCGCGATGTCGATCACTTGTCGTCCCCGTTCTCGCAACGTACGCAGACGCCGAAAAGTGACACGTGCCCGATGTCCACCCGGAACCCCCGCTGCGCGGCCAACTCGTCGGCGAGCGGCCGGAGCAGCCCCGGATCGATCTCGTCGATCGCCCCGCACTCCCGGCAGACCAGGTGGACGTGTTGGTGCTCACCTGCCGCGTGATAGGTAGGTGAGCCGTGCGACAGGTGTGTGTGGGTGACCAGGCCGAGCCGTTCCAACAGCTCAAGCGTGCGATAGATGGTGGTGATGTTGACGCCGGCGGCGACCTCCCGGACGGCGGTGTGCACCTGCTCCGGGCTGGCGTGCCCCAGATCGAGCACCGCCTGCAGGACGAGCTGCCGCTGGGGCGTCAGCCGCAGCCCACGGGCCCGCAGCATTTCCGCGAGGGAGGTTTCGGACACCGTCCGATCATAGTTCGGCCGCCAGGTCGGTCCGCGCACCGCGATCGACCGCCACTAGGCTCGATGGTCATGGTGATGTCGCCCGCCGGGAAGGTCGGGGCCGATCCGACCGCGCGGATCGTCGTCCTCGGGCGCGGTCCGGTGCCGGCCGGTGACCCCGTGCTCCGCGGTGACGACCTGGGCGTACTCCGGGGTGACGGCCTCTTCGAGACCATGCACCTGCGGCAGGGCCGGCCGTGGCTGCGTGACGAACACCTGGCCCGGCTGGCCGCCGCGGCCGACGCCGTCGACCTGGCAGTGCCCCCCACCCCGGTGCTCGTCGACCTGCTCGACCAGACGTGCGCGGGCTGGCCAGTGGCTGTGGAGGGGGCGCTTCGGCTGGTCTGCACCCGGGGACCGGAGACCGGCGGGCCGCCGACGGTCTACGCCACGCTGGCCGAGGTGCCGGCGACCTCCCGGGCGGCCCGGCGGGCCGGGATCAGCGTGGCAACCCTGCCGCTGGGGGTGCCCGCCGCCGCCCGCAACGGGCTGAGCTGGCTGCCGGCCGGGATCAAGTCGACGTCGTACGCGGTGAACAGCGCCGCCCGTCGCTGGGCCGACCGGGCCGGCGTGGACGACGTGCTCTGGATCTCCTCCGACGGTTACGCGCTGGAGGGTCCCTGGGCCAACGTGGTGTGGCTCACCGACGACACGCTCTGCACGGTGCCGGCCGCCACCACCGGCATCCTTGCCGGCACGACAGTGGCCTGGCTGCTCGCCCACGCCGCCCAGTTGGGGCTACGCGCGGCCGAGCGGATGGTCACAGCGGCCGAACTGCACGCGGCGGACGGCGTCTGGTTCACCTCGTCGGTGCGTGGGGCCGTCGAGGTCCACACGCTGGACGGGGTGCGTCGCGCCCGCTGCCCCCGCACCCCCGCCCTCCAGGCACTGCTGGGTTTTCCCAGCTAGTCATCCGCCGACCCGGACGAGCCGGGCGGAGAGGTGTGGGCTGAGCCCGTGCCCCATCGCGGCCATCTCCTGGGCGTAGAGCAACGCGCCCTCGACGATGCCGAAGAGCCGCTTACCGCCCGTGACCTCCTTCGCGGTCGGTGTCCGCACCACCGCGTCGGTGGCGAACTCCACCTGGGTGCCGGTGCGCTTGCCCAGGTGCAGCTCCATCACCCCGGTCGGCGTGGTCAGCAGCACCTCCAGCTCGTCGGTCGCCCGCCCGTCCACCAGCACCGGCCGCCACCAGCCGACCTCGCGGCCGGCCGGCCGGACCGGCTTGCTCTGCTCGTCCAGGATCCAGGCGCGCGACTCGTAGTGCAGGAACGGTCGGCCGTCGTGGCTGATCCGGATCTCCTGCGCGTAGTCGAAATCCTCGATGGTGGGGAAACCACCCTTGCCCCGGCCACGCCAGAGGCCGATGTAGGGCAGCAGGCCATCGAGGGCGGGGTGCAACTTCGGCCCGACCCGCAGGTCGTGGCTCTCCGCGAACGGGTACTCCTCGACCGGCGGCGCGTTCAGCCACGGCGGTTGCAGCGGGTTCTCGCTCACCAACGTCCTCTCGAAATGCGAACCGCAAGGTAGACCAGGCCACCGGCGAGCCCGCCCAGGCCAGCGACCAACAGGCTGACAAACCCGATCTCGGTAACCATCCCGGCCATCCTATGCTGGGCCACATGACCCGCACTCTCGTCGTCAAGGCCACCGCTGGGGCGGACGCCCCGGAGCGGTGCGCGCAGGCATTCACTGTCGCCGCGACGGCGGTCGCGGCCGGGGTGGACGTGTCGCTCTGGCTCACCGGCGAGTCGACCTGGTTCGCCCTACCCGGTCGTGCCCAACAGTTCGACCTGCCGCACTCCGCGCCGCTCGCCGAGTTGCTGCACGTCATCCTGACAAGTGGTCGGGTGACCGCGTGCACCCAGTGCGCGGCCCGCCGCGAGATCGGCCCGGACGACGTGCTGCCCGGGGTCCGGATCGCGGGTGCCGCCGTCTTCGTCGAGGAGGCGATGGCCGAGGGCGCGCAGGCGCTCGTCTACTGACCACCCGACCCGGTTCGTCGGTTCGAGCGGAGTGCCGATACCGACCCGACATCCCGGACGGCTGCCTACGATTCGGATGTGACCGAGGCGACGGAGAGGTTCTTCGAAGCGCTGCCGTCCCGCGCCCCCGACATCCTCGGCGGCCTGGCCGACGGGACCCTCCAGATCGACCTCGGCGACGACCACCGGACCGAGCACTGGCTGGTCCGCATGCGACCCGGGTCGGTGCAGGTCACCCGCGGACGTGGGCCGGCCGACGCCCTCTGGTACAGCAGCGCCGCCCTCTTCGACAGACTGGTCACGGGTGAGGCCCAGGGGGTCGCGGCGGTGCTGCGCAACGAGAGCACGTTCAGCGGCAACGTGGTGCTCTTCCTCGCCTTCCGCCGGTTCTTCCCGGACCCGCCCGGCACCCGCGACCCCCGGGAGACGGCGCGTAGAGCAGCCGGACGACCGGCGTGAGGCAACTCGTCAGCATCCTGGACGGCAACACCTTCCTGGTAAGTGACAGGCGGGGCGACATCGAACCGTCCTACGACTTCCCCACCGGGCTGTTCTCCTTCGACACCCGATTCCTGTCCAAGTGGGTGCTCACCCTGGACGGTGAACGGCTGCACGCCCTCTCCGTCGACGACGCCGAGTCGTACCGCACCACGTTCTTCCTCGCCCCCGGGGAACCCACGCACTATCTGGACGCGAAGGCGTCGGTGATCCGCAGCCGGGAGATCGTGGGCAGCTTCGCGGAGGAACTGACAGTGCTCAACCACCTCGGCGCGGAGGTCGAGTGCGTCCTCCGGATCGAGATCGCTGCCGACTTCGCCGACCTGTTCGAGATCAAGGATTCGCGGCGCAAGCGGGGCCAGACCACGATCTCGGTCGCCGAGAACGAGCTGCGGCTGGCCTACCGGCGGGAGGCGTTCCACCGGGAGGCGGTGGTCAGCACCAGTACGCCGGCGGAGGTCGACGCCACCGGAATGACCTTCCGGATCCGGATCGCCCGCAACAGCAGGTGGACCACCCGGCTGCACGTGTCGAGCGTCGTCTACGGGGCCCGCGGCCAGGACATCCGGGCCACCCTGCCGTACGGGGGCAGCCGCAGCGCGGACGCCATCCGGGCCGAGCAGCAGGAGCTGATCGACCGGGCACCGAAGCTCGGCTGCGACTGCGAGCCACTGGCCGGGGCGTACCGGCGCAGCCTCAACGACCTGGCCGCCCTGCGCTACGAGTCGATCACCCTGGGCGTGCGGCTGATCGCCGCGGGACTGCCCTGGTTCATGACCCTGTTCGGCAGGGACAGCATCATCACCTCACTACAGGTGCTGCCGTTCCTGCCGGAACTCGTCCCACCGACCATCCTCATGCTGGCCGGGCTCCAGGGGCACCGGGTGGACGACTTCCGGGACGAGGAACCCGGCAAGATCCTGCACGAACTGCGGTACGGGGAGACCGCCGGCTTCGAGGAGCAGCCGCATTCGCCGTACTACGGGTCGGCCGACTCGACACCACTGTTCATCATCCTGATCGACGAGTACGAGCGCTGGACGGGCGACTCCGCGCTGGTCCGGCGGCTGGAGCCGCACGTCCGCGCGGCGGTGCAGTGGATCGACACGTACGGCGACCTGCTCGGCACCGGCTACCTCTGGTACCAGACCCGCAACCCGCAGACCGGTCTGCAGAACCAGTGCTGGAAGGACTCCTGGGACGCCATCTCGTACGCCGACGGCCGGTTTCCCGGCTTTCCCCGGGCGACCTGCGAACTGCAGGGTTACGCGTACGACGCGAAGATGCGCGCCGCCCGACTGGCCCGGACGTTCTGGAACGACCCGGCGTACGCCGACCGGCTGGAGCGGGAGGCCGCCGACCTCAAACGGCGGTTCGATCGTGACTTCTGGATCGCCGACCGCGGGTACTACGCTGTCGCGTTGGACGCCGACGGCCGGCAGGTGGACGCGTTGACCTCGAACATCGGGCACCTGCTGTGGAGCGGCATCGTGGACGAGTCCCGTGCCGGCAAGGTGGTCGAGCACCTGCTCGGGCCGCGACTGTTCTCCGGGTGGGGCGTGCGCACGCTCGCCGCGGACGAGGGACGGTACAACCCGATCGGCTACCACGTCGGCACGGTCTGGCCGTTCGACAACTCGATAATCGCCTGGGGGTTGTGGCGGTACGGCTTTCGGGACGAGGCGGGCACGCTCTGCGACACCCTGCTGGCGGCGTCCCGATACTTCGGGGGGCAGCTGCCGGAGGCGTTCGCCGGCTACGACCGGGACCTCACCGACTACCCGGTGGAGTACCCGACCGCGTGCAGCCCGCAGGCCTGGTCGACCGGCACCCCCCTGCTGCTGCTCCGGGTAATGCTGGGGTTGGAGCCGCAGGGCGAGCACCTGATCATCGACCCGGCCGTGCCACCGGGGATGGGTCGGGTCGAGCTGCTGGACATCCCCGGCCGGTGGGGCCTGGTCGACGCGCTGGGCCGCAGCCGGGAGCCATCGGACCAGCCGGGCGACGGCTGACCGGGCACCGGCCCGGCTCAGCTGGGGCAGCCGACGGTGGCGGCGAGCCGGGTGTCGTCCGCGGCGAGTTCGGCGAGCACAGTGACCGGGCCGGTGCGGTACGCGTACACCGGTGGCTGGTCCAGCAGTGGAGTGGTGTCGGTGAGCGGGGCGAGGGCGTCCGTCGACGCGGCTGGGCCGGGACCGCCGGCCGACCGCACGGTGCGGGCCGACCCGCCGCCCGGACAGGGCGCGGTGACCAGTTCGGGCGCGGCGTCACCGGGCCGGCCGAGCGCCACCAGGGCGGCGGTCAGGGCGGCGGCTTCCGGACCGGCGGCGGTCGGCTGGGCCGGCCGGTAGCCGGAGCCGACCGGTCGGCATCCGGTGTCGACGAGCAGCAGCACCCGGCCGTCCACCGTCGGCCGTCCCTCGACGGCCACGAACTCACCCGCGTCGGCGCGCAGTTCCGTGCCTTCCAGCCCGGTGCCGACCCCGGCCCGCCACCTCGTCGGCAGCCGATCGGCGATGCCAGCCAACACGGCCCGCTCGGTGCCGGCGGGGGCGAGCACGCCGACCTCGCGGCGCAGCCTTGCCCCCTCCTCGAACGGGGTGACCCGGCAGCCCGCCGCGATCCGCGGCGGGCTCAGCTCCAGCAGACCGGCAGCACCGGCCGCACGGGCGAGTTCGCCGACCGCCCGGTCGACTACCGGGCCGGCCTGGTCGAGGGAACGCTGCTCGCGAACGGTAGGCGGGTCGCTGCGGACCGACATCCAGGTGAGCGCGGCCAACAGCACGGCCCAGGCCACTGTCGCGGCCAGCAGCCAGCGCCGCCACGGCCGGGCCGGCACCGGCGTGGCGGGACTCTCCGAAGGGGCCCAACCCGACTGGACAACACCGCTCACCCGGCCATGGTGTCACGCGTGCGCCGCCGGGCCAGCGGCAGATCCGCCTGAATTGTGGCGCATACCGATCGGTGCAATGAATCGATCTCACCAACAAGTGACAGCAGAGGTGCATTCAGTGATATCCGGGCGCGACCAACCGGGTCCGCAGGCCTCCCCCGACTGTCATAGAGCCGACATCAGCGCACCCGAAGAGCCGGCGCCGTCGATAAACCATGGTTGTGGACAGTGACGCGGGGATCCAGGACGCGGTCCGCGCCGTCGGAGGGAGGCACTAGAGTGACGCCAACAGCGACGTCGTCGACGGCGAGAGGACCAGCAATGGGCACCGCCATCGTCAAGACCGCCGATCAGCTACGCGAGTGGCGCACCCGGCTCCTGGAGCGCGTCCACATGGACAAGGAGACGCTGTACGAGCTGGGGCGCAACTTCGAGCTTCGTCCCGAGGAACGCAGCGTCTACGAGATGGTCCGCTCCATCGACTACCTGCTCGGCGATGACAGCTGACGGGGCACCCGTCTCTCCCGACCTGATCGCCAAAGCCAGCGCCTTCGCCGATGACATCACCAGCCGGCTGCACCGTGTGGTGCGGACAGAGAAGCGACTGTCCGCGCTCCTGATGCCCGGCAGGAACGGCGGCCGCGTCATGGTCGGCATCGTCGAGGGGGACGATTTCGGCACCTTCCCGCTGTACATCGACAACAAGCACCGTCTTGACCTGCTGATCAAGTTCAACTGCTGCCTGGATTCGAGCGGTAGACACCTGGCCGTGGAGGCTTCCTGGCTCCATGTGACAGCCAAGGGCGACAAGGCGCCCTTGTTCCGCTACGAGTACGTCCGCGAGGCACAACCTGGCGTTCCCTCCGCGCACCTGCACGTACACGGTCATCGCGACGAGTTCGCCTTCGTGATGCAGGACGGGCCGAGCGGGCGCCCCAAAGCCAGACGACGGCGACACGAGGTGCCGAGGCTGGCAAAGTTCCACTTCCCGCTCGGCGGGCACCGATTCCGTCCCTGCGTCGAGGATGTCTTGCAGGCAGTGGTTGAGGAATTCTGCGTCGACACGGTCACGGGGTGGCGGAGCGCTGTCGGCGCGGGCCGGGAAGAGTGGCGCAGATCCAGTTGCTCGCCGCGGTGCGCGACGCCCCGGGAACTGCCGCTCAGGCACTTGAGGAGCTGGACTACAAGGTGGTGCCACCCGACTCCGCTCCTGCCGAGAATCACAGCAGGTTGCAGGCATACTGACGCCAACGACCGGGGCCGATCACCCACGGCGGGTGACCGGCCCCGGTCGATCAGAGCGGTGGGTCAGGCGACGGTGACGGCGACCTCGTTGACACCCCGGCCGGCGGTGACGGCGGTGTCGCCGTTGCCGTGCCGGGACAGGGCCCGCAGCGTCCAGGAGCCCGGTGCGGCGAAGAACCGGAACTGGCCGGCGGCCGAGGTCACCACCTCGGCGGTGAACTCACCCGTCGAGTCGAGCAGCCGGACGTACGCGCCCGGCACCGGCTCGTCGGCGGCGGAGCGGACGATGCCGGTGATGACTGTTTCCTTCTCCAGGTCCAGGCTGGCCGGCAGCGGCGCGGCCTGGTCGGGTGCGGCGCAACTCGCGGCGGTGGGAAGCGTCATGATCAGGCCTCCCCGGGTTCGTCACCGAGCGCGACAGGCACGCCGACGAGGGAGCCGTACTCGGTCCAGGAGCCGTCGTAGTTCTTGACGTTGCGGTGGCCCAGCAGCTCCTGGAGCACGAACCAGGTGTGCGACGAGCGCTCACCGATCCGGCAGTAGGCGATGGTCTCCTTGCCGTCGTCGAGGCCCGCGTCGCCGTAGATCCGGCGCAGCTCGTCGTCGGAGCGGAAGGTGCCGTCCTCGTTCGCCGCCTTGGACCACGGGACGCTGATCGCGGTGGGGATGTGACCGGCCCGCTGCGCCTGCTCCTGCGGCAGGTGGGCGGGGGCGAGCAGCCGGCCGGCGAACTCGTCGGGGCTGCGCACGTCGACAAGGTTCTTGGTGCCGATCGCAGCGACGACCTCGTCGCGGAACGCCCGGATGGAGGTGTCCGGCTCCTGCGCGACGTACTGGGTCGCCGGGCGGGACACCGCGTCGGTGACCAGCGGGCGGGCGTCCAGCTCCCACTTCTTGCGACCGCCGTCGAGCAGCTTGACGTCGCGGTGGCCGTAGAGCTTGAAGTACCAGTAGGCGTACGCGGCGAACCAGTTGTTGTTACCGCCGTAGAGGATGACGGTGTCGTCGTTGCTGATGCCCCGCTCGGAGAGCAACGCCTCGAACTGGGTCTTGTTGACGAAGTCCCGGCGGACCTGGTCCTGCAGGTCGGTCTTCCAGTCAATCTTGATGGCGCCGGCGATGTGGCCGGTGTCGTAGGCCGAGGTGTCCTCGTCGACCTCGACGAAGACGACGCCCGGGGCGTCGAGGTTCTTCTCGGCCCACTCGGCCGAAACGAGTGCGGTGTCGCGACTCATCGAATCACTCCCTGGTGAGGATGGATGGTGAGCCAACGCGCGAGTATCGATGTGTGTAACTGTCGCACCGCGCGGGACCCAGCGGAAGGACGGGATCACGGGTTCGTGCGACGGCGCCGCTGCCGGGCGTTCGGTGGGATTACCGGAGGGTACGAGAACCCTGTGCCGGTGACCGCCGTCAGGCGGCCGGAGACAGCCCCGCCGTCAGATGACGGGGCGACACAGGCAGGTGGCCACGCGACACAGGTCGACCGCGCGCCGTTTGGTGAGGTGGGTCCCCATGAGCAGGCAGCCTACCAGCCGGTGACCGTGCTGCCACTGAGCCGACCACCATCCGGGAACGCCCCGGGCCGCCGTCCGGCCCGGGTCGCACCTCAGCTGGCGGAATTGATCGGTACGTTCTTCGCGTCGGCGGTGACCGCCAGGCCTTCCGGCAGCGGACGGACCTCCCGGACGGCGAGCTGGAACGGCAGGTCGGGCAGGGGCACGTCGATGGAGATGCTCTTCGCGAAGTTGTTCAGGAAGGTACGGGCCAGCGGCAGGTTCGGCAGACCCGCGGCGTCCAGGTCGTTGAAACGCAGGGAGACCGCGCCGTTGTCGGCGACGACGACGTCGGCGGTGCCGCTGATCGTGATCTTCTGACCGAGGATGTCGGCCGGGCCGTTGACGGCGAGCTTGCCGTTCTGCTCGCCGAGGGTGAGCCCCGGGCGCTTCAGCAGCGCGGTCAGACTCTCGTAGCTGATCGTGCCGGCACCGTTGACGGTCTCCGCCACGACGTCACCCTGGCCGGAGCGCAGGGTGTCGAGCGAGGCTCGCACGTTGCGGGCTGTCACATCGAGCACCGGCAGTCGAACCGCGTCACCCTCGACCTGGGCCTGCACGTCCCGCAGGTTGATGGTGATCCGCTCGTAACGACCGTTCAGGACCTGGGTGAGGAACGGGGTTCCGCCCACCTCCACGTCGGGTGCTGCCGACTGCGCGCCCTGCTTGGCGATCTCCTGACGCACCCGGTCGGCGATGGTCCGCTCGGCGATCCCGACCGCCACCCGATCGGCGACCACCACCAGCCCGGCCAGCAGCAGGAGCAGAACGGCAAGCCCGATGAGCAGCTTGCGGCCACGCCGTCGGGGTCGCGCCTCGTCCACCGGATTGTCCTGCGCCACGCCGCCTCCTGTCTCCGCCCGTCGCGCCGCGACGGATCGTTCGTACCGACGCCGCAGGGCGGCGCACCCGTAGGTACCCGACCCGCTCCGCGCTCAACCGTTCCTCAGAGGAGGAGCATGCACATGGCGTACGCGGCCGGCGCCGCGAGGGCGAAGCCGCCGAGTGGACCCTGCATGTGCCGGGCCACCCACATCGTTGGCGTCTCGCCGGCCATCAGCCGACCCGCCTCCGCGTACCCCACGGCGAGATCGGAGAGGACGGCGGTGACCGCCGCGACCAGGCCGATCACGGCGGCCCGGGTCGGCGTGAAGGGAGCCACCAGGTAGCTGCCCAGGAGCCCACTGGTGAGCGTGCCGACCATCGCGCCGGCCACCACACCGGCGGCGCCCCGGGGCACCTGCGGAGCCAGCCGGGGCCAGGGCAGCACGGCGTCGGTGAGCCGGGCGACGGTTAGCGCGACGCCACTGGCGGACAGGCAGACGGTGATCGCCTGGGTGCCGGCCGGGATCCGACTGAGCACGATCAGGGTGCCGAACGCGACCACCCCGACCACGATGAGCAGCGTGGCGCCGAGTGAGTCGGTGACCCGGACCCGGTCGACCCGACGGAAGAGCTGGCCGAGCACGGCAGCGACGAACCCGCCGACAGCCAGGTAGCCCAGCGGCGCCAAGCCGGCGACGTCGGTCTGCACGGCGGCGATGTCGACCAGCGCCGCGACCGCGGCGCTGATCCCGGCCACCACGAGCAGCGCGGGCGGTCGCATGGCCATGGTCCAGGCCAGCACGAACAGCAACTGGACGCCGAAGATGATGAACGCGAACGGCAGGCGGTGGCCGGGGCCCGACGTCTGCGCGCCGAGCACCAGACCGACACCGAGCAGCGCGGCGAAGCCGGCGATGGTCACCGCCAGTTGGCGGCGCACCTCGACCGGGGGGATCACCTCCTCCTCCGGCTCGTCGACCTCGTCCTCGGCTCGGCGGGCCGGCTCACCGGCCCGTCGGGCCCGGCGGGGCCCACCCCGGTCGCGGCGATCGCCGTCGGTGGTGGCCGGGCCGGTACGCGGCGCGGGCGGTTGGCCGCGGGTCGGTGTGGCGGCCGGGCCCGGGTGGGGCCCGGCGGGCCACGATTCGCGGCCGGCCTCGGGCGACGTGGAGGGAAACACGACCCGATCGTGCCAGACCGGCGGCCCGACACGGCGGTCACGGGTTTCAACAACGTTAAAACCTGGGCCACGATCAGGGGCAAGGTAGACAAACAGGAAATGGCCTACCGGCGCGGCCGAGGCGATCGGTTACGCTCAACCCGTTACCCCGCCCGTCAGCGACGCCGGGACCACGCAATTTCTCAGCGCGCTCCCTCGTGAGTGTGTCTGGTCGCGTGCGGCCATGCGCCGCCGGGACGGAGGTGATCGTGGAGATCCTGCTGTTGGTGACCGCGCGGGCCGGCGAACCGTCGGCCGTGCTGCCGGCGCTCGACCTGCTACCGCACTCGGTGCGCACCGCACCGCGCGACGTTCGCACCCTGGTCGCGGGCCCCAGCCCGGACGCGGTGATGGTGGACGCCCGGTCGGAGTTGAGCGAGGCCCGCGCGACCTGCCGCATGTTGCACGCCACCGGGCTCGGCGTGCCGCTTGTCGCGGTGGTGACCGAAGCCGGTCTGATCGCGTTGAACGCGGACTGGGGCGTGGACGACGTCATCCTCGCCTCGGCCGGCCCCGCCGAGGTCGAGGCACGGCTGCGGCTGGCGGTGGGCCGGCTGAGCAACGCGACGGCTGGCGCGGGCGGCTCGATCCGGGCCGGCGAGTTGACCATCGACCCGGACACGTACGCGGCCAAGCTGAAGGGTCGACCGCTCGACCTCACCTACAAGGAGTTCGAGCTGTTGAAGTTCCTGGCCCAGCACCCGGGCCGGGTCTTCACCCGGGACCAGCTCCTGCGCGAGGTCTGGGGCTACGACTACTTCGGCGGCACCCGCACCGTGGACGTGCACGTCCGGCGGTTGCGCGCCAAGCTCGGCTCGGAGTACGAGTCGATGATCGGCACCGTCCGCCAGGTCGGCTACAAGTTCGTCGTTCCGCCGTCGCGATCGCTGGCGGAGGCAGAGCACGCGCCGCTGCCGGTCTGATCCTGGGGAAGCCCTGGGCGATTTCCCATATGCCCTTTTTGCACGGCTTGGCAGTCCTATTCTGACTGCCGGGTTTGTCGGAAAAGGGGGCGGCGGTGCGGGCAGTGACGACGGGGGCAACGGGCCGGACTGACCGGCCAGCCAGGCAGACGCCGTGACGCGGGGCAACTCGACCGCCAGGGCGGCCGGGATCGTGACCGTGGTGGTGGCGGCACTGCTCGGCTCGGCGTACGCGCTGGGCCGCAGTCTCGTCCCCGACCAGGTTCCGGGGCACTCCACCGGGGCCACGACGAGTGCCGACGGGCCGCACTACGCCGACCAGCCCAGCGGCGGCGAGCCCAGCGGCACCCCGAGTGCCCGCACCGGTCCGGCCGAGACCGGTCAGGACGGGTCGACCCCTGACGCGGGCACCGACAAGCTGTTCGGCGCGCACGCCACCTCGGGCTCCGCACGACTCGCGCTCACCTTCGACGACGGCCCCGACCCGCGCTACACCCCACAGGTCCTCGCCCTGCTACGCGAGTACCACGTGCACGCCACGTTCTGTGTGGTGGGCGAGAACGCGCAGGACCACCCCGACCTGATCCAGGCGATCGTCAACGAGGGGCACACCCTGTGCAACCACTCGTGGCACCACGACGTCAGCCTGGGTACCCGCTCGACCGACGCGATCCGCGCCGACCTGCTGCGCACCAACCAGGCGATCCGGGCGGCGGTACCGAACGCACCGATCGTCTGGTACCGCCAGCCGGGCGGCGCCTGGACGTACCCCGTGGTGTCGGTGGCTCGGCAACTCGGCATGACCCCGTTGCACTGGTCGGTGGACCCGTCGGATTGGGACCTACCCGGCGCCAACAAGATCACCGCGACCGTGTTGACGCAGGCCGAACCCGGTTCGGTGGTGCTGCTGCACGACGCCGGCGGCAACCGGCAGGGCACCGTGGACGCGCTGCGCCGGATCCTGCCCGACCTGACCGGCAGGTTCGAGCTGGAGGCGCTGCCCACCGACCCGACCTGAGGCACGGCTTTACTCGGCGACGCTCCGGGCGTCCGGACAGGCAGCGGATACGGTGGCGGAATGAGCAGCGCGGAGCCGACAAGCGACCAGGTGACCCGGACCGACCGCCCGACACCGGCGGAGATCGGCGAGATTCTGGCCCTCGCCAGCGCCGCGGGCGACACCGACGGCGCGAACCCGCTGGACGAGCACGTCCTGCTCCGCCTGCGTGACCCGGACGCCCCGGCCCTGCACCTGATCGCCCGCGCCGACGACGGCACCCTCACCGGGTACGCGCACCTGGACACCACCGACCCGGTCGGCGGGATCGGGGTCGAGCTGGTGGTGCACCCCGCGTACCGGCGGCGCGGCACCGGTCGCGCGTTGGCCCGGGGCGTACTCGCCTCGGCCACCGGGCCACTGCGGGCGTGGGCTCACGGCGACCACCCGTCGGCCGCGGCGCTCGCCGTCGATCTCGGGTTCACCCGGGCGCGGGTGCTCTGGCAGCTGCGCCGGCCGTTGACCGCCCCGCTGGGCGAGCCGCGCCTGCCCGACGGGGTGGCGCTGCGCCCGTTCCGGCCGGGGGTGGACGACGCGGCCTGGCTGACGCTCAACTCGCGCGCTTTCGCCGAGCACCCCGAGCAGGGGCGGTGGACCTCGGACGACCTGCGCGTCCGCCTCGCCGAACCGTGGTTCGACCCGGCCGGTTTCCTGCTCGCCGAGGAGACCGCCACCGGTCGACTGCTCGGCTTCCACTGGACCAAGGTGCACGAACGCCCGGGATCGGCGCGGATCGGCGAGGTGTACGTGCTGGGCGTGGAGCCGACCGCGCACGGCGGCGGGCTCGGCCGGGCCCTGACCACTGCCGGGCTGGCGTACCTGCGGGACAAGCGCGGCCTGGACCGGGTGATGCTCTACGTGGACGAGTCGAACGCCGGGGCGGTAGCGCTCTACGAGCGGTTGGGTTTCGCCCGCTGGTCCGCGCACATCAACTACCACCTGGGCTGACCGCCGGCCGGCGCGCCGACCGGGTCACCGGCGGGTAACGGCCGGGCGTCGGCGGCATAACGCCGAACCGGAAATATAGCCATACTTCCGACAGGTGTATCCCGGTTCACTTACCGGACAACTCACCCTCAGCAAGCGGTCACCTCGGGGGCCGTACGTGTTCACCTCGCGTTCACTTGCGACCGGCGAACCGGCTACCTGGCACTTCTAACTTTCGTGTCAGCCGGTCAAAGCCGGTCCTCGGGCCCCGGGATCGGGGCGCCAAGTCAGACGCGAAGGGAAACCCCTCAGGTGAAGCTCCAGCGGTACGGCGCTATTGCCGGCCTCGCTCTTGCCGCGACGCTCGGTCTCAGCGCATGCGGCTCGGACAACAACGAGCCCGCCTCCGGCGCAACTGCCGCGGGCTCGGCCGCCGCGGTCGACTGCGCTACCGGCACGCTGAACGCCCAGGGCTCGTCGGCGCAGAAGAACGCCATGGCCGAGTGGATCAAGGCGTACCAGCAGAAGTGCCAGGGCACCACGATCAACTACGAGTCCTCCGGATCGGGTGCCGGCGTCCAGGCGTTCATCGCCGGGACCGCCGACTTCGCCGGCTCCGACTCCGCGCTCAAGCCGGAGGAGCAGCCGCAGGCCGACGCCAAGTGCGCCGGCGGCAAGGCCATCCACCTGCCGATGGTGATCGGCCCGGTCGCGGTCGTATACAACGCCGGCGGCGACGTGAAGGACCTCCAGTTCAAGCCGGCCACCCTGGCGAAGATCTTCGCCGGCACGGTGACCAAGTGGGACGACCCGGCGATCAAGGCCGACAACCCGGACGCCAAGCTCCCGTCCGCCACCATCCAGACCGTTCACCGCTCGGACGAGTCGGGCACCACCGACAACTTCACCAAGTACCTGTCGAAGACCGCCGAGGCGGACTGGACCTTCGGCAACGCCAAGGCGTGGAAGGCCCCGGGTGGCGTCGGTGCCGCCAAGTCCGACGGTGTCGCCAGCAAGGTCAAGAGCACCGTCGGCACCATCAGCTACGTCGAGTGGTCGTACGCCGAGAACTCCGGGCTGAACAAGGCCAAGGTGCAGAACGGCGCCGGCGAGTGGGCGGCGCTGACCGCCGAGTCCGCCGGCAAGACCATCGCCGGGGCCAAGGTCGAGGGCCAGGGCGACGACCTCAAGCTGTCGATCGACTACAACACCAAGGAGGCCGGGGCGTACCCGATCGTCCTGGCGACGTACGAGATCGTCTGCAGCAAGGGCCTCGCGGCCGACAAGCTGCCGCTGGTCAAGGGCCTGCTGACCCACGCCGCCAGCACCGAGGGCCAGAACTCGCTGACCGAGCTGGGCTACGCCCCGCTGCCGGAGACCGTCCGGACCAAGGTCGAGACCGCGGTCAAGAACCTCTCCTGACCCGAATCCACCACCTCCGCAACCGAATCGAGCGAGCAGATGGGTGAAACCCCTCACCGCTCGGCCGACGCCGGCACCGGCGGGACGCGCGTGACCCAGAGTCACGAGTGGCCCGCCGGTGCCTCGGCGCGTGTGGCCGAGGCACCAGTCAGCACCCGTTCCCCGGGCGGCGCCGGGTTCGGCGGCGGCGGCGCGCTGCCCCGAAACCGGAAGTTCGGCGCCGAGCGGGCCTTCCGTGGCCTCACCCTGGCTGCCGGAACGACGGTGTTGGTCATCATCGTGGCCATCGCGGTCTTCCTGATCGCCAAGGCGATCCCGGCCCTACGTGCCAACTCCGCGAACTTCTGGACCTTCGAGGGCTGGTTCCCGAACGACAGCCCGCCCACGTTCGGCATCGGCGCGCTCGCCTTCGGCACCGTTCTCACCGCCGCCCTGGCGCTGCTGATGGCGGTGCCGGTGGCCATGGGCATCGCGCTCTACCTGTCCCACTACGCCCCCCGCAGGCTCGGCAACAGCCTCGGCTTTCTGATCGACCTGCTGGCCGCCGTACCAAGCGTGGTGTTCGGTCTCTGGGGCCGCGACTACCTCATCGGCCCGGTGTCGGACCTCTCGGTGTGGCTCAACAAGTACTTCAGCTGGATCCCGATCTTCGGCGGCGACGGCCCCTACGGCAACTCGATCCTGCTCGGCTCCCTGGTACTGGCGATCATGATCCTGCCGATCGTCACCTCGCTCACCCGCGAGGTGTTCCTCCAGACGCCGACGGCCAACGAGGAGGCCGCCATCGCCCTGGGCGCAACCCGCTGGGAGATGCTGCGTACCGCGGTGCTGCCGTACGGCCGCCCCGGCATCATCGCCGCGGTCATGCTCGGCCTGGGTCGCGCGCTGGGTGAGACCATCGCGCTGGCGTTGACCCTCGGTTCCACCTACGCCATCTCGTTCAACCTGCTCGAATCCGGTGGCAACACCATCGCGGCCAACATCGCCAACCGGTTCGCCGAGGCGAACGAGACCGGGCGGGGCGCCCTGATCGCCTCCGGCCTGGTGCTGTTCGCGATCACCTTGATCGTCAACATCATCGCGCGGGCGATCATCTACCGCCGCCGGGAGTTCACGGAGTCCGCCGCATGAGCACAACCGTCACCTCCCACCGCAACCGGCCACCGGCCCCGCCAGCGTCACTGCGGGCCCGGCGGCTGCCCTGGTACGCCGCACCTGTCATCGCCGTGGCGGCTTTCGCGCTCTCCGCCGTGATCGTCTACGGCGCGGGCATCGGCGGCCCGGTCCTGGTGATCGTCCTGGGCGCGGTCCTCTACCTGGCCGGGCTCTTCGCCGCGGCCAACGCGGTCGAGGGGCGCCGCTCCGCCCGCAACCGCACCTGGAGCGCGCTGATCCACTCCGCGTTCGTGCTCGCGGTGCTGCCGCTCGCCTCGGTCGTCTGGACGCTCGTCAGCAAGGGCACCGAGCGCCTGGACGGCGACTTCTTCAACAGCTCGATGAACAACATCGGGGCCCGCGACCCCAACGGCGGCGCGTACCACGCGATCATCGGCACGTTGGAGCAGGTGGGCATCGCCACCCTGATCACCGTGCCGCTCGGCATCCTCTGCGCCATCTACATCGTCGAGTACGGCCGCGGCCGCTTCGCCTTCGCGATCCGGTTCTTCGTGGACGTAATGACGGGTATCCCGTCGATCGTCACAGGCCTCTTCGTGCTGGCGTTCTGGGTGCTGATCGTCTCGCCGTGGTTCAACGACGGCCGGCCGAGCTTCTCCGGCTTCGCCGCCGCGCTGGCCCTCGCCGTCCTGATGCTGCCCACCATCGTCCGGTCCACCGAGGAGATGCTCCGCCTCGTACCGGCCCCGCTGCGCGAGGGCGCCTACGCGCTCGGCGTACCCAAGTGGAAGACCATCCTGCGGGTGGTGGTGCCGACGGCACTGCCCGGCATCGTCACCGGCGTCATGCTCGCGATCGCCCGCGCGGCAGGCGAGACCGCGCCGGTGCTCCTGGTCGCCGGCGGTGGCGCGGCGATCAACTTCAACCCCTTCGAGAACAACCAGTCGTCGCTGGCCCTCTTCGTCTACCAGCAGGCCGGCGAGGCGTCCAAGTATTCGCCGGCACGGGCGTGGACCGCGGCACTCACCCTGGTCGCCCTCGTGCTCATCCTGACGATCGCGGCGAAGTTGCTGGCCCGTCGCAACAGGCTCAGCCGATGAACCCCGGAGGTACCACAATGGCCAAGCGCGTCGAAGCCTCGAACGTCACCGCGTACTACGGCGGGTTCAAGGCGATCGAGAACATCAACCTGACCATCGAGCCGAAGACCGTCACCGCCCTGATCGGGCCATCCGGTTGCGGCAAGTCGACCTTCCTGCGGTCGATCAACCGGATGCACGAGGTGCTGCCGGGCGCCCGCGTCGAGGGCAGCCTGACAATCGACGACCAGGACATCTACGACCGGGACGTGGACGTCACGGCGGTCCGGCGCACCATCGGCATGGTCTTCCAGCGGCCGAACCCGTTCCCCACCATGAGCATCTTCGAGAACGTGGTGGCCGGGCTGAAGCTCAACGGGGTCCGCAAGAAGTCGATCCTGGAGGACGCGGCCGAGAAGGCGCTGCGCGCCGCGAACCTGTGGGGCGAGGTCAAGGACCGGCTGGGCAAGCCCGGCGCGGGCCTCTCCGGCGGTCAGCAGCAGCGGCTCTGCATCGCCCGGACCATCGCAGTCGAGCCGCAGGTCGTCCTGATGGACGAGCCGTGCTCGGCCCTGGACCCGATCTCCACGCTGGCGATCGAGGACCTGATGTTCCAGCTCAAGGACAAGTTCACGATCATCATCGTGACGCACAACATGCAGCAGGCCGCCCGGGTGTCGGACCGGACCGCCTTCTTCTCGATCGAGAAGACCGGCGACCCGGGCCGACTGATCGAGTACGACAACACCCAGAAGATCTTCAGCAACCCGAGCGTGAAGAAGACCGAGGACTACATCACCGGCCGCTTCGGCTGAGCCGACAGCGACCGGTCACCGGCGCCCCGCCCTCCCGGCGTGGGCGCCGGTGCCGTTTCCCACGCCATCCCCCCGCCACCACCACCAACCACGCCCGCCCGCTGCCCCACCGCCACCGCCGCCCCGGCACCGCCGCCCGGCGCCCGGCGCCCGCGCCCGCGCCCGCGCCCGCGCAAGATCGTGCTGGAACATGGAAGTAGTGGCCTCCCCCGCACGACGATGCCACTACTTCAAGGATCGAGCACGATCTTGCAGACGGGCAGCGGGCGACGCGCGACGGGGCAGCGAGCGGCTCAATCGAGGACGAAGCGGGGTTCGCCGTTCGGGGGCAGGTCCAGACGCGGGGTGACCGGGGTGGCGGCGTCCCGGTCGGCCGCCGCACGGGCCACGCCGGCCAGGTCGCCGGCCGCCGCCACCTGGGCCAGCGTGACCAGGGTCGGCGGCAGCATCGTCAGCTCGCCGGCCTCAGCCCGGGCCAGCGCGTCCGCCGGCCGGATCCACAGCGTGTGGTCGGCCTCGCCGGAGACGTCGCGGGTCCGCTGTCCCGCCGGCAGCAGGGCGACGAAGAAGTACGTGTCGAAGCGGCGCGGCTCGAACTCGGGAGTGATCCACCGGCTCCAGGGCAGCAGCAGGTCCGACCGCAGGGTGAGCTGACGGTCGGCGAGCAGCGCCGCGAAGCCCAGCCGACGCCCCTCCAGGTCCTGCCGGGCCGCCTCCCAGTCGTCGCCGCTGACGTCGCCGACCACTGTCCCCCGGTCCGGGCCGGCGAGCAGTACGCCAGCCTCCTCGAAGACCTCCCGCGCGGCGGCGCAGACCACCGCCTGGGCGGCGTCCGGGGCCACCCCGAGCCGGTCCGCCCACTCGTCCGGTGCCGGCCCCGCCCAGTCCAGATGTGCCTCGGAGTCGGAGCGGTCCACCCCGCCGCCGGGGAAGGCGTACATCCCGCCGAAGGTCATCGCGGCGACCCGGCGGATGACGTACACCTCGAAGTCGGTGTCGGTCGGACGCAGCAGCAAGACGGTTGCCGCGACCCGCGGCGTGGCCGGAGTGCCACCCTCGGCCTGGAACCGGCGGGCGTGCTCGACCAGGGCGGCGGGCGCGACGAAGCCGGCACTGTCGATCGTCATGCCGCGAGCCTAGTTCGCCGCCACACCGCACTGCCGGGGCGCCGCGAACCCATGCTCAGCCCCTTTGCTCTGCTTCAGCGGAGGCAACAGAATTGCTCTGCTTCAGCGGAGGCAACAGAAACGGCTCGTCGGTGTTGCCTGGGCTGAAGCAGAGCAAAGGGGGAACCGAGGGGTGGCCGGGCGGCGAGGGGCGGCGTTCGCCCCGCAGGCACAGGGGTTAGCGTTCCGGCATGACTCGTTGGGGCATCCTGGCCACCGGCCACATCGCCAGCCGTTTCGCCGAAGACCTCCGGTTGGTGCCGGACGCCGAACTGGTCGCGGTCGGCTCCCGCGCCGTCGAGAGCGCGCGGCGCTTCGCCGACACGTACGGCGCGAAGCGTGCGTACGGCTCCTGGGTGGAGCTGGCCGCCGACCCCGAGGTGGACGCGATCTACGTGGCGACGCCGCACTCCGCGCACCACGAGGCGGCGATGACCTGCCTGACCGCCGGTCGCGCGGTGCTGTTGGAGAAGCCGTTCACCCTCGACCTGGCCACCAGCACCGAGCTGGTGGACACCGCCCGCGCCGCGGGGGTCTTCCTGATGGAGGCCATGTGGATGCGGCTGAACCCGATGATCCTGCGGGTGGTCGAGCTGATCTCGCAGGGGGCGATCGGCACGGTGACCGGCGTCCGGGCCGACTTCGGGGTGGCCGGGCCGTTCCCGCCGGAGCACCGGATGCGCAACGCGGCGCTGGGCGGCGGCGCCCTGCTCGACCTGGGTATCTACCCGATCAGCCTGGCCCACCTGTTGCTCGGGGTGCCGCAGCACATCAGGTCCTGGGCGCAGCTCGGCCCGGAGGGGACGGACGAGAACACCGGCCTGCTGTTCGGCTACGACAGCGGAGCGCTGGCAACCCTGAGCTGTGGCATCGTCGGGTTGAGCGGGCAGACCGCCTCGATCACGGGCACCGAGGGACGGATCGACCTGCCGGAGCCGTTCTTCCGGCCGGGATCGGTGACTGTGCACCGGGCCGGCGCGGAGCCGGAGACGATCGTCGCCGACGGGGCCGGCAACGGCTACCAGTACGAGGCGATCGAGGTACAGCGCTGCCTGGCGGCCGGGCTGACCGAGAGCCCTGTCGTGCCGCACACCACGACCCTTGAGGTGATGGCGCTGCTGGACACGGTGCGGGAGCAGATCGGCGTGCGCTACGAGTGAGACGAACGGCCCCGGTCGCGGTGACCGGGGCCGTCGTGGTGCCGGGTCCGGTCAGCCGAAGAGCGGCCGGACCAGCAGGTAGGTGACGCAGGCGATGAGTGCGGCGGCCGGGAACGTGATGATCCAGGCGAGCACGATGTTGCCTGCGACGTTCCAGCGGACCGCGGAGAGCCGCTTGGTCGCGCCCACGCCCATGATCGCCGAGGTGATGGTGTGGGTGGTGGAGATCGGTGCCTTCAACACCAGGGCGTTGAAGTAGAGCACCGCGCTGGCGACCGTCTCGGCGGCGAAGCCCTCCGGCGGCCCCAGGTCGATGATCTTACGACCGAGGGTGCGGATGATCCGCCAGCCGCCGGCGTACGTGCCAAGCGCCAGCATCGTCGCCGAGGTCCAGAACACCCAGCCCGGGATGTGCGTCTTGCTCTCCTGGAAACCACCCGTGTAGAGCGCCAGCACCACGATGCCCATGGTCTTGGCGGCGTCCTGCATGCCGTGGCCCACCGACATGGCCGCCGCGGAGACGGTCTGCGCCCAGCGGAAGCCCCGGTTGAGCTTGCCCGGCTGCCCCTTGCGGAACAGCCAGAGGATGGCCAGCATCAGCACGTAACCGAGGGTGAGGCCGACGATCGGCGAGAGCACCATCGGCAGCAGCACCTTCTCGCCGATGTTGCCCCACTGCACGATGCCCCCGGTGGACAGCAGGGTCGCGCCGACCAGGCCGCCGAAGAGCGCGTGCGAGGACGACGAGGGCAGCCCGAAGTACCAGGTGATCAGGTTCCAGGCGATCGCCCCGAGCACCCCGGCGAAGACCACGCCGAGGCTGTTCACCCCGGTCGGCAGGGTGACCAGGCCGTCGCCGACCGTCTTGGCCACGCCGGCACCGAAGTGTGCGCCGACGAAGTTGCCGACGGCGGCGAGGCCGAGGGCGATCCGGGGGGTCAACGCCCGGGTGGAGACGCTTGTCGCGATCGCGTTGGCGGCGTCGTGGAAGCCGTTGGTGTAGTCGAACGCCAGGGCTACCCCGATCACCGCCAACACGGCGATGAGTTCGGGTGTCACAGTCACCGGCTCAGGACTCCTTGACCGCGATGGTCTCGACAGTGTTGGCCACGTGCTCGAAGGCGTCGCAGGCCGCCTCCAGCTCGTCGGCGACCTCCTTCATCTTCAGCACCGTCAACGCGTCGTACTCACCGGAGAAGAGCCGGACGAGCAACTGCCGGTTGATCCGGTCGCCCTCGTTCTCCAGCCGGTTGCACTCGATCCAGTAGTCCTCAAGATCCTTCATCGACTTCAGCCGGGGCATCGCGTCGGCGGTCAGCTTGGCCTGCTGGTCGAGCACGTTGACCATCTCGTGCAGCTCGCGGGGCAGCGCCGGCAGCTCGGTCAGCCCGTACAGGTAGAGCAGGTCGCCCACCGCCTCCAGGTGGTCCATCACGTCGTCGAGCAGCGAGCCGAGCCGGTAGATGTCCTCCCTGTCGAACGGCGTGATGAAGGTTGAGTTGATCTTCTTGTACAGGTCGTGGGTGATCTGGTCGCTGTCGTGCTCGACCTCGGTCAGCCGCTCACTCACGGACTGCACATCCACGCCCGGCAGGGCCAGCTCGTTGAGCAGCGTGGTGCCCCGGACCAGGTTCTGCGCGGCCCTGGTGAAGAGCTCGTAGAAGGCGCCCTCGGTGGGGCGGAAGGAAAACTTCACAGCACAGACCTCGTCGCGTCGGTGGAAGGGTGGCGGCACCCGTCGGGCACCCGCTCGGTGAATGCTAGGAAACGACAGAACCGCGAATTCGACGGCCCACCCCTGGTCAGACGTCATTCACCGGTCGTTCATCTGCTGTTCATCTCGGCAGTCCCACCCGCACCCGCTCCCCCAGCGACCAACCGTTCGCGCTCACTGTCGACGTCGAAATCGGCAGCCGGATACCCCAGGTCGAGCGTGCCGAACGTCTCACGCAGCAGATGGGCCACCGCCCAGTCCCGGTACCACTTACGGTCCGCCGGCACCACGAACCAGGGCGCGGCGTCCGTGCCGCACCGGCTGAGGGCCTCGGCGTACGCGGCCTGGTAGTCGTCCCAGTGCGATCGGGAGTCGACGTCGGAGGGGTTGTACTTCCAGTGCTTGCGCGGGTCGGTGAGCCGTTCCAGCAGGCGCTTGCCCTGCTCGGCGTACGAGATGTGCAGCATCACCTTGAGCACTGTCAGCCGACCCTCGGTCAACTCCCGCTCGAACGAGTTGATCTCGTCGTAGCGGGCCCGCCAGGTCGCCTCCGGCACCAGCGCGGCGACCCGGGCGATCAACACGTCCTCGTAGTGCGAACGGTTGAACATCCCCACGTACCCCGGTGGCGGCAACTCCCGCCGGATCCGCCACAGGAAGTCGTGCCGCAACTCCTGGCGAGTCGGCGGCCCGAACGAGCGGATGTGCAGGCCCAGCGGATTCATCGCGCCGGCCACCCTCTTGATCGTGCCGTCCTTGCCGCCGCAGTCCATCGCCTGGAGCACCAGCAGCACCCGGCGGGCCGGCCGGTCCAAACCGGCCTTGGCCATCGCGTAGAGCATCTCCTGCTGCCGGGCCAGCTCGCCGCCGACCAGCTCCACCTGCTCCCGCGCCCAGGCCTTGCGCTGCTCGCCGCGTCCTGCCGTGTCCGGCACGCCGGGCGTGGACCGGGGGTCCACCGCGCCCAGGTCCACCGGTGCGGTGACCCGCAACAACTCCCGCACCGAACCGCCGGCCGGTGCCACGATCTGCCCTTGTCGGGGTGCGCTCATCCACGGATCATCGCCCAATCGCAGTCGATCCGCCCGCCGAGGCCCACCCACCGCCGGTCGGCGCGGTCCGCGTACGACCCCGACAGGAGGGTGGTGGTGGGCCGTGCGGTGGTGAACCGGCCGCGCGTGGCGGCGTCAGACCACCAGGGCCAACCACTTCCGGTACGCGCTGGCGAACGGCTCGGTGCCGTCGCCGAGCGCTCCGAAGAGTCGCTGGGCGGCGGCCTCGGCCTCGGCCACCACGTCGTCCGGGTAGCCGAACCGGGCCCGGTGCTCGGCGAACTCGTCCTCGTCCAGCAGTTCCACCAGGCCGGTGGCCCGCCGCCGGACGACGTCCAGGTCCAGATCGATCAGGTGGACCGTGTCGTCGGATTCCCAGCGGGCCGGGGTGGCGATGTCGCAGTAGACCTCGCTGGTGCGGGGCGGAGGGTTGAACATGGCCGTCCACCAGGCACGGTGGGGAACCAGCAGCACGAACGGAATCTTCTCCACCGACGGCCGACCGTGGTAGACCGACTCGGTGCCCTGCGGCACGCCGAGCCAGATACCGAGGTCGTCCTCCGTCAGCCGGCGGGCCGGGTAGTCGCGGTGGGCGCTGCCGTCGTACTTGCGGTAGATCACTCGGACCATGTCGCTCGGCATGATTCGCACCCTAACCGATACCGCCCACCCGTCGTAGCGCGGCGGTAACCGGGTGACGCGACAGCGACGACGGGCGGGGTCGGCAGCGCGCCACGCGGCGGAGGGGCACGGCCGGTGTCGGCGGCGACGGGTACCGTCGCACGGTGACTCCGTCCCGCACCACCACCGGTTCCGCCACCCCGTCGGCCCGCGCCAAGGGCCGGCGGCGGGGTGCCCGGCCCAGCGGCAGCGAGCTGCTGGCGGCGGCGGTCGGCGCGGTGCCCGGCGGAGCGGAACGCCCCGGCCAACAGCAGATGACCACCGCGATCGAGGAGTGCGTGGCCGGCGGCGAGCATCTGCTGGTGCAGGCGGGCACCGGCACCGGCAAGTCGCTCGCCTACCTCGCACCGGCGCTCACCGTGGACGGCCCGGTGGTGGTCTCCACCGCCACCCTGGCGTTGCAGTCGCAGCTTGTCGACCACGACCTGCCCCGGCTGGCCGACGCGGTCGAACCGCTGCTCGGCCGTCGGCCCACGTTCGCGGTGCTCAAGGGCCGCCACCACTACCTCTGCCTCGCCCGGCTCGACAACTCCACCGAGGAAGAGCCGGAGGACACGCTCTTCGACGCCCCGGCGGCCCGCCCCGGGGGCGGGACGAAGTGGCTCGGTGAGGCGGGCCGGTTGGGCAAGCAGGTCGAGCGGCTGCGCGACTGGGCCGAGCGGACCGCCACCGGCGACCGGGATGAGCTGGACCCGGGCGTCGACGATCAGGCCTGGCGGCTGGTGTCGATGCCGGCCCGGGAGTGCGTCGGGGCGACCCGCTGCCCGTTCGGGCAGGAGTGCTTCGCCGAGGCGTCGCGGGCGCGCGCCCGGGAGGCCGACATCGTCGTGACAAACCACAGCCTGCTCGCTGTCGACATGCTCGCCGACCGGCACATCGTGCCGCCGCACAAGCTGCTCATCGTCGACGAGGCGCACGAGCTGGCCGACCGGGTCTCCTCCGCCGCCCAGGCGGAGCTGGTGCCGGAGCAGATCGACCGCACCACCCGGCGGGCCCGGACGCTGCTGCGGCCGGAGACCGCCGAGGCGCTCACCGCAGCCGGCGACGCCCTCGCGGTCGGGCTGGCCGAGGCGCCGGCCGGGCGACTCACCGCCGGGCTGCCCACACCGTTGCGGGAGGCGTGCACGCTGCTCGACGCGGCGACCCGGGCCGCCCTGGACGCGATCGGCGACATCAAGTCCGACGATCCCGACCCGGTCCGCAAGCAGCAGGCCAAGGCCGCACTTGACGAGCTCTCCGGCACCGCGCAGCGACTGTTGGAGGAGGCCGACCACGACGTGGCCTGGGTGGAGAAGAACGACAGCGGCAGCCGCCGAGCCCTGGTGGTCGCGCCGCTGTCGGTGGCCGGCACCCTCGCCACCCACCTGTACGACGAACGCACAGTCGTCGCCACCTCGGCGACCCTGGCGTTGGGCGGCCGGTTCGACACGGTGGCCCGCGCCCTCGGGTTGGACGCACCGCCGCCCGCCCCGCCATCCCCCGCCGCGGCCGCGCTGGCCGCCCGCACCGGCCCGGGTCGCCCGGCCGCCGAGACGCCAGTTCGTCGGCTGGCCGGCGACGCCGCCCCGAACGCCGTCGTACCGAACGCCGTAGTGCCAGCGACCGAAGGCCCCGGCTGGCGGTCCCTCGACGTCGGTTCGCCGTTCGACTACGCCCGGCAGGGCATCCTGTACGTCGCCGCGCACCTGCCCCGCCCCAGCGTCTCCGGGCTGCCCGACGCCGCCGGGGAAGAGCTGCTCGCGCTGGTCGAGGCGCTCGGTGGTCGTACCCTCGGGCTCTTCTCCTCCCGGCGGGCCGCGCAGCAGGCCGCGGAGCTGGTGCGCGCCCGCACCGACCTGCCGGTGCTGTTGCAGGGTGAGGAGGCGCTGCCACTGCTGGTCCGCCGGTTCCGGGAGGAGCGGGCGAGCTGCCTGTTCGGCGTGATGTCGCTCTGGCAGGGCGTGGACGTGCCGGGTGACGCGTGCCAGCTCGTCGTCATCGACCGGCTGCCCTTCCCGCGCCCGGACGAGCCGTTGGCGGCAGCCCGTGCCGCGGCAGTGGACGCGGGCGGTGGTTCCGGCTTCTCCGCGGTCAGCGTGCCGATCGCGGCGGTGCGGCTGGCGCAGGGCGTGGGCCGGCTGATCCGGGCGACCGGCGACCGGGGGGTGGTCGCGGTGCTCGACTCCCGGCTGGAGACGGCTCGTGGCTACGGGCCGTTCCTGCGCCGTTCGCTGCCGCCTTTCTGGTACACGACCCGCCCCGAGGTGGCCCGCGGCGCTCTGCAACGCCTCGCCAAGTCCTGACGCCGCAGCCTGCTCGGCAGCCTCGCCGGTGAGCGGGCCGTCCACATCGGCCAGGGCGAACCGGCCAGGGTTCTCCGTCTGCGCCGACCGG